>NZ_LDUI01000014.1:0-48772 GCF_001043555.1 Chromobacterium sp. LK1 | reverse complement strand
CGCGCGGCTGTGCTACCGGCAAGCGGGGTTCAGCAATATGGCGCTGGCGCGCCAGGCCTTGGTGGGCGCGCCGGAGCCGGGGGGCTGGGTGTCGAGCAAGGGCGCGCGGCGTTGAAAACCGGCGGCTAGCCTTCCGCCAGCGCCGCCATCACCTTGGCCGACAAGGCCTGCGGCTGGGCGGTGACGCGCAGCAGGTGGCGCACCGCTGGGTGCGGCGGCCGGTGCACGGCGATGCCGTCGGACAGCAGTTGCCGGTGGATGGCCTCGCTGCTGGCGGCGTCGCGGTAGGCGATGCAGACGAAGTTGGTGTGCGAGGGCATCACCACCAGGTCGCGCGCGCGCAGCGCGTCGGCCAGCTTGTCGCGCAGGTGGATGGTGGCGGCGATCAACTGCCGCGAGTAGTCCGGATCGTCCATCACCGTCTGCGCCGCCAGCTGGGCGAAGCTGGACAGCGCGAATTGCGGGCGGATCTGGTCCGCCTTGGCGACGATGTCCGGCGGCGCGATGGCGTAGCCCACGCGCAGGCCGGCCAGCGCATAGGCCTTGGACAGCGTGCGCAGCCTCAGGGTGTTGGGCAGCGCTCCGCGCGGCGGCGCGTCTTGCGCGTCCACGCAGAAATCGACATAGGCCTCGTCCAGGATCAGCAGGGTGGTGGAGGGCAGCATTTCGCGCAGCGACAGCAGCTCGTCCGCGCCCCAGTAATGACCGGTGGGATTGTCCGGATTGGCCAGGTAGAGCACGGCGGCGCGTTCGGCGCGCGCCACTTCGGCCAGGCGAGGCAGATCGGTTTGCAGCCGGTCGCCCTGCTGCTGATAGGGCACTTCCAGGATGCGCGCGCCCACGCCTTCGGCGAAGTAGCGGAAGGTGGGGTAGGTGCCGGCGGTGCAGACCACGGCGTCGCCGACATTACAGGACAGGCGCAGCGCCAGCAGGATCAGGCTGTCGGCGCCGGTGTCGAACAGCACTTGGCCGGCGTCCACGCCATTGTGGGCCGCCGCGCGCTGGCGCAGGCCGTGGGCGTAGGGGTCGGGATAGAGCCTGGCCAGTTCGGCCATCGCTTCGCCAAACTGCGCCGCCAGCGGCGAGGCCGGCTTGGCCATGCTTTCGTTGGAGCCGATGCGCGCGCCGATGCGATGCCCCAATGCCGCTTCCAGTTTGGCGATGCCGGGGAAGGGATTGATGATGGTGTGGTGTTCCAGGTGGCGGGCGAAGTGGGGCATCGGTAACTCCTTGTCTGCTATAGGTGCGGCCGGCGCGGTATTCGCCGGTTCAGCCGCTGTGACTCCAAACGAGTGTAAAGGATTCAAACGCCGCGCAGAAAACCGCGCGGGAATAAGGTTATGCTTAAGGCATTTTCTGTGCCAGCCTTGCTTGCAAGGCCGGCCAGAGCCGCTTGGGGCGGGTTCAATATCTTATCGCCGGCGCTTAGCGAGCGGCGGAGGCGGCCTGCTTGCCGGCGGCCGGCGCCGACGCGTCCGATTTGACCGGCGCTTGGACCGCGGGTTTGGCCGCCGACGCGGCGGCGGGCTTGGGCAGATAGAGCGGGCCTTTGAAGCCGCAGGCGGTCAGGAGCAGGGTCAGGCTTGCACAAGCCAGCAGGGTGCGCATACGGATGGATTCCAATGTGGCAAAATCTCGATACTAGCAAAGCCGGCGCGCATCGTGTGACTCCGGCGCGCCGAGCCCACCCCTAAATTTAGGAATAGCGCAATGAACGAATCCGAATTCCTGCAACAGACCGACGCCATTTTCGCGTGCATCGAAACCGCGATCGACGATAACGATCTCGATGTGGACTACCTGATTTCGGGCAATGTACTGGACCTCGAGTTCAGCGACGGCGCCAAGATCATCATCAACCGTCATACCGCCAATCAGGAGTTGTGGATCGCGGCCAAGAGCGGCGGCTACCATTTCGCCTTCCAGAACGGCCAGTGGATCGCCGCGCGCGACGGCGCCGAATTCTTCGCCACGCTCAGCGCCGCCATTGCCGCCGCCTGCGGTGAAACCATAGGCTTTGGCGAGTGAGCCATCTGGTCTGGCTGGGCTTGGGCGGGCTGGCGGTGTCGGCCTTCACCTCGGCCACCATCCTGCCGGGCAATTCCGAACTGGCGCTGTCCGCCTTTCTGTACAAATGGCCGGAGTGGTTGTGGCCGGCCTTGCTGGTGGCCACGGTGGCCAATACCGCCGGCAGCATCACCAGCTTGTGGCTGGGGCGGCTGGCGCCGCGCAAGGCGTTGCCGCCGAGGCTGGCCGGCTGGTTTCAGCGTTTCGGCCCGGCGGTGCTGGTCTTGTCCTGGCTGCCGGTGATTGGCGACGCCATTCCCTTGGCCGCCGGCTGGCTGCGTCTGCCGTGGTGGTCCAGCATTCTGTGGCTGACGCTGGGCAAGGCGGCGCGTTATCTGGCCTTGGCCTGGGGCGTGTTGCTGTTGTCGAGTTGAGCCGGTAATAACAACGGAAATGAAAAAGGACATGCGCGAGCATGTCCTTTTTTGGTGAGCGGAGCGGAATCAGCAGCCCTGTTTCAGCGCCAGTTCCAGGCTCTTGTTGTAATGCTGGGCCGCTTGCTCTTCCTTGCCGGTGGCTTCGAACAGCCGCGCCAGCTCGGCGTGGGCGCACAGCGTCGGCGAGATCGAGGCGCTGGCTTCCAGATAGCTTTGCGCCTTGCCCCACAGTTGCTGGCATAGCGCCAGCCGGCCCAGCGCCATCAGCAGCCAGTGGTCGCGCGGGCGTTTCTTCAGCCAGTTTTCCGCGGTTTTCAGCAGTTCCAGGCGCTTGTCCTCGCTCAGGTGCTCGGCCAGCTTGCCCAGCTCGCGCGACAGTTCAGGGGTGTCGTGGTCGTCGTTGGCCAGCGCGCCGGCCAGCAGGGTGGCGGCGTAGTCGTAGTCTTGCAGCACGATCAGCCGCTCCACCACTTGGTCCACCAGCTGCGGGTTGCTGCGCTCGGCTTCCGGGATGCGGCGCAGCCAGTCGCGGATTTCCTGGCCGCCCAGCAGGGTGACCAGTTGTTGCTGGTAGGCGGCCAGACGGTAGCGGCGCGCCTGTTCCGGCTCCAGCGCGTCGGCCTTGAGCAGTTTTTCGGTCAGCGCCAGCACCGCTTCCGGCTGTTTCTGCAGCAGGCGCACTTTCAGTTCCAGCCGCAGCGCGTTGGTCAGATTGGGCGACAGCGCGCGCACGCGTTCGATGGCGGCCAGCGCGCCCAGCGGGTCCTTGGCTTCCAGTTTCAGCTCGGCGTCCAGCATGTGGCGCGCCAGTTGCAGCCGCGGCGGCATCGCTTCCAGCTGCGCCAGGTAGCCGTCGCGCTTTTCCAGGTCGCCGGCGGCGCCGGCGGAGCGGGCGGCGATCAATAACGCCAGCGCCTTGTTTTCCAGCGAGTATTCATTGTCCAGCGATTTGCTGGCTTCGCGCTCGGCTTTCTGGAAGCGGCCCTCGAAGTAGGAGATGCCGGCTTCGCGCAGCGCATGGCGCGCGGCCTTGAGCTTTTTCTGGCGCTGGAAGCGGCGCACTTCCTCGGGCAGGTTGGCGGCCACCGCCACCATGCGCAGCACCAGGTGCACCACGAAGATCAGCACGATCACCGACACGATCAGCAGATTGAACGACACTTCCATCCGGTACGGCGGCAGGAACAGGATGGCGTAGCCGGTGTTGACGGTGGCGGCCAGGCCGACCAGCACCGCGAGGGCAAACAGCCCGGTAATCCACAAGGCGAATTTCACGGTTTATTCTCCTGCCGCGCCTTGGGCGTCGCGCACGGCCTTCAGGCTGGCGTTCATGTCCGGCAGGGTCACGTCCAGCGGCGCGCTTTCCAGCTCGCCCAGCGTGCCCAGCCATTGGGTGACCGGCGGCGCGTCGCGGTCGAAGTAGCGCTGCACATAGCTGCGCGCGGCGACGATGTCGGCGCTGAAGGTCTTGCCGTCGCGCTGGATCAGCGCCAGGCGCGCGTCCAGCAGGCGCATCTTCAGGTTTTCACGCAGGAAGAAGGCTTGCTCCGGCGACAGCAGCAGCGCTTCCGGCTTGTCCATGCGGCGGATGTGGATCAGTTCGCCCAGGCTCTTGCTGACATCGGCCAGCAGCCGTTCCCACAGCGGCGCGCTGGCCGGCGTGGCGGCCTTGGTCTGCGTTTTCTGGTCGGCCAGGCGGTGAGCGTCCACCGCCAGCGGCAGGCTGTCGGCGGACAGCATCAGCCGGTCCAGCTTGACGGTGAGGCCCACGCTGTCCAGATAGGGCAGGGCCTTGAGTTTTTCCAGATCGGTGGCCACCGATTTTTTCACCGCGATCAGCTGCGGGCGGTCGAATTTGGCCAGGCGCGCGTCCACCATTTCCAGCGCGGACACGGCGGCCGGCACATTGCCGGCCAATTGCAGTTGCTGGCTGGCGATGGCCAGGGTGTGCTCGACCTCGGACAGCAGCCAGTCGGTGCGGTTCTTGGTCAGTTCCTGGTACATGCCGTTCAGCGTCGCGTACTGGCCGGCGGATTCGTTGACGCGGGCTTCCATCAGCGCCAGGCGGCCTTCGGTGGCGCGGTTGGCGCTGATGGCCTGTTCGGTCATCGCGCGCAGTTCCTTGGCGGACCCGCTGCCTTCGGCCAGCCGGCGCGCCAGTTCCTGGCGGGCGGCGGTCAGCTCTTGCTGCGAGCTGTAGTACTGCCAGCCGGACACGCCCAGCGCGGCAATGGCGATCAACAAGGCCGGACTCAGCGACTTCTTGGACTCGGGTTTGGCGGTTTCGGTGATCTGGGATTCGCTCATGGGTGACGACAGAACCATTCTTTAAGGCCGGCGACCAGCGCGCTGTCTTCGGCCCGGGTTGTCATGATGCGTGTCGCGCCTTGCGCGGCGAGGCGGTCGGCCACGCGCGCATGCGGCACGCAATATAGCAGGCATTGTAACGTCCTGATTCGACTGGAGCCAGCGAGACGGAACAATTGCTCTACGATTTCGCCGGATGTGACGATGATGGCGTCCGGCGGCGCGCGGTCGAAAGCCGGCCAATCCGGCGCGCCGTCGCGCCTGAGGTAGATCTCGGCGAAGTCCACCGCCGCGCCGCGCGCGGTCAGTTGTTGGGCCAGCAGCGGCCTGCCGCCGACGCCGCGCACGATCAGCACGCGCTGGCCGCGCATATCGGCCAGTTCCGGCAGCGCCAGCAGCGCTTCGCTGTCGCTGCCCTCGGCGGGGTGCAGCACCGTCCGGCCGCTGAGCGCGGCCAGTTTGGCGGCGCTGGCGCGGCCGACGCAGATCAGCCGCTTGGCGGCGAGGTCCAGCGCTTGCAGCGCCGGCCAGGCCTGGTCTATGGCGCTGGGGCTGACGAAGACCAGGCAATCCGCCGCCGCCGCCTGTTGCGGCAGCGCCGCCAGCGCGTCCGGCCGCGTTTCGATCTCCATCAGCGGCAGATGGCCGGCGTCGAAGCCGGCGGCGGCGAGCAGGCGCAGCAACTCGGCGCTTTGCGCCTGCGGGCGGGCGACCAGGACGCGCGGCATCGCGGTCTCAGCGCGGGTCGGCCAGCACCGCTTCGATCAGCGGGCCGGCGCCGTCGTCCAGCAGCTTCTTGGCCACGGCGCGGCCCAGCGCGTCGGCGTAGTCGGCCGGCGCGCTGGCGCTGGCGGTCAGCATCACCGAGCCGTCCGGGCTGGCGACGAAGCCGCCCAGCGCCAGCGTGCCCTCGTCCAGGGTGGCGAAGGCGCCCAGCGGCACTTGGCAGCTGCCGCCCAGTTCGCGCGCCAGCGCGCGCTCGGCGCTGACACAGGCGTGGGTGGCGGCGTGGTTCAGAGGCGCGAGCAGTTGCATCAGGTCGGCGCGGTCGGCGCGGATCTCGATGCCCAGCGCGCCCTGGCCGGCGGCCGGCAGGCTTTCCGACGGTGGCAGTTCCTTGCGGATGCGATCGGCGAGGCCCAGGCGCTTGAGGCCGGCGGCGGCCAGGATGATGGCGTCGTACTCGCCGTCGTCCAGCTTGCGCAGCCGGGTTTGCACATTGCCGCGCAGCGGCTTGACCACCAGCCGCGGATAGCGGGCGCGGATCTGCGATTCGCGGCGCAGGCTGGAGGTGCCCACCACCGCGCCGTCCGGTAGCTCTGACAGGTCGGCGTAGCGGGCGGACACCAGCGCGTCGCGCGGGTCTTCGCGTTCGCAGATCGCCGCCAGCGCGAAGCCTTCCGGCAGCACCATCGGCACGTCCTTGATCGAATGCACCGCCAGATCGGCGCGGCCTTCGGCCAGCGCCACTTCCAGCTCTTTGACGAACAGGCCTTTGCCGCCGATCTTGGACAGGGTTTTGTCCAGGATCTGGTCGCCCTGGGTGGTCATGCCCAGGATGTCCACGCTGAGGTGGGGATAGAGCGCTTGCAGCCGGGCCTGGATGTGTTCGGCCTGCCACATGGCCAGCCGGCTTTCGCGGCTGGCGATGACGATTTTGTCCATGAAAACCGGTTTCCGATCGGGCTATGTGCTTGGATGGCGGGCATTCTAGCATGCCGGCCCGGCGCGCAGCGCCGCCGTATCGTCCAGGCGGCGGCGTAAAGCTTGATGTTGCGCAATGCGCAGTCAGGTCAATATCTAACTGGTTAAATGACAGTAGTGTTGCCACTACAGCGGCAAGCCTGCTTATGATGTTTTGCATGCGAAACGAATCGTCTGAAGTCAGCGACCGCGCTGACTTGAGCCGATTCAAAACTAGGAGCGGCCACGGCCGCTCGTCATCATCAAGGGATACCGAATGAGCGATTTAGACAAGGACTTGCCGCTGCGCGCCGATCTGGCGCGCCTGGACCGCGCGCTGGCCGAGGTGTTGAGCGAACAGGCCGGCCCCGAGGTCTACGCCGAGGTGCGCGCCATCGCCGGCCGCAGCGCCGAGGAACGCAGCCAGCCCTTGGCGGCTGAGTTGAGCCCGGCGGCAGCGATGGCGCTGGTGCGCGCCTGCGGCCTGTACGCCCAGCTGTTCAATATCGCCGAGGATCTGCACCATGTGCGCCGCCGCCGCGCCCACCGCCAGGCCGGCTCCGCGCCGCAGCAGGGCAGCCTGTCGCGCGCGCTGGGCAAGCTGAAGGCGGACGGCGTCAGCATCGCCATGCTGGCCGACACCCTGCGCGACGCCTATGTCGGCGCCATCCTCACCGCCCACCCCACCGAGGTGCAGCGCCAGAGCGTGCTGGACGGCCACCGCGCGGTGCGCCGTTTCCTGGGCAAGCTGGCGGCGGCGGATCTGACGCCGGAAGAGGAGGAGGAACTGGAGGCCAAGCTCAAGCGCGTGATCGTCGCGCTGTGGCAGACCTCGGAAATCCGCCACTTCAAGCTGGCGGTCAAGGACGAGATCGAAAACGGCGTCGCCTATCATCCGCTGACCTTCTTCCAGGCCTTGCCGGCGCTGTACCAACGTCTGGACCGGCAGATCGAGGCCACCTGGGGCCAGACGACGCCGCTGCCGTCCTTCATCCGCGTCGGCAGCTGGATAGGCGGCGACCGCGACGGCAACCCCAATGTCGACGCCGTGGTGTTGCGCCACGCGGTGACGCGCCAGGCGCAAGTGGCGTTCGAACATTATCTGTACGAGCTGGCGGCGCTGTACCGCGAGCTGTCGCTGTCGCAGCGCCTGGTCGGCGTCAGCCCGGCGCTGGCCAAGTTGGCGGCGTTGACGCCGGACCAGGAGGAGAGCCGCCGCGAGGAGCCGTACCGGCGCGCGCTGGCGGCGATGGAGGCGCGGGTGCTGGCCACCGGCCTGCAATTGGGCGTGAGCCTGAGCGGGCGCTGGCCGGCGGGCCGGCCCTATGCCGACCAGGCTGAATTCCAGGCCGATCTCGCGGTGCTGGACGCCTCGCTGCGCGAGCACGGCAGCGCGACGCTGGCCGACGGCCGGCTGGCGGAATTGATCCGCGCGGTGGATGTGTTCGGCTTCTTCCTGATGCCGCTGGACCTGCGCCAGTTCGCCGGCAGCCACGAGGCGGTGGTGGGCGAGCTGTTCGCCCGCGCCGGGCTGGAGGAGTTCGCGGCGCTGGACGAGGCGGCGCGCAGCCGGGTGCTGCTGCGCGAGCTGGCCACGCCGCGGCTGCTGTATTCGCCCTATCTGGACTACAGCGCCGAAACCGAGAAGGAGCTGGCGATCTTCCGCGAGGCGGCCTTGATCCAGCGTCAGTTCGGCGCCGACGCCATCGGCCAGAGCATCATCTCCAACTGCGCCCAGGTCAGCGACATCCTGGCGCTGGCGCTGCTGCTGAAGGAGGCCGGCATGATCCGGCTGGTGGACGGACAGCCGCGCGCCAGCGTCAACCTGGTGCCGCTGTTCGAAACCATTTCCGATCTGGAGCGCAGCGCCCAGGTGATGACGGCGTTGTTCGCGCTGCCGTGGTACCAGCAGTTGCTGGACAGCCGCGGCCGCATGCAGGAAGTGATGCTGGGCTATTCCGACAGCAATAAGGACGGCGGTTATCTGACCAGCCAATGGCAGCTTTACCAGGCGGAAAAGCGGCTGGTGCGCTGTTTCGCCGACGGCCGGGTCAAGCTGCGGCTGTTCCACGGCCGCGGCGGCTCGGTGGGCCGCGGCGGCGGTCCGTCGTTCGAGGCCATCATGGCGCAGCCGGCCGGCAGCGTGGCCGGCCGCATCCGCATCACCGAGCAGGGCGAGGTGATCGCGTCCAAGTATTCGGACCCGGCCATCGGCGGCCGCAACCTGGAAGCCCTGGTGGCGGCGACGCTGGAGGCCAGCCTCAGCGGCCGCGCCAGCTGCGAGACCGACGAGACCGTGTTCGACGAGCTGTCGGACGCCGCCTTCCGCGCCTATCGCGAACTGGTGGAGGCGCCGGGCTTCATGCAGTACTTCCTGGAGGCGACGCCGATCAACGCCATCGCCAAGCTCAATATCGGCAGCCGGCCGGCCTCGCGCAAGAGCCTGGCCTCGATCAAGGATTTGCGCGCCATTCCCTGGGTGTTCTCCTGGTCGCAATCACGGGTGATGCTGCCCGGCTGGTTCGGCGTCGGCTCGGCGGTGCGCGCCTTCATCGAGCGCCACGGCGAAGCCGGCCGCGCGCGCCTGCAAAGCTTGTACCGCAGCTCGCCGTTCTTCCAGGTGGTGTTGTCCAATATGGAACAGGTGCTGGCCAAGGCGGATCTGGGCATCGCCCGCCGCTTCGCCGGCCTGGTGGAGGACCGCGCGCTGGCCGAGGCGCTGTTCGGCCGCATCCAGGCCGAGTGGCAGGCGACGCTGGACGCTTTCTACGCCATCACCGGCCAGAGCGCGCTGTTGGAGAAGAACCCGACGCTGCACCGCAGCCTGGAAACGCGCTTGCCGTATCTGGACGCGCTGGGCCTGTTGCAGGCCGAGTTGCTGAGCCGGCTGCGCCGTCAGCCGGACGACGCCGAGGCCTTGTACGCTATCCATCTGACCATCAACGGCACTTCGGCCGGCTTGCGCAACAGCGGTTGAGGCCAGGCGCGGCGGCGGCACTGGCCCGTCGCCGCGCAGCGTGCCGTTCTAGTTTTCCTCGCCCAACAGCAGCCGCTGCAGGGCGTCCAGCGCCGGCTGGCGCAGTCCGCGGCGGCGGATCAGCGTGGTCTGGGCCTGGCCCAGGTCCGCCGGCAGCGGATGGGTGGACACCTGGGCCGCCATCAGCGGCATGCTGTCCAGCAGGCTTTGCGGCAGCAGCGCCAGCCCCATGCCGCTGGCGACGCAGCTGAGCATGGCGTGGTAGGAGCCCAGTTCCACCAGGCGGCGCGGCTGCACGCCCTGGCGCTGCATCCAGGCTTCCAGCCGCTGGCGGTAGGCGCAGCCGTGGCCGAAGGTCAGCAGCGTGGTCTCGCCCAATAGGCGCAGCGACAGCTCGCGCTGGCCGGCGGCGGCCACCAGCACGATGGTTTCCTCGAACACCAGCGCCTCGTCCAGGCGTTCGTCGCCGGCCGGGCCGCTGATCAGCGCCGCGTCCAGCCGGCCTTCCAGCACCGCGCGCCGCAAGTCGTTGGACACGCCGGCTTTCAGCTCCAGCTGCACCGCCGGGTAGCGGCGGTGGTAGCCGGCCAGCACCGGCGCCAGCCGCGAGGCGGCGGTGCTTTCCATCGCGCCCAGCCGCAAGCTGCCGGCCGGCTCCGCGCTGGCCACCGCCTGGCGCGCTTCCTCGGCCAGGCTCAGCAGCCGCTCGGCGTAGTCGCCCAGCCGGCGGCCGGCCTCGGTGGGGATCAGCTTCTTGCCTTCGCGCAGGAACAGCGGCACGCCCAGTTTGTCTTCCAGCTGCCGCAGCCGGGTAGTGACATTGGATTGCACCCGGTGCAGTCGGGCGGCGGCGCGCGTCACGCCGTCTTCCTGCAGCACGGCCTGGAATATGTGCAGTTCGTCCAATTCCATCGTTCTCTCCAAGAGATTATCTGAATCATAATAATTCATTTTTTGGAATGACGCGCGCGGGCTAGCATGCAAGCATTCCCATTCCCGGAGCGTGAACATGTCCACCCTTTCCCTGCGCCAGGGCTATCTGGCCGCCTTCGGCGCCGTCGCCATCTGGACCGGCTTCAACCTGGTGTCGCGCCTCGCCGCCAAGAGCGCGCTGGCCGGCACCGACATGCTGGCGCTGCGCGTCGGCGTCGCCGCGCTGATCCTGCTGTTGTGCGGCGGCCTGCCGCGCGGCGCCTTGCGCGATGCCCGGCTGTGGCTGCTGACCTTGCTGGGCGGCCTGGGCGTCAGCCTGTTCGCCTACAGCGGCTTCAAATACGCGCCGGCGGCGCATGGCGGCCTGCTGCTGCCGGGCATGCAGCCCTTTCTGGTGGCCTTGTTCGCCTGGCTGTTGGCCGGGGAGCGCTTGCAGCGCCACAAACTGCCCGGTTACGCCTTGATAGGCGCCGGACTGGTCTTGAGCGCGCTGCCCCTGTTCAGCGGCGCCGGCGGCGATAGCTGGAAGGGCGATCTGCTGCTATTGCTGGCTTCGGTGAGCTGGGCGGCTTTCGGCGTGCTGGCGCGGCGCTGGGCCTATCCGGCCTGGCCGCTGACGCGGGCGATCACCATCATGGCGGCGCTGATTTATCTGCCGATCTATCTGCTGTGGCTGCCCAAGCATCTGGCGGCGGCGTCCTGGCCGACGCTGCTATTCCAGGCCGCCTATCAGGGCGGCGCGGCGGCCATCGTGGCGATGGTGCTGTATCTACGCGCGATCACGGTGTTGGGCGCGGTGAGGGTGGGGATGTTGTTCGCCCTGATTCCGGTCTTGGCCGGCTTGCTGGCGGTGCCCTTGCTGCACGAGGCGCTGACCGGCTATCTGGCCGCCGGCCTGGCGTGCGTCAGTCTGGGCGCGTGGCTGGCGGCGCGCCAGCCGGCCGCCGTTGCGGCGGCGGTGCCGGCGGCGTGCGGCGCGCGCTGAGAACCTGTTCAAGGTCTCGCTGAAGCGCAGCAGGCATGGAACAGCTTCTGCGATCCAGTCAGGGCGCGGGGATTTCCAGCACTTGCCAGCCCTCTTTGCGGGCTTGCAGGAAGTTCATCACCGAATCCACGGTCACGGTCTGGATGCGGTCGGCGTAGCGCATCTCGTTGGGGTGGTCGTCGAAGGCGACATTGGCCTTGAACATGCGGCCGCCCAGCCGCGTCAGCGGCCCCAGCTTGAGTTCCGACGGCGCGTAGCCGTTGAGCTTGAGCCACATCTGCGCCTGTTCGCGGTTGGCGATGCGCGCTTCCTGACTGGCCGAGGCCGCCAGCGTTTCCAGCACCCAGGTGTTGGAGTTTTCGTAGCGGGTGGCGAAGGGGTAGGCCAGCAGGCTGTATTGCGGGGTGTGCAGTTCGCGCAGCCGCGGCGGCGCCTGCAGCCGTTCGCGCAGGCGCGCGGCCAGCGCCGGCGGCGGCAGCAGCGCCACCGACTCGAAGGAATACATATCGTCGAGGAAGAAATTGCCCAGGCCCTCGTACCACAGGTCGGAGCTGGCGCTGCCGCAGTCGTTGAGCAGGTGGGCGACGCGCCAGCGGCCTTCCGGCTGGCGGTAGGCGATGCCGACATGGGTGTAGCGAAGCTTGAAACGCGATAGGTCCTGGCCGACGCGGCCTATCACCGCGACGTCGCCGCCGCTGGCGTCCAGCTTTTGCCGCAGTTGTTCGGCGGCGGCCATCGCCTTGCCGAAGGTGGCCGGGGTGATGGTTTGTTCCTCGCAGCTGCGGCCGGCCTGGGCGGCTTGCGGCAGCAGCAGGCAGAGCGCCAGGCCAAGGCCGGCGAGGCGGGCGGGCAGAGCGTCAGGACGGGACACGGTTATGCTCCAGCAGGGCCTCGCCCAGCTTGTTGGGGATGAAGGCCAGCACTTTGCCGGAGGTGACCAGCATGGTGCCGCTGGCCACCGCGCTCACTTGCACCGAGGCGCCGACCGCGGCGCCGGTGGCTTTCAGCGCCTTGCCGGACAATTCCACCACCAGCTTGGCGCCGCCTTGCACCGCGTCCAGCGACATCTTGACGGTGTCGCCGGCGCCCTGGGCCAGACCGGTGATCACATAGGCGCTGCCGGTGACCGCCAGCACCGGGGCCAGCAGCGATTCGCCCTTGCCCTGGGCGCTGCCGGCCACGCTGATTGCCGGCGCGGCGACGATGGACAGGGTGCCGACGGAGATTTTCTCGGAGGCGGTGTCGGTCTGGGACAGGCCGGCCCAGGCGGGCAGCGCGGACAGCAGCAGGCTGGACAGCAGGAGGGCTTTGAGCATGGATAATCCGGAATCAGGGAAATGACGCCAGCTTGCCCATTTTATGACGAAAGGGCAATGCTCAGCCTTGGCGCAATAGTGCCAACAGCGCCGCGCCGTCCAGCCGCGCGCTGAGATCGCCGCCGTCCAGCAGGCTGTCGGCCAGTTCGCGCTTGCTGGCGTGCAGCGCCACGATCTTTTCTTCTATGGTGTGTTGGGCCACCAGCCGGTACACCGTCACCGGCCGCTGCTGGCCCATGCGGTAGGCGCGGTCGCTGGCCTGGTCTTCCACCGCCGGGTTCCACCAGGGGTCGAGGTGGATCACGTAGTCGGCGGCGGTCAGATTGAGGCCGGTGCCGCCGGCTTTCAGGCTGATCAGGAACACCTCGCCGTCGCCGGCCTGGAAGGCGTCCATGCGCGCCTTGCGCTGCGGGCCGGGCACCGCGCCGTCCAGATACTGGTAGCGGATGCCTTGCTCGTCTAGCCAGCGGCGCACGATGGCGAGGTGGTCGACGAACTGGCTGAACACCAGCGCCTTGTGGCCGTTGTCCAGCAGTTCCAGCATCAGTTCGCGGAACAGCGTCTGCTTGGCGGAGGGCAATGCGCTGTCCGGCTGGGTCAGCGTCGGGTGGCAGCAGAAGCGGCGCAGCCGGGTCAGTTCGGCCAGCACTTGCATCGCGCCGCCCTCGGCCTCGCCCGGCTGGCCCAGCTTGTCCAGCGCCTGCTGGCGCATCGCCTCGTAGACTTCCATTTCCGCCTCGCTCAGCGGGATGGCGCGGGTGATGTCGGTGCGCGGCGGCAGTTCGGTCAGCACCTGTTGCTTGGTGCGGCGCAGCAGATAGGGGCGGATCAGCGCTTTCAGCGCGTCGCGGGCGTCCTCGTCGCCGTCGGCGATGGGTTGGGCGAAGCGCTGCTGGAATTTGTCCTCGTTGCCCAGCAGGCCGGGCGCGACGAAGCGGAACAGGCTCCACAATTCGCCCAGATGGTTTTCCACCGGGGTGCCGCTGGCGGCCAGGCGGAAATCGGCGTAGAGCGCGTGGGCGGCCTGGGCGCGCTGGCTGGCGGCGTTCTTGATCGCCTGCGCCTCGTCCAGCACCACGCTGGCCCAGCGCACCTCGGCGAAGGCGTCGGCGTCGCGTTGCAGCAGGCCGTAGCTGGCCACCACCAGATCGCCGGGGCCGGCGCTGTCCAGCCGCCGTTGTTGCTGGTAGGGCCGCAGCCGCAGGCTGGGCGCGAAGCGGGCGGCCTCGGCCAGCCAGTTCAGCGCCACCGAGGTGGGCGCCACCACCAGCTGCGGGCCGAGCGCGGCGCGGCTGAGCAAGAGCGCCAGCGTCTGCACGGTTTTGCCCAGGCCCATATCGTCGGCCAGGCAGGCGCCGGCGCCCCAGTGGGCCAGCCGCGCCAGCCAGTTGTAGCCTTGCTGCTGGTAAGGCCGCAGCGTGGCGCGCAGGGTGTCCGGTATTTCGGGTTCGAAGCTTTGCAGCGATTGCAGCCGCCGCCATTGTTCATTCCAGCCCGCGTCGCCGTCGAAAGCGCCGGCCTCGGCCGCCAGTTCGCCCAGCCGCGGCGCGGCCAGCGGGCTCAGGCGCAGGCCGCCGGGCGCGGCGTGGTCGGCCAGCAGCGTCAGCTGACGCAGCCGGGCGGCGAGGGAGTCGGACAGCGCCAGCCAATCGCCGTCGGACAGGCGCAGATAGCGGCCGGACTGGCCGGCCAGAGCTTCCAGCAAATGACGCAGCGCCAGGATGTTGCCGTCGTCCAGCCCCAGTTCGCCGTCCACTTCCAGCCAGCCGCCCTTGCGCTTGGCGCTCAGTTTCAGTTGCGGCAGGCCGACGCCGGCGCGGATGCGCTGGCGCTGGCCGGACGGCCATTCGCATTGCAGGATGTCCGCGTCCAGCGTCTGCAGTTCGGCCAGCAGGTCCAAGGCCGCCTGCTGGCCGTCCACCACCCATTCGTCGCCGTCGCGGCGCGCGGCGGCCAGCGTCGGGCAGGCGGCGTGGACCTGGCGCTGGCGGGCGCGTTCGGCGGCGAGGTCGCGCTTGAGCTGCAGCGCGACGCCGTCCACGCTCACCACCAGGCCGGGCGCGCCGCGACCGGGCGCGTACAGCGCGCTGGCCGGGTGCGGGCGCACTTTCAGCTGCAGCCGCAAGCCGGCCTCGTCCAGCCGCAGCAGCGCGCGCAAGGTGACGTCGGCCGGCTGGCTGGGCAGGCTGTCGTCGAAGCTGGCGCTGACGTCGTGCAAGGGCAGTTCCGGCGCGATGTCGCGGATGGCGTCCAGCACTTTCTTGCGGGCGTGCCAGGGCAGGCTCAGGCTGTGGCCGAGCAGGGCTGCGATCTGGCGCACTTCCTCGTCCAGCCGGTAGACCGCGAGCCGGTCCGGCGCCAGCTTGCGCCACAGCACGCCGGCGCAGGCGGCGATGCCGGGAGGGCTTAGCCGCAGGGAGATCTGTTCGCCCTGGCGCTCCAGTTCCAGCGCCACTTGGCCGGCTTCCACCCGCAGCGGCTGTTCCGGCGCGTCGGCCCAGCACAGCGCCGGGTGGCCGACCAGCAGCGGCAGCGCGGCTAGCGCGTCCAGCGCCGCGTGGCCGTCGGCGGCGATATCGGCCTGCAAGGCGGCCAGCGCGCGCAGGATCAGCCGGTCCTGGCCGCTGAGCCAGTCCAGTTGCTCTTGTTCCGCCAGCAGCCTGGCCAGCGGCAGGCGCCGGCCGCGGCCATAGCCGTCGGGACCTCGCGTTTGCGCGAAGGCTTGCAGTTCGACGCCGGAGGCTTCGACGCGCAGCCGCCAGGCCAGGCGGGTGACAGGGATGTGCATGCGGGAAGGCGCCGCCGCGTGGAAGCGGCGGCGTTCAGGCTTAGACGCGGCTCAGCGCGCGGGCGGCGGCGGCCAGGGTTTGCTCGATGAGGTCGTCGCTGTGGGCGCTGGAGACGAAGCCGGCTTCATAGGCGGACGGCGCCAGGTAGATGCCTTCGTCCAGCATCGCGTGGAAGAAGCGCTTGAAGCGTTCGATATCGCAGCGGGTGGCTTCGGCGTAGGACTTGGGCGCGTGCTCGCTGAAGTAGAAGCCGAACATGCCGCCCACGCTGTCGCTGCTCATGGTCACGCCGGCCGCGCGCGCGGCGTCGGCCAGGCCCTGGGCCAGGCGCGCGGTGCGGCGGCCCAGCTCTGCGTGGAAGCCCGGCTGCTGGATCAGTTTGAGGGTGGCGAGGCCGGCGGCCACCGACAGCGGATTGCCGGACAGGGTGCCGGCCTGGTAGACGTTGCCCAGCGGCGCGATGCAGGCCATGATGTCGGCGCGGCCGCCAAAGGCCGCCAGCGGCATGCCGCCGCCCACCACCTTGCCCAGCGTGGTCAGGTCCGGCTTGATGCCGTGCAGGCCCTGGGCGCAGTTCAGCGCCACGCGGAAGCCGGTCATCACTTCGTCGTAGATCAGCACCGCGCCGTGTTGCTCGGTCAGGCTGCGCAGCGCCTGGACGAACTCAGCCGAGGGCTGGATCAAGTTCATATTGCCGGCGATCGGTTCCAGGATCACGCAGGCGATCTGGTCGCCGATTTCGCGGAAGGTCTTGTCCAGCTGTTCGACGTCGTTGTACTGCAGCACCAGGGTGTGCTTGGTGCAGTCGGCCGGCACGCCGCCGGAGGACGGGTTGCCGAAGGTGAGCAGGCCGGAGCCGGCCTTGACCAGCAGGCTGTCCGAGTGGCCGTGGTAGCAGCCTTCGAATTTGACGATGAGGTCGCGGCCGGTGAAACCGCGCGCCAGGCGGATCGCCGACATGGTGGCTTCGGTGCCGGAGGAGACCAGGCGCACTTGCTCGACCGAGGGCAGCAGCTTGCGGATTTCCTCGGCGATCAGCACTTCGCCCTCGGTGGGCGCGCCGAAGGACAGGCCGCCAACGGCCGCTTCCTGCACCGCGCGCACCACGTCCGGGTGGGCATGGCCGACGATGGCCGGGCCCCAGGAGCCTACGTAGTCCAGATACTGTTTGTCGTCGGCGTCCCAGAAGTAGGCGCCTTCGGCGCGCTTGACGAAGCGCGGCGTGCCGCCGACCTGGCCGAAGGCGCGCACCGGCGAGTTGACGCCGCCGGGGATGGATTTCTTGCCACGTTCAAACAGTTCCAGATTGCGGGACATGTGCGTTTCCTTGTCGGGCGGCCGCGGCCGCGGGTGTGTTCGGATTGGGCGCGGGGGCTGGACCCGCCATTGGCCGCTATTTTAACCGAGGCTGGCGTGGGTGGGCTATGAGTGATATATGCTTTTGACCATGTCATTTTCGATAGAGAACGCGTCATGAAAAAAGCCGTATTTTTCTTGTTGGATGAGTATGCCGAGTGGGAAAGCGCTTTTCTGGCCAGCCGGCTGGCGATGAGCAAGCAGTGGTCGGTGGCCACGGCCTCCTTGGAGCGCGGCGCGTGCAAATCCATGGGCGGTTTTACAACGGTTGTTGACTACTCTCTGATGGATATTCCCGGCGATACCGCGCTGTTGGTTTTAGTCGGCGGCAACGGCTGGGGCCTGGAGAGCCCTGAGTTGAGGGATAGGGTTGCCGCTTGCTTGGCAACAGGGGTTGTCGTGGCGGCAATCTGCGGGGCGGTGGATTTTTTGGCGCGGAATGGCTTGTTGAATGATTATCGCCACACCGGCAATGCCCAGCATTTGTGGGCGGAATATCCGGAATATCGCCATCACGCGGGCTTTATCGCAGCGCAAACGGTGCGGGATAGAAACCTGATCACGGCGAATGGAACCGCGGCCATGGAGTTTTCGGAAAGCGTATTAAAATCTGTGCACGCGGGTGATGCGGCGGGAATAGAGATGGAGCATAGGCTATTCAGAATGGGCTACCATGATTACGTCCTGCAATATGGCAACCCATTCGCATAGCCTTGATCCGAACCCTTGCTAATCTATGGCGTCAGGCCGGCAAGACTACCAGCGGCTATAAGGGTTCTTGGACAGATAGGCGTTGGTGTAGCGGCCGTCCTCGGTGACTTCCGCGCCTATCCATTCCGGCTTGTCGAAGGGGGTGCTTTCATCCGGCAGTTCGATTTCTGCCAAGACCAGGCCGGCGTTTTCGCCGAAGAATTCGTCGACTTCCCAGATGAAGCCTCCATGCTCGATGCGGTGGCGCAGCTTGTCCACCACCATCGGGCACATCGCTCCCATGATGGTTTGCGCGTCGGCCAGCGGCACCGGGTATTCGAACTCGTGGCGGCTGACGTTGCTGATATTGCTTTTCAGCGTCAGCCAGGCTTGGTCGCCGACCACGCGCACGCGCACGGTGCGCTCCTTTTCCACCGATAGATAACCCTGGCGGTATTGCACGCCGGGGGCCAGGCCGCGCCAGGCGTCGCCGATGACGACGAAGCGGCGTTCGATTTCCACTGCCATTTCTTGCTCCTGAGAGCCTGTTCAATGCCGACACGCGGCGGCGATTGAACCGGTTCTAATGGGCGATCTGTTCGCCCTTGGGTTTGCCGCAGGCTTCCGCGCGCGGCGAAATCTGCAGATACAGCGATAGGCTGCTTTGTTGGGACACCACGCCGCTGGCTTGGCCGTAAGGCGTGGCGCGCTGCGGCCAGCTGCCCACCAGTTCCGGCTGCGCGCCGATCAGGGTCTGGGCGCTGATCATGCGCTTGCCATCCTGGTCGCTCCAGCTGGCGCTGGCGCTCAGCAGCGGCTTGGCCTGGGCGCGCACCGCGGCGACGTTGCCGCCGATGCTGAGCAGGGCGTCGCCCACTTCGCGCTGGCCGGAGAAGGCGCCCTTGGCGTCCACGCACATCGGCAGCCGCAGCAGTTCGGCGCCGTCGCGGCGCAGCGTGGCCACCACTTCCGGCGGCAGCGCCGGCTTGGGCGGCAGCGGGGTGGCGGCCCAGGCGGGCAGACAGCCCAGCCACAATGCAATCCATTTGCGCATGCGATCCATCTCCTCAGAACGGTTTGGCCACCACCAGAATCACCACCGCCAGCAATACCAGCACCGGCAGTTCGTTGAACACGCGGAACCAGGTATGGCTGCGGCGGTTGGTTTTGGCGGCGAAGTCGCGGTAGAGCTTGCCGCAGCAGCCGTGGTAGCCGACCAAGAGCAGCACCAGGGTCAGCTTGGCGTGCAGCCAGCCGCCGCCGATGCCGAAGCCCAGCCACAGACCAAGACCGGTGGCCAGCGCCAGCGCGGCCAGCGGGGTCATGAAGCGGTAGAGCTTGCGCGCCATCAGCAGCAGGCGCTGGTATTCGGCGTCCTGTTCCGCCAGCGCCAGGTTCACGTAGAGGCGCGGCAGGTAGAACAGCCCGGCGAACCAGGACACCACGAAGAAGATGTGGAAGGCTTTCAGATAAAGGTAGCTCACGATGTCCTTGTCGTTGCGGAGGGTCTGTCCATGGGTGTCGGCGCCGCGCGGCGCCGGGCCTGGCCGGCGGTGTTCACGCCGACGCCTCGTAGCGTTGCCTGAGCGCCTTGGGCAGCTTGGCCAGCACTAGGCGCCGCGCGTCGGCGAGGCCGACGTGCAGCTGTTCCAGGCTCAGCGCCTCCAGCGACGACACTTCTATCCAGCGCGCCCGCGCCAGATACGGCGCCGGCCGCACGCCGGGCAGGCCGCTGAGGACGAGAAAATCGTCGGCGGCCACCTTGTACATCACCGTGTCGTCGTGGAACAGCGCGAACATCTTGCTTTCCAGGCTGAGCACGCGCCGGGTTTCCCACTTGATGTCGAACTGGGCGCCCGGCAAGGCGCGGGCCTGGGCCAGCAGCGCGTCCATATCCTCTTTGCTCAAGGCCATGCTCAGCCTTTCTTCGCCGCCTGGTACAGCGGCATCACTTGCGGGATGCGCTGCTGCAGGTCGCGGATGCGGGTGGGGCCGGACGGATGGGTGGACAGGAATTCCACGCCGCCGCCATTGCCGGCCGCCTGCATCTTGTTCCACACATTGACCGCGGCGTTGGGGTCGTAGCCGGCGCGCGCCATCAGTTCCAGGCCCATGATGTCGGCCTCGGATTCCATGGTGCGGCTATTGGGCTTGGACAGCGCCACATCGGTGACCATGGCGGCCATGTCCATCTGGTTCTGCTTGAGACCGGCCACCGCGCCCACCAGCGACAGGCCGACTTGCTGGGCGTAAGCCTGGCTCATGCCCTCGCGCGAGTGCTCGCGCAGCGCGTGCGAGATTTCATGGCCGATGACGGCGGCCAGTTCGGCGTCGCTCAGCTTGAGCTTGGTGATCAGGCCGGAGTAGACCATGATCTTGCCGCCGGCCATCGCATAGGCATTGGGTTCGTCATTGCGCATCACATTGACTTCCCAGCGCCATTTGGCGGCGTCGGGACGGAATACCGGCGCCTGGGCGATCAGGCGCTGGGATATCCGGCGCACCCGCGCCGTCATCGCCGCGTCGGTATTGAGCTGGCCGCCGGCGCGCGCCTTGCCCAACTGCTGGGCATAGGATTTGGCCGACATCTGCTCCACTTCCTGGCTGGACAGCAGCATGGTCTGGCCGCGGCTGACGCCGACGGCGCCGCCCTGGGTGGTGTTGACCTGGGCACAGCCGGCCAGGGTGGTTGCGGCCAGCAGGGCGGCCAGGGTGTGACTCCAGAAACTTTTCATTGCGGTATGGCCTCGTGGCCGCTTGTCGGCGGCGCGGCGGAGCATCCCGGCGGGCGTTGGCGCCGGCTCAGATTTCCACCATTTCGAAATCGTCCTTGCGCGCGTCGCAATCGGGGCAAGTCCAGTTGGGGGGGATGTCTTCCCACTTGGTGCCCGGCGGGATACCATCTTCCGGACGGCCGGCTTCCTCATCGTAGATAAAGCCGCAGATCAGACACATCCAAGTACGCATCGCATCACCTTGTGATCGAGTAAAACAGTTATTCTAAGAGTGGCCCGCGACACTGACAATGCGCGCGCCGCGATGGCGCGCGGCCAGACGCCGGCCGCTCCGACCTTATACAGAACGAAGAGGTTTCAGTCTTGACCATTCAGCCCACTCCTCCCGTGGTCCTTACCCTGGCGGGCTCGGATCCCTCCGGCGGCGCAGGCATTCAGGCCGACATTCTGACGCTGGCCAGCCTGGGATGCCATCCTTTGTCGGTGATTACCGCGATCACGGTGCAGGATACCGTCGGCATCAATGACTTTATGGTGCTGGACGCGGATTGGGTCAATGACCAGGCGCGTTTTCTGATGGAAGACATTCCGGTCACCGCGTTCAAGATAGGCATGCTGGGCAGCGTGGAGAATGTGGCGGTGGTGGCGCAGCTGATCGCCGATTATCCCGACATCCCGGTGGTGTTGGACCCGGTGCTGGCCAGCGGCGGCGGGCATGAGCTGGCCGACGAGGATTTGATCGCGGCGATGCGCGACATGCTGATTCCGCAGGTGTCCATCCTGACGCCCAATAGCATAGAAGCGCGGCGCATCGCCAGCAACGATGCCGACGAGGACGAGGACCTGACGCTGGAGCAATGCGCGCAGCGCATCCTGGCGCTGGGCTGCCCGCATCTGCTGATCACCGGCACCCATGAAAACACCAAGGAAGTGGTCAACCAGCTGTATGGCCCCGGCGGCCTGGTGCGCTCCGACGCCTGGGAGCGCCTGCCCGGCAGTTATCACGGCTCCGGCTGCACGCTGGCCTCGGCGATCGCCGGCATGCTGGCCACCGGCCTGTTGCTGCCGGAGGCGGTGCGCGAGGCGCAGGAGTACACCTATCAATCCCTGATCAACGGTTTCCGTCCCGGCATGGGCCAGTTCCTGCCCGACCGCATGTTCTGGGCGCGCGGCGACGAGGACGAAGACGATGCCGGCCAGGCTTGAGGGCTTGTACGCGGTCACGCCGGACACCGTGGACAGCGTGAGCTTGCTGAGCCAGGCGGCGGCGGTGGCGCCGCACATCGACATCCTGCAATACCGCAACAAGAGCGAGGACGCGGCGCTGCGGCTGGAACAGGCGCGGGCGCTGGCCGATCTGTGCCGGCGTCATGGCGTGCTCTTCATCGTCAACGACGATGTGGAGCTGGCGGCGCAGGCGGGCGCCGATGGCGTGCACCTGGGGCGCGACGACGCGGCGCTGAGCGCGGCGCGGCGGCGGCTGGGCGCGGCGGCGGTGATTGGCGCTTCTTGTTACGACAGCCTGGAGCGGGCGCGGCGCGCGGTGGAAGCCGGCGCCAGCTATATCGCCTTCGGCGCGGTGTTTCCATCCGCCACCAAGCCGCAAGCGGCGCAGGCGCCGCTGAGCCTGTTCGCCGCCGCGCGGGCGCTGGGCGCGCCCATGGTGGCGATAGGCGGCATAGACGCCGGCAATGCCGGCCAGGTGTTGCGGGCGGGGGCGGATGCGCTGGCGGTGATCGGCGGCCTGTTCGCTCGGCCCGATCCCGCCGCCGCCGCGCGCGAGCTGGCCGAGGCTTGCCGCCGGGCCGGCCGCTGAAAACAAAACCGCCGCGCTGGGCGCGGCGGTTGGCGGAGGGAAGGCTCAGCCTGGCGCTGGGCGCGAACTGCCGGCTATCAAGGCCCTGCTCACTTCCCCTGGCTTGATGATGCCGTGTTCCACGCTGTAGGCCAGCAGCTCCAGCAGATAGTCGTGGCGGAAAATCAAGGACCCTTCCCATTCACTGCCCTGTTCGCCCTGGATGGCGGGCAGGGTGATGATCACGCGCTCGCCGTCTATCGTGTCCAGCGCGAAGGCTTCCACGTTTCTGGCGATGCCGGATAAGGATCTGGCGGAAGGCTTGCCATAATTCAAGGCGCGTATGCTCATTGCTGACTCCTGTCGCATCGTGGTTTCTCTTTGGCCCGCGTTGATCTTGAAATGGCCCCGCGCTTGCCGCGGACGCCGGCTTGGCGCCGTTGGCCGCTGCGCGGAGGCCTGATACCTCGTCGCGTTTTCTGACCGCGCCAATCTGTTGTCGGCGTCGGTGTTGGGTGCAGCTGAAGTTTTGATTTAGACCCGCTAACAAAACCCCTGATCCTGCGTTGCGCCTCCTTGTCGTACTCAAGTACTGCCTGCGTCGGCGCGCCTTGGCTCAGGTTCTCAGCGAGGTGTTGTTAGCGGCTCTTAGTCGCTGTCGGGCGCCGCGCGTGCATGGCGGCATGTCGGCGGGGGATGGCAGTCCGTCCGCGCGGCAGGCTGTCCCGCGCGGGCGTTGCCCGCGCAGCCTACCGCTTCAGGCTCAGAGCATAGTCTTTTTATGCTTTTTGAGTAACTCCAGGAAAATGGAGAATCGCCGGGAAGGCGTCATAGCTGCTTGGAACCGATCAGGCGGCTGAACAGCGAGGCCGGCATTTTGCGATGCATGCCGGCGGCGATCAGCGCGTCGCAGAGCTCGGCGCGGCGTTGCGACGGCAGACCCAGTTTTTCGCAGATATAGTTCTTGCTCTTGATGATGGAATCCGCCACCCGGGTTTTGGGCTTGGGCCGGTATTTATTCATGAAATCGGCGATTTGCTTGAAATCCCAATTCAATAGCAGCAGGAAACTCACTTCCTGTTCGTATTCGGTCAGTTCCACGTCTTGCAGTTTGAATTTGCCTTGCACCTGTTCAATGCTGCAGCCGGAGCCGAACTCCAGAATGTAATTGGGCATCAGGCTGATGAAGTTGGCGACTTCGATTTCATGGGCGTAATAGACGGTGCCGAGGATGGCGCGCGTAGGCTCGTGCCGGAGCAGATGCTTGGAAAACACCCGTGCCTTGAGACCGTCGCCGTATTCATGCACGTTGAGGATGGATGCCTTGGCGTTGGGGTCGCCGCCGCGCATCAGCGCCAGGTCTTCCTGCACATAGCAATCGGCGAACTGGGCGGTGCCTTCGCAGGGCATTTCCTTGTCCAGGCGGTCGATGACATCGGCGCCGCGCGCGAGCGCCACGATCCTGGCGTAGGCGTCGCTGGCCACCAGATGGCGCGAGTTGACGTCCTTGGCGCCGACTATCATGTCGGTTTGACCGGAGAGCTGGAAGATGGACTCGCGGAACTTCGACACAAATTCGCTTTGCTCCTCGGAGAAATGTTCAGGGGATACGAGTTGGTAGTCCATAGGTGCCGCCAGAGGGTAGTGGTTTGTCATGTCGGTGCTGGGCACTTATAGGTTTTTTGTTCCGATAATGTCAATGCGAAGGGCTGTTTGGAATTGATTAACTGTACTAAAGGATGGAGCCGGCAAAATGGGCGAGGGATTGGCGACTTAGCCGATAGGCTATAGGCTTCGCATCTTTTTGTTTATTTGGCGCGCGAATTTTTTCGCTCGATAGTACTGTTTAATTTAGGAATGTAATGAACGTAATTGATTGGAAATCGGAGCTGGACCAAGGCATATACGACGGCAGTGTCGGCATCAAGATTGTTAAATTGGCCGGCGACGCCGGTTTTAGCACTTATTTGACCGAAATCGCGCCCGGCGTGGCGATCAACGGCCATTACCATTGTCATGGCGACGAGCACTACCACATCGTCAGCGGCAGCGGTGAGATGAGACTGGTGGATGTGGCCACCGGCGCGGCGCGCAAGCACGCGGTGGCGGAGCAGTGTTCCTTCGTGGTGCCGGCCAACACCCAGCACCAGCTCAGCAATACCGGCGCCGCGCCGCTGGTGTTGATGTTCAGCTGTCCGGCCAGCCATTTGGCGGACGACCGCCATTTTCTGTAGCGGCCGGCGCGTCGAAACGGAACAGTTCGGCCGGGGTGTCGTGGGTGATTTGCCGGCGGCGCCCGGCGTCCGGCAGCCACTGCTCCAATAGTTCCAGCGTGCGAGCGTAGCGGATGGAGCCGAATTGGGTGTGCGGCCAATCGCTGCCCCACAGCATGCGCTCCGGGCCCAGCGCGCCGTCGAGCAGCGGCAGCGCGGCGCGGGCGATGTCCTCGCCGCGGCCGGCCAGGCCGTTGCGGTAGGCGGCGGAGATCTTGACCCAGATGCGGCCGCTGGCGGCGCCGGCGTCCAGCAAGTAGCGGAAGCCGGGGTCGTCGACGCCCAGCGCTGGGTGGGGGCGGCCGAAGTGGTCGATGACCACCTTGACTCCGGCGTCCAGCAGCGGCGGCAGCAGCAAGGGCCAATCCTGCGCCGGACGGTGCACTTCCACCTGCCAGCCCAGCCTGGCGGCGCGCGCCAGGCAGCGGCGCCACGCGCGCGACCTCAGGTCCGGCAACGGTCGGCCGAACAGATTCAGCCGCAGGCCGACCACGCCGGCGGCGTCCATGTCGCGCATCGTCGCCAGCGGACAGTCCGGCGCGATCACCGCGATGCCGCGCAGGCGGCCGGCGCCGCGGCGCAGGCCTTGCAGCAGATAACCGTTGTCACAGCCCAGGAAGCTGGGCTGCACCAGCACGCCGCCGCGAATGCCGAATTGGTCCAGTTGCGACAGATAGGCCGGCAGCGTGGCGTCGCGGTAGGGCTTGTAGCGCAGCGGGGCGGTGCCGACCAGCCGGCGCAGGAAGATGTGGGCGTGCCCGTCTATCATCGGCCTGGCATCAGCCGCAGGCCTGACAGGCGGTCGCGCCGCGATCCAGCGCCGCGTCGATGTCGGCGGCGTCCAGCACCTGGTGCTTGATGCTGTGGGTGAGCAGGGCCAGCAGATAGTCGCGCCGGAAAATCGGCGAGCCTTCCCATTCGCTGCCCTGCGTGCCCAGGATGATGGGCGAGGTGATGATGACCCGTTCGCCTTCTATGGTGTCCAGCGCGAACTCTTCGTCGCTGATGCGGTTGGCGATGTCGTTTAGTGGCATAGATGACTCACAATGACGGTGAAAGTGCGCGACGCTCGGCTCAGGCCGACGCTTGGGCGTCGCGGGCGCGCGGCTCGCGCGAATCGACGGGCTCGTCTTGCAGCGGCTTGCCCTTGGTTTCCGGCAGGCAGAACACCGCCAGCGCCACGATGGAGTAGGCCAGCGCCGCGCTGACGCCGATGGAGGCGCCCAGTGTCCAGCCGTCGCTCAGATAGCCGACCAGCAGCGGGAAGCCGGCGGACAGGATGCGACCGAAGTTGTAGCAGAAGCCCACGCCCGCGCCGCGCATGCCGCTGGGGTAGAGTTCATTGAACAGCGCGCCCAGGCTGGACGGAATGCCGGCGGAGAAAAAGCCCAGCGGGAAGCCCAGGACCAGCATCAGTTGATTGCTCAGCGGTGCGAACACATAGATCAGCACCGTGGCCACGCAGCAGATCGAGAACAACAGCAGGTTGAGGCGGCGGCCGATGCGGTCGAGCAGATAGGCGCTGGCCATGCAGCCGCACCAGAAGGCGACGATGATCACCGCCAGGTAGCCGCTGGTGCCGAGGATGGACAGGTGGCGCTCGGTCTTGAGGAACATCGGCAGCCAGGTCATCAGCGCGGCGTAGCCGCCGTGCGCGCCGACGCCGATCAGGGAGCCGATCAAGGTCATGCGCAGCACGCTGGGCTTGAAGATGTCCAGCAGCGGCACCGCGGGCGCCGCCTGGCGCTCGCGGCGCGGCGGCTCGGGGATGTGGCGGCGGATATAGATGATGAAGAAGGCCGGCAGGATGCCGATGGCGAACATCACGCGCCAGGCGATTTCCGCCGGAAACAGCAGGAAGATCGCCGAATACAGCAGCACCGACGCGCCCCAGCCCACCGCCCAGGCGCTTTGCACCGAGGCCATCGCCTTGCCGCGGTGTTCCGGCCGGATGATTTCCGCCATCAGCACCGCGCCGGCCGCCCATTCGCCGCCGAAGCCGAAGCCCTGCAAGGCCTTGAGCACCAGCAATTGCTCATAGCTCTGGGCGAAACCGGACAGCAGGGTGAACAGCGAGAACCAGATGATGGTGATCTGCAGCGCCAGCACCCGGCCGATGCGGTCCGATACCGCGCCCATGATCCAGCCGCCCAGCGCCGAGGCAACCAGGGTGACGCTGCCTATCAGGCCGGCCTCGGCCTTGCTCAGGCTGAAGGCGGCGATCAGCGCAGGGATCGCCAGGCTGAACATCTGCACGTCCAGCGCGTCCAGCGCCCAGCCGCCGAAACAGCCCCAGAAGGTCTTGCGCTCGCCCTGCGATACCTGCTTATACCAATGCAACATGGTGCTGCCCTTTATGGTTTTTGCTTGTTGTCGATGCGCGGCGCTCGCCACTGCCATGGCGCGCGCGGCGTGGAATCAGCGGATGTCCGCCTGGTAACGGAATTTGTCGGCGCGGCCGCGCACGCTGCGCCATTCCAGCGGGCTGCCGTCATAGGCCTTGGCCAGGCGTTCCAGCACGATGGCCGGGGTGCCGGGCGTCAGTTGCAGCAGTTCGGCGTACGGCGCGGCGATGGCTTCGGCGGTCAACGATTCACGCGCCGAGGCCACCACTTGGTGACAGCAATCCTCGTACAGCGGATAGAGCAGGTCGCCGAAGCTGGGCAGCGGAATGGCCAGCAGCGCCTGGAAGCGCGTCGCCGGCAGCCAGATCGATTCCGCCAGCAGCGGTTCGCGGTCCAGGTAGCGCAGCCGGGTCAGGTGGATGGCCTGGCCGCCGGACGGCAACTGCAGGCTGTCGGCGATGGCCGGCGGCGGCGTCAGCTGTTCGCGGTGCAGAATCCTGGCTTCGGGGATGCGGTATTTGCCATCGGCGTCGTGGAAGCGGAAAAAGCGCAGCAGCGAGGACTGGAAATTGGCCGGCTTGATGAAGGTGCCCTTGCCCTGGCGGCGTTCCACCATCTCGTCGGCCACCAATTGGTCCACCGCCTTGCGGATGGTGCCGATGGAGGTGTGGAAGCGCCCGACCAGCTCGGCCTCGGTGGGAATCGCCTCGCCGGGTTTCCAGACTCGGTTGGCGATGTCGCGCGCCAGCGCGTCGCGGACTTGCTGGTACAGGGGCAGACGCAGATCCGCCTGACGCATGTCAGTCATATGGTCATATATATGAATTAAAGCAATGGGCGCAACGATGACAAATAAGTGTGCAATGAACAAGAGCTAAAACGTTTTATCAGGGTAAATCTGTCCTAAAGGACTGTGTTTTTGGCATGGAAGCAACGCCTTGGCTTGCGAGGCCGTCGGGCGGGCATGGAGATGGAGAGGCGGAGGAAGCGCCGCACCGGGAAAGGCGGCTGGTAGAGGACGTGGCTCTGGAGATCGGCCTGAACGCGTGGCGCGGCGCGTTCCCGGCCGTGGGCCAGCCATGTATTTATGGCATGGCTGGCCGGGGAAGCAGGATCGTGAGCGGGTGGCAGGTTTTTAGAAGCTGTTCAAAATCTCGCGAGCAAGAGCGAGACAAGGCGAAAACGGCTGAGAAAGCGGAATGTACACACGGTACATGAGCATTTCGCAGTCGTTTTCAACGCCGTATCGCCGAAGCACAGCAGACTATGAACAGGTTCTTAGAGGGCTGCGGCGAGACGCGAGCCTTGATCTATCGCCCGCTTGGCGTCCAGCTCCGCCGCCACGTCGGCGCCGCCGATCAGATGCACCGGTTTGCCGGCGGCCTGCAACGGTGCTTGCAGCTCGCGCAGCGGGTCCTGGCCGGCGCAGATGATCACATTGTCCACCGGCAGCAGTTGGGTTTCGCCCTTCACCGTGATGTGCAGGCCGGCGTCGTCTATCTTGTCGTAGCTGACGCCGGACAGCATGCGCACCTGTTTCATCTGCAGGCTGGCGCGATGGATCCAGCCGGTGGTCTTGCCCAGGCCTTCGCCCACTTTGCTGGTCTTGCGCTGCAGCAGGTAAACCTCGCGCGGGCTGGGATGCGGCCGCGGGCCTTGCGGACTGAGGCCGCCCGGATGCTCCACCGTCATGTCCACGCCCCATTCGCGCATGAAGGCGGCGGTGTCCAGCGAGCTGGACTTGCCTTCGTGGGTCAGGAATTCCGCGGTGTCGAAGCCGATGCCGCCGGCGCCGATGATGGCGACGCGCTTGCCCACCGGTTTGCCGTGCTTGAGCACGTCCAGGTAGTTGAGCACCTTGGGATGATCGACGCCGGGAATCTGCGGGGTGCGC
Organism: Chromobacterium sp. LK1; assembly: GCF_001043555.1. Lineage (NCBI taxonomy): Bacteria > Pseudomonadati > Pseudomonadota > Betaproteobacteria > Neisseriales > Chromobacteriaceae > Chromobacterium > Chromobacterium sp. LK1. The sequence continues at coordinate 20,250 of NZ_LDUI01000014.1, read as the reverse complement.
GGCGCGATGCCGGTGGCCAGCACCACTTCGTCGAAGCCGGCCAGGTCCGCCGCCGCCACGCGGGTGTTCAGCTTCAGTTCCACCCCGCTCAGTTCCAGCTTGCGCTTGAAATAGCGCAGGGTTTCGTAGAACTCTTCCTTGCCGGGGATGCGCTTGGCCACATTGAACTGGCCGCCGATTTCCGCCGCGGCGTCGAACAGCGTCACCTGATGGCCGCGTTCCGCCGCCACCGTGGCGCAGGCCAGGCCGGCCGGGCCGGCGCCGACGATGGCCAGCTTCTTGGCCTGGGCGGCTTGGCCGTAGTTCAGTTCGGTTTCGCGGCAGGCGCGCGGGTTGACCAGGCAGCTGGTCAGCTTGCCCTGGAAGATGTGGTCCAGACAGGCTTGGTTGCAGCCGATACAGGTGTTGATCTCGTCGCCGCGGCCGGCGGCGGCCTTGTTGACGAAGTCCGGATCGGCCAGGAAGGGGCGCGCCATCGACACCATGTCGGCGCAGCCGTCGGCCAGAATCTCCTCGGCCACTTCCGGAGTGTTGATGCGGTTGGTGGTGATCAGCGGAATCTTCACCTTGCCCATCAGCTTCTTGGTGACCCAGGCGAAGCCGCCGCGCGGCACCATGGTGGCGATGGTGGGCACCCGCGCCTCGTGCCAGCCTATGCCGGTGTTGATCAGCGTGGCGCCGGCTTTTTCGATCTCGCCGGCCAGATGCGCCACCTCGTCCCAGGAGCTGCCGTCCTGCACCAGGTCCAGCATGGACAGCCGGTAAATGATGATGAAGTCACTGCCCACCGCGGCGCGCACCGCTTTCACGGTTTCGATGGCGAAGCGGATGCGGTTTTCGAAGCTGCCGCCCCAATCGTCGTCGCGCTTATTGGTGGCGCGGGCGATGAATTGATTGATCAGATAGCCTTCCGAGCCCATCACTTCCACGCCGTCGTAGCCGGCCTGCTGTGCCAGCCGCGCGCAGCGGGCGAAGTCGGCGATGGTTTGCCAGACATCGGCATCGGACAGCTCACGCGGTTTGTAGAAGTTGATCGGCGCGATCAGCGGCGAGGCGGACACGCATTTTTCCTGGAAGCTGTAGCGGCCGGAGTGCAGGATTTGCAGCGCGATCTTGCCGCCGGCGGCATGCACCGCGTCGGTGACCAGCTTGTGGTGCGGCACCTCGGCCTCGTCGGCCAGCATGGAAGCGCCTTCGGCGACACAGCCTTCCGGGTTGGGGCCCACGCCGCCGGTGACGATCAGACCCACGCCGCCGCGGGCGCGCTCCGCGTAAAAGGCCGCCATTTTCTCGAAGCCTTGCGGCGCTTCTTCCAGGCCGGTGTGCATCGAGCCCATCAGCACGCGGTTCTTCAGCGTGGTGAAGCCCAGGTCCAGCGGGGCCAGCAGGTGCGGGTATGCCGTCATGTTTTCGTCCTCGTGTTGGTTTCTCGCGTAGCTCATTGTGGTCGCGGCGCGCATGCGGCGCCAGCGCGGCGGGCAAGTGTTTGATTGACTTGGTTTGCCTGTGTTGGCGTTGAAGATACTTACTGGTAAGTAAGGTGTCAATCGGCCTTGCGATCCAGCCAGCCGCTGACGATGACGGATATGAAAAAAGCCACCGCGAAGGGTGGCTTTGGTTTCCAGGCCCGTGGGGCTTAGAAGTTGTATTTCAGCGAGTAGATGACGGCGTTCTCGTTGCCGGCCACGCCCAGCTTGTTGACGGCGTAGCGGTATTGCAGACCAGCGGTCATGGACTTGATCGGGGTCCACCACAGGCCGATGGCGCCGTTCTGGCCGGTACGGCGTTGAGTCGTGCCGGTCGGGCTGGCCAGGGTGGTGTATTCCTTGGCGCGGTCGAATTCGGTTTCGTGCCACTGGGTCACCGAGAACGGCTGACCGAAGGCGGTGAAGTCGAAACCGGCGACATAACCGGCCATATAGCCGTTCATATTGGCGCCGACGCCGTATTTCAGTTCCTGATGCACGCCCAGGAAGGGCTTGAACCACACTTTGCCGAAGCTCAGGTCGGTGCCCAGGCCCAGCACGCGGTTCTGGTCAAAGAAGTTGTGGCCGCGGGTGTCGTAAACGTGGGTGTACAGCTTGACCGGCACGCCGCCCACTTCCGCCAGGTTGAAACGCGCAACTACTTTGGTGGTGTAACGACGATCGCCCGCCGGGATGTCCTTGTCGTTGCGGTTCCAGTTCTCCAGGTCGAAGAAGCCGTAAACATCGCCCCAGGAACGGCCGATGCCGCCTTCGGCTTCCAGGTACTGGAAGTTGCGCTTGGCGCCGAACGGGCCGGCTTGCGTGCGATCCAGGGTGCTCGGCGACCAGTTCAGCTGGTTGAAGCTGACATTGCCGAAGGAGTAATCACCGGCTTGCGCCACGGTACAGCCGCCCACCAGAGCCAGGGCCAACAGCAGATTGCGAGTTTTCATTGTTTCACCAGATTATTGTGCGTGTAGCGTGTAGTGCGCGCGGACAGACCTGTCGGCGCGGGCGCAGACTAGCTCAGAAATATTCGTTTGCAAAGTATTTACAATCGGCCTGTCGCATTTTTGTCATTTTATGTAAATGCGATGTATTTTGAGCTGTAGATATTTGGTGTGAAACATTAAATGTTGCGGAACTACAACTTTTTGCTACAAAAATGCGCGTCCGGCCAGCCATAACGCCGCAAATCCACCTTGCCGGCCGCGCTCAATTCCACGCCGTCTTCTTCCAGCAGCAGACGCTGCCAGTCGGCCTGCTCGCTGCCCGGGCGCGAGATGCGGCCGCCAGCGCCCAGCACCCGGAACCAGGGCACGCTGACGCCGTCCGGCAAATGGCTGAGCAGGCGGCCGACGTGGCGGGAATGGCGCGGATAGCCGGCCTGTTCCGCCAAGGCGCCGTAGGTGGTGACCCGGCCGGGCGGCAGCGCCAGCAATAGCGCGATCACCTTGCGTTCGAATTCGGGCGGCATCGCGGCTCAGCGATAGCGCGGGTTGGCGACGTAGGGATTGCTACGTTTTTCCTCGCCTATGGTGGTCAAGGGGCCGTGGCCCGGCACCACCGTGGTGTTGTCCGGCAGCAGGAACAGCTTTTGCTGGATCGCGTCTATCAGCTGCTGGTGATTGCCCATGGGGAAATCGGTGCGGCCGATCGAGCCCTGGAACAGCACGTCGCCGGCGATCAGCAGCCGCGCGCCGGCGCTGTGGAACACCACATGGCCCGGGGTATGGCCGGGGCAGTGAATCACGTTCAGCGTTTCCTCGCCCACGCTGACGCTGTCGCCTTCCTCCAGCCAACGATCCGGCGTCAGCGCCTCGCTGCGCGGAAAGCCGAACATATGGCCTTGTTGCGGCAGCTGGTCCAGCCAGAAGCTTTCCGCGCGCTGCGGGCCTTCAATCTTGACGCCCAGTTGCTCCGCCAGCCGCGCGGCGCCGCCGGCGTGGTCGATATGGCCGTGGGTCAGCAGCAGTTTTTCCACCGTCAGGTTCTGGCGGGACACCCAATCGGCGATGCGTTCGATGTCGCCGCCGGCGTCCACCACCGCGGCGCGGCGGGTGGCGTCGCACCACAGGATGGAACAGTTCTGGGCAAACGGCGTGACCGGGATCACGTGGAAATGCAGGGACATGGCGCGCTCGATTCAATGGGGATGGCCGGATTGTGGCATGAGTCGGCGCCGATGAGGAGAGGCCGGCCCGGAGCTTAGAAGCTGTTTACGATCTGCTGCGCGTCGGCGGAATAGTTAGACAAGGGCATTGAAACCCGCTTCGAAATGCTCATGTACCACGAGTACATTCCGCTTTCTTAGCGGTTTTCGCCTTGTCTCACTCTTGCTCGCGAGACTTTGAACAGGCTCTTACAGCTTGAACTTGCCGATCAGCGTATCCAGCTCCTCGCCCAGGCGCGCCAGCAAGGTGGTGGCCTGCTGCGCCTGGCTGATGGATTCGTCGGTTTGCAACAGCATGCCGTGGATGTTTTCGATGTGGCGGGCGATTTCCTGGCTGGCGCTGGATTGCTCCGAGGTGGAAGCGGCGATATCGCCCACCGATTCCACCACCTGCTGCGCATGGCCGCTGATCTGCTGGATGGACTGCGCGGAGTCCTCGGCCAGCTTCACGCCCTGGTCCACCTGGCGCAAAGCGCCGTCCATGCTGTCGGCCGCCTTGCTGGTGTCCTGCTGCATGGTCTGGATCACGCCGGAGATTTCCAGCGTGGCCTGGGCGGTGCGTTCGGCCAGCTTGCGCACTTCGTCCGCCACCACCGCGAAGCCGCGGCCCATCTCGCCGGCGCGCGCCGCTTCTATCGCCGCGTTCAGCGCCAAGAGATTGGTCTGGTCGGCGATGTCGCGGATCACCGATACGATGCCGCTGATCTGGGTAGAGCGCTGCTGCATGCCGCCCAGCACCTCGGCCAGTTCGCGCACCGTCTGCGAAATGCGGCCGATCTCGCGCACGGTGGCGTCGACATTGGCCGAGGCCTGGTTGGACAGCGTGTCCGCCTCGCGCGCGCGCTGTTCCGCCACCCGCGCCGATTCCGCGATATGACTGACGCTGACCGACAACTGTTCCACGCTGGCGGCGGTGGCGTTGGCGGCCTCGGACTGGCGCGCCGAACTGCCGCGGATCTGATCCACGTCGCCGGACAGCTGGCGCACCGAACCCAGCACGTCGCCGGCGTGGCGGCGCACGTCCAGCATCATCGCGCGCAGCGAGCCGGTGAAGGTGTTGAAGGCGCCGGCGGCCAGGCCGATCTCGTCGCGGCTTGAGATGGGCAGCGCCCGGGTCAGATCGCCGCTGCCCGAGGCCAGCTCGCTCATCGCCGACTGCAGGCGGCCCAGCGGACGCAGCAGGCGGCTGAGCGTGGCGCCCAGCAGCAGCAGGATCAAGGCCAGGATGCCCAGGCTGATCAAGGCCGATTGCCAACTGGCGGCGCGTACCGGCGCGAACGCCTCGCTCAGCGGAATGGAAATGCGCACCGCCCATGGCATGCCGGCCTCGCCCACGGTGACGGGCATGATGAAGTGACGGAAGCCGTCGTCGCTATCGTATTCCGCTGGCTGGCCGTTCTTGATCGCCGCCTTGGCCGTCGCCGGCAGAGTGGCGTCGGCCTTGCCGTTCAGCGCCGGGTCACGACCGGCCAATTGCATGCCGCTATTGGAATACAAGCTCATGAAGCCGCGCTGGTAGGGCTGGACCTTGGCGGCCAGCTCCTGCAGATGGCCCAGCGCGATATCGCAGCCGGCCACGCCCAGCGCCTTGCCGTTGACCAGCAGCGGAAAGGAAATGGTGCCCATCAGGATCTTGATGTCGGGATCGACATAGGGTTCGGTCAGCATCGGCTTGCCGGTCTTGCGCGGCTCGGTGTAGTAGGCGCTGTCGTCGACGCCCTCGGCGCCCCACACCACGTCGACCTTGCCGCTCTTGCGATACCAATACACCCCGCTGCGGCCGGTCTTGTCGTTGTGCTCCTTGCCGGCCAGCTCCGCGTCGCGGCCGTCCAGCGCATTGGGCTCCCAGATCGCCCAATAGCCGACCGCGTCCGGATTATTGGGCAACTGGCCCTTGACGATGTCGGACAGCAAGGCGCGGGCGTTGGGCGGCAGATTGTTCTTCACCGCCACCGCGGATTCCGCCACCACCTGGGCCGAATCGTAGGTCTTGCCCAGCAGCCGCTGCACCTGGCCGGCCTCGCTTTCCGCCAGCAACTTGGCATTGTCCAGCACCGCTTGCTCGGCGTTCTGATAACCGGCATAGATATTGACGCCGGCCAGCACGCAAAAACCGATCAGGATCAACAGGCCGGAACCGGCCAGAATCTTGCCCTTGATGGTGGTGATCATGGTTTTCCCCATCGCTTCATGTATGTTCTTCCCCGGTGGCGCCATCGGGAGCGGACGCCGGCTGCCGGGCCGATTATTATGGTTCTGGCCCGCCGGCGGCGCTGATCTCCGATGACATCCGCCATTTGTATTAAATAGCTTAAAAAGGGTAAAGGGAAATTTTGCAAACGATGGGAGGCGTCCTCGAGGACAAGGAGATGTCGATGCAAGAGCAGACCCGTCCGCAGGAGGCGGACGGCAAGGCGGACGCGGCGCGGCGGATGGTCCTGGCGCGGCTGGCGCGCGTGGAGGCGGAGCACGGCGTGCGCATTCTTTACGCGGCCGAAGGCGGCAGCCGCAGCTGGGGTTATGCGGCGCCGGACAGCGATTACGATGTGCGTTTCGTCTATCTGCACCCGGCGCCATGGTACGAGTCCGGCGGCCAGCGCGATGTGATCGAGCTGCCGCTGGCCGACGGCCTGGACATCAGTGGCTGGGAACTGCGCAAGGCCTTGCGGCTGACCCTGGGCGGCAACGCCGCGCTGCTGGAATGGCTGGCCTCGCCGCAGGTCTACCGCCAGCATGCGGCGGCCTGCGAGCTATTGCGTGGCCTGACGGCGGCTCATTTCGCCGGTGAGGCGGCCTACTGGCATTATCTGGCGGTGGCGCGCAAGAATTACCGCGGCCGCAAGCTGGAGCAACAACTGCGGCTGAAAAAATACCTGTACGTGCTGCGGCCCTTGTTGGCGGCGCAATGGGTGAAGGCGCGGCGCCGCCCGCCGCCGTTGGCGCTGGAGGAACTGGCAGCTCAGACTCTGGGCGACGCTGGTCTGCGCGCGGAGCTGGCCGGCCTGCTGGCCTTGAAGGCCGCCGGCGGCGCGCCGGAGTACGGCCCGGCCACGCCCGGCCTGCAGGATTACATCGATAACGCGATGCAGGCCTACGAAGCGGCGGCGCGACCACGCCGCCACAGCGACTGGACGCGGGCGGACGCCTTGCTGGAACAGGCGCGCCTGGCTGTCGGCGAATTTCCCTTTTGATTCAATTGTTTCCCTAACCGGCTTTAAAAGCCCCGCGTCGGGCCTTGCGGCATCATGTCGCTATGACCCGAATATCCGACATCTCCTCCTTGCACTGGCAGCCGGCCTTGCAGGCCCGCGATCAGGCATCCCCCGCTGACATCGTCGAGAACCTCGACGACATCCATCAGGCCATGCGCATCATCCTGGGCACGCCCAAGGGCAGCGATCCGCTGCGGCCTGAGTTTGGCAGCGATTTGTTCCGTTACCTGGACTACCCGGTGGACCGCGCCCGGCCGCACGTGGTGCGCGAGGCGGTGGAGGCGATCAGCCATCCGCTATACGGCGAGCCGCGGGTGACCGTGGCGCGGGTGCTCTACAGCGTGGGCGGCAACGGCGATGCCAGGCTCACCGTGCAGTGGCGGCTGGCCGATGGCGTGATCCGCGAAACCGAGCTGCAGCTATGAGCGGCGCCGTGGCGAAGGCGGGCGGGGTAGCGCCCAATATCCTGGCCAATGACCCGCGCTTCGGCCATCTGGCACAGCTCACTACCCGGCTGGGCGACGCCGATCTGAGCACGCTGCTGGTTTATCTGGTGGACCAGGTGGACGCCGGCTGGCTGCCGGCGCTGGCGGAGCAGTTCCATGTCGCCGGCGACGAGGGCTGGCGCCTGAGCCAGGGCGCGCGCCAGCAACGCGAGCTGATCAAGCAGTCCATCCATCTGCATCGCAGCAAGGGCACGCGCTGGTCCTTGCAGCAGGTGTTGGCCACGCTGGCCTTGTCCGGCCAGATCAGCGAATGGTTCGAATACGCCGGCAAGCCCTATCACTTCAAGATCCACATCGACCTGGCCGCGCGCGGCATAGCCGCCGCCACGCTGACGGCGCTGGAGGCGATGATCAACGAATACAAGAACGCCCGTTCGGTGCTGGAGCTGCTGGCGCTGGTATTGAGCAACCGCAGCGCCGTGCCGGTGCTGGCGCTGGCCACCCAGGGCGGCGAATTGGCCACGGTCTACCCGTTCCAGCTCGAATCGTTGCAACAGCGCGCCAGCTTGAACGCGGCGCTGGCGCACGCCAGCGTCGAGATGGTCACGCTTTATCCCGCAGCATGAGATCCCTAGAACCCTTCCCAGGAGCAATCGATGGCCAATGAGTTTTTCACGCTTCTCACCGCCAGCGGCAAGGCCAAGCTGGCGGCGGCGCAAGCCAACGGCGCGCCGCTGCAGATCAGTCAGATGGCGGTGGGCGACGGCGACAACGGCGGGTATTACACGCCCAGCGAGAGCCAGACCGCGCTCAAGCATGAAACCTGGCGCGGCGCGCTCAACCACTTGGCGGTGGACCCGAATAATCCCAACTGGGTGGTGGCGGAAGCGGTGCTGCCGGATACGGTGGGCGGCTTTTACATCCGCGAGGTGGGCTTGTTCGATAGCCGCGGCGATCTGATCGCCATCGGCAAATTTCCGGAGAGCTACAAGCCGCTGCTGGCGGCCGGCGCCAATAAGCAGCTCTATGTGCGCATGATTCTGGAGGTGTCCAATACCGCGGCGGTAACGCTGCTGGTGGATCCCAGCGTGGTGCTGGCCACGCGCTCCGCAGTGGAGCAGCGCATCGCCGAGGAGTTGGCGAAGCGGGATGCCAAGCCGCGCGACTTCCATCCTCTACAAGGCTTTCCGACGCAAGCTTATCGTCGCAATGTGCTGATCAACGGCGGTTTTGACGTCTGGCAGCGCGGCGCCAGTCAGACTGTGGGCGGTTATGGCTCGGTGGACCGTTGGTTTCTGGATTTGGGTGGCGGCCCGCTTGGCGGCGCGACTTTGTCGCGAATGGCGGCCAGTATCGCCGAGACCGAAACCTTGGGGGCGACGACGAGCTTCATGCGTCTGACGCTGAGCAAGCCGCCGGCCAGCAAGGTCAACGAGTACTGCCAGGTATGCCAGCCGGTGGAAAACCTGCGGCGTTTCACCGGCAAGCGGATGACGCTGAGCTTCTGGGCCAAGGCGGATCAGCCGCGCAAGATGGTGGCCTATGTTGAACAGTGGCTGAAACGACCGCCAGCCGCATCCGACAAGATCAGAGCGCTGGAGGCGGTTCCAGTGGAGCTGACCAGCCGCTGGCAACGCTTTGTCTTCTCTTTCTCCTCGCCCAGCCTACAGGGGCGCGAACCGGGGAACGAGGCTTCTCTGGCTGTTTTTCTTGGGGTGTCGTACAGCGATGCCTACCCAGCCTTGAATGCGATTACCGGCGCGCAAACCGGCACTTTCGATATTGCTCAGGTGCAGTTGGAGGAGAGCCCAGTGGCGACGCCGTTTGAGTATCGCAGCTTTGGCGAAGAACTGACTTTGTGTCAGCGGTATTTTGAGAAAAGCTATCCGCTAAATGACTTCCCCGCTAAAAACTATGGAGCCGATTCCGCTTTCGCACCGGCTATCTTCAGCAAGATGTTTCATTTGAATGTCGGCACTTCTGGTGATAAGCAAATTAATATGACCATTCCGTTTATGGTAGAGAAACGGATTGAGCCGGCTATTGTGATTTATGACGGTTTGGGTGCGGTTGATAGAATGGCTACGAGTAATGGAAATGGCGTGATTCCCGCAGCTAAGAGCAGTTCTACCAAGTTTGTAAATATGATTCCCCCTACTGGCTCAAGTATTACTTGGGTTGCATGTCACTGGGTGGCGGATGCTGAGATTTAATGAATCTATAGGGGGAGTGAAGGTGAATGCCATGTATCGTTTAACCAAGCAGCCGGATGGAGTGATTCGAGTTGTCGATGGGGCGTATATCCCTAAAGGGCACCGCTGGTGGGATGAATATGAACTCTGGTTGCAGCAAGGTAATCAACCGGAGCCGCAGTTTGTGCTAGGGGAGTTACAAGAACAACTACTGCGAGATATCGATATCGCCACTGATGTCGCGCGCAATGAGGCTTTGGGCAGCGAGCTGCGCCTGGCCGAATACCAACGCGCCGCCGCCGAGGCGCAGGCGTTCAAGGACGCCGGCTACAAGGGCGAGGCGCCGCCGGCGGTGCGCTCCTGGGCCGAGGCCAAGGGCTGGGACGGCCAGCGGGCGGCGGACAGCATCCTGGCCAAGGCTGCGGCCTGCGAGCAGGCGTTGTACACCATCCGCGACGCGCGCCTGAAGGGCAAGGAAGCCGTGCGCCAGGCCGCGGACGAGGCGGCGGCGCGTGTGGCGGCCGACGAGGCGCTGTCCCGGCTGCAGCAACTGGCCGCCGGCGATTTCGCCGCCGCCGCGCCGGAGGCCGAAGCTGGCCGCGCCGGCAATTTGTTCAAGTTCTTTTCCAAACGGCTTTAAAAGCCAGGCGGTGGCTTGATGGCGGATCATGCCGCCATCCACCCCCGCTTCGACCTTCCGTGCCGGCCGCGGCGCTCCATTCAAGGACGTGTTTTCATGACCCCAGATTTGCCCAAGTTCATTGATGACGATCCGCATACCGTCACCGCCGAGCTGATCGACGCCTATCAGAAAATGAGTGGCAAGACGCTTTATCCCGGTCAGGTGGAACGCTTGCTGATCGACCTGATCGCCTACCGCGAAAGCGTGGCCCGCGCCGCCTTCAACGACGCCGGCCGCCAGAACCTGGTGGCCTTCGCCCGCGCGCCGATGCTGGATTACCTGGGCGAGCTGGTCGGCGTCAGCCGGCTGCCGGCCCAGCACGCGCGCTGCACGGTGCGCATCGCCTTCACCCAGCCCTTGACGCTGGCGCAGCTGATTCCGGCGCAGACCCTGGTGGCCGGCGGCGGCGTGCAGTTCCAGTCCTTGGCCAGTCAGATCGCGCCGGCCGGCAGCAGCAGCATCGAGGTGCCGGTCAGCGCGGTGGAAGCGGGCGCCGCCGGCAACGGCTTCGTGCCGGGCCAGATCAACACCCTGGTGGATGAGCTGGAGGTGGACGCCAGCGTGGTCAATATCGACACCAGCGCCGGCGGCGCCGACGCCGAGGACGACGAGCGCCTGCGCGCGCGCATCCGGTTGGCGCCGGAGTCGTTCAGCGTGGCCGGCAGCGCCGCCTCCTATCGCCACCACGCGCTGCGCGCGCATCAGGACATCGCCGACGTGGCGGTGATCAGCGCCAGCCTGCAACAGCAGAACGGCGAATTGCAAAGCGCCAACCAGGTGCCGCCCGGCGTGGTGCGCCTGTATCCGCTGACCAAGACCGGCATGCCGCCGGACAGCCTGCTCAGCGTGGTGGCCGCCGCTTGCAGCGCCGACCGGGTGCGGCCGCTGACCGATCTGGTGGAGGTGCTGGCGCCGGAGGATTACGGCTACCAGGTGCGCGCGCGGCTGACGCCGTATCGCGACGTCGACCCCAAGACGGTGCAGCAGCAGGCGCAGGCCGCCGTCGGCGCTTTCGTGCAGGTGCAGGCGGAGCGGCTGGGCCGCGATATCGTGCCGTCGCAGCTGATCGCCACGCTGTCGGTGCCCGGCGTCTACCAAGTGGTTTTGCTGGAGCCGGCCGCCACCCGGGTGGTGCCGCCGCAGGGCTGGTCGCACTGCACCGGCATCCAGCTGGAAATGACCGGAGGCCAGGATGGCTGACATCACGCCCAATCTGCTGGCGCGCGACGCGCGTTTCGGCCCGCTGGCCAAGCTCAGCGAACGGCTGGGCGACATCGATCCCGGCGGTCTGCTGGTCTATCTGGTGGATACGGTCAAGCCGGACTTGCTGCCGCTGCTGGCCGAACAGTTCCACATCGACGGCGACGAGGGCTGGTTGCTGACCCAGACCGAGCAACAACGCCGCGACCTGATCAAGCAGAGCATAGAGCTGCACCGCCACAAGGGTACGCCCTGGGCGCTGCGCGAAGTGTTCCGCATCCTCGGCGTGACGGTGGAACTGGAGGAATGGTGGCAGCGCCGGCCGCCGGCCGCGCCCTACACCTTCGAATTGACCGCCTGGGCCAATGACAATCTGCTGCCCGGCCAGGCCTTGCTCAATCCCGATCTCTACCGCCGGCTGCGGCGCATGGTGGAGCTGGCCAAGCCGGCGCGCAGCACTTACCGCTTCAAGCTGGGCGCGCGTTTCAACGGCCGTCTGGGCCTGGCCTCGGCCGCTCAGGCGCGCGCGCTGATCCGCCGCAGCGCAGAAGCGGCGCCGATGCGGCTGGAGCCGCAGCAGCCGTTGGCCCTTTCATCCGCCGCGCAAATCTATAGCGTGGTCCACGTCACCATGGAGGCATCGTTGTGAGCACCCCTTTAGCACCTCTTATCACCGCCGCCGGTCTGGCCGCAATCTGGCGCGCCAGCAATGACGGCGTGTCCGCGCAGATCACCCACATCGCCTTGGGCGACGGCGCTTACGCACCGGCACAGGGCCAGACCGCCTTGCGCAGCGAACAGGCGCGCTATCCCATCGCCGGCGGCGAACGGCTGGGCAATACCCAGATCCATCTGACCGCCATCGCCGACGACGCCAAGGCGTTCTGGGTGCGCGAGATCGGCTTCATCCTGGCGGACGGTACCTTGCTGGCGGTCTGGTCCGACCCGAAGGCGGCGCTGGCCTACAAGGCGGCGGATGTGCAATTGCTGCTGGCCTATGACCTGGCCTTGAACGCGCTGCCGCCGGACAGCGTCACCATCCAGTCCAGCGGCGCCGGCCTCAATCTGAGCCTGGCCAGCGAACTGGCGGAACTGGCGGCGGCCCAGATCGGCGAAGCCAACCGCGGCCTGGGGCGCGACGAGCGCATCCGCGCGCAGGACGGGCGTTTGCAGGCGCTGGAGCCGCAAGTGACCGCCTTGCAAAACCGCAGCCAGGCGCTGGAACAGGAACATGCCGCCGATAAACGCTCCGGCCTGGAGCTGGCTACTGCCAATGCGGCGGCCATCGTCAATATGCAGCATTTGTTCGTCAAGCAACGCCTGGGCGCATGAGCGCCGGGGCTGCGTCGCAGCCCCATTCCCCCTGGCCGATATGGCCATCCCCGTAGTGATCCCTGTTTTTCCCGCGCCGCTTCCGGCACTTCCCCATTGCTATGTGTTTCCGTTTCCAGGCTGAGGCCTGGGGACGCGTTGTCTTGGATGGTCGTCAAGGCCATGTATCGCGGTAGAACTTTTAGGAGAGTGTGATGAGTTTGGAGAGCAATATCGCCGAGTTGGTGAAATCGGCCAATGGTTTGACCGATGCCGTTCATGGAAAGATTGGTGAAATCGATCAGAAAGTCGGTCAGAAAATCACCGAGTTGAATAATTGGAGAACCAGTCATTGGAATGAGCATCCGGCCATCGCCGTGAATTTCAATGCCCGGATGACGGCAGTGGGGGGCGAAGGTGATAAGAAACTGCCGCTAGCTTTGGGTGTACATGCTGGTGGGGATTTTTGGGGCAAGTTCGATGCGGCATTGATTCCTGTGACGCCGGGAGAAGAGCCGGCATCCCGCCCGCCCATCGTTCGCGAGTTATTGCAGTATATGAAGAGCGATGATCGGCACTTTTCTGCCAATTTCAATATCCTGCACTTGACGGTGAAGAAGGTCAGTGAGGGCTTCGGTCCCTATGTTTTTTTTGTTCCCTATCAACACGTCAAGATGGGCGCTTTTACCAGTGTGGCGCTGTATCACAAGGTGATTGGTCAAGGAGACTGGAACTGGATGGATAACAGTAAAAAAGGAGTTTGGAATCAGACTACTCATCATTTTCTATCAGCTCACGCTGGGGCTTATACCCATGTTGATATTGGTTTGTCCAATGCTCAGGTAGGTGATCAGTTGTATCTGGCGTTGCCGCAAATTATTCCTGGTTTATGGAATCCAGGGCTTCGCTTGCCGCAACTATACAATATTTTTGATCCTGTTATTGATGTGATTGGTAATAGCACGATCAGTGGCCTCGGCGGCGTATTTGCCAATATCAATAACAGCAATCGTTAAATCAGGGAGTTGATATGAGTACTGAAATGAAATTTTATTCCGATGTGCAGGATGATATTGGCTTGATCGTGACGGATAAAGGACTGGAGCGGCCTGCGGTGGTATGGGCGCGTGATGCTTGCGCCGCTTATATCCATCGTTATTACCCTGTGCATGTGCAGTTGAATGTGCTGCGGACCGGCTCGGAAGATGAACGCAAGAAGATGAGTGTCTTCATCGATGCCTGCCGGGTCTGGAGCAATCAAAAATCTGCTACGAGTGCTGAGTTGGAAAAAATCAAGCCGTGATATTAAGCCGGCGTGCCGAGCATGGCATGCTCGAGCCGAGCAAATGGCTTGGCTAAATCTGAATGAACCGCGCTTCCGCATCATGGAGCGCGGTTTTCGCCTTTTTTGCTAAAGCGGCTTAAAAGCCGTGGCTTTCCGTAAGTGACACAATGTCTCCATGTCAGCGCTGAAGCTGTTCACGCCGGAAGGGCGGTGAACGAACACATGGTTGAATTTAATTCAATCCACTCTGTGATGAACTATTGGAGAGCATGATGAGCTTGGAAAGTAATATCGCGGAACTGGTACAGGCGTCGAACGCCTTGACCGGCACGGTAAACGGCAAGATTGCCGATATCGATCGGCGCGTGGATGTCAATATTCAGAAAATGGAGGATTGGCGCAAGGAGAATACGCCGGAACGCCGCATCGTCATCGATTTCACCATCGGCGGCAGCAAGGATTTCTTCTATCCGGTGTGGTGGCGTTTCCAGTCCGCGGGGGATGTCGGAGTCCATCAGGTATCCATCGTTCGTCATTATGCGTGGAATGGCGCCGAGACGGAGCGGCCGTTGAATGCCAGTAGTGTGCATCAGGCGGGCTTGCTGCTGGAAATGGAGGGCAGCGACGTGGCTTGGGGTGGGGATGCCAAGTTTCTCGAAATCAAGCGCTTCAGCGAAACCTATAACCCGACGGTGTCGCATGTCGCCCATGCGATGTATTGCAAGCAAAATCGGATAGATGTGAATAAGCCGGCGTACAACAGCCTTCCGGAGGGAACGTTGGCTGAGTGCAATATGGTGTTGAGTGGAGCTTATCTGCGTGGCGGCGGTTTGAATTATCGAGTCATTTCTAATTTGCCCTTGAACTTTGGTTTTCATGATGGGAAAGGGGAGGAGAGGGAATTGGCGCGTTATGAGCATGTCAACACCCGCTGGGTGGCCAGCCCTATTGCATTGGCCAGCCGCATCGCGCCGCCGCAGACCCTGAACGCCTTTGTCGACGCACCGACTGCTTAACTCTTGGAGACTCCTATGCTGATGATTGCCAAACTGCCTAACGGCATGATTAATGTACCCGCCGACCAATTGGCAGAACTGGGTATTGATGAGGCTACAGCGAGCCGTTTGATCCGCGCAGCCAAGCTGGAATTGTTGCGTATTGAGCGCGACCGCCGGCTGGTGGCGTCCGACAAAACCCAGTTGCCGGATGCGCCTTACAGCGCCGAGCAACGTTCGGCCTGGCAGGCCTATCGCAAGCAACTGCGCGACATGCCCGAATCCGTAGCCGATATCGATCACGTGATCTGGCCGGCTTGCCCGGCTTAAGCTTGACTAGCAGACCATAAAAAACCCCGCCAAGGCGGGGTTTGTCTTTGCACGTTGCGGATCAGGACTTGGCCGGCGTTTCCCAGCCGCCGCCCAACGCCTTGTACAGGCCCACCACCGCGTTCAGATGGTCCAGCCGCGCGCTGACCAGGCCCAACTCGGCCTGGAAGCTGTTGCGCTGCGCGTCCAGCACGTCCAGATAGCTGGCGTAACCGTTGTCGTAGCGCAGGTTCGCCAGGCGCAGCGACTTGTTCAAGGCCTGGAACTGCGTGGTCTGCGCCGCCTGGATGTCGCGCGCCGCGCCGTAGCCGGACAAGGCGTCCAGCGCGTCCTTGAACGCGCTCTGCACCGTCTTCTGGTACTGCGCCAAGGCTTGCTTCTGCCGCGCGTTGGCCGCGTCGACGGCGTAGCCGGTCTGGCCGAAGTTGAACACCGGCGCCGCCAGATTGCCGACAAAGCTCCAGGTCCGCGTCGGGCCGGTGAACAGGGTGTCCAGCGACAGGCTTTGCGAGCCTAGCGCCCCGCTCAGGCTGATGCTGGGGAAGTAGGCCGCGCGCGCCACGCCGATGCGGGCATTGGCCGCAATCAGCTGCTGCTCGCTGGCGGCGATGTCCGGCCGCCGCTCCAGCAGGCTGGAGGACAGACCGGCCGGCACTTCCGGCGGGGCCGACAGCGCGTCCAGGCTTTGGCCGCGCTGGATGCCGCCGGCCACCAGCTGCTTGGGCGAGTGGCCGAGCAGCACGCCCAGCGCGCTTTCGGTCTGTTCCAGCGCGCTGGCGATCTGCGGCACCTTGGCGCGGGCGGAAGCCGCTTCGGCCTCGGCCTGCTGCTGGTCCAGTTCCGAGATCAGGCCGCCCTTGAAGCGCTTGGTCTGCAGTTTCAGCGATTCCTCGCGGCTTTGCAGCGTGCGCTTGGCGATGTCCAGCTGAGCGTCGTAGGCGCGCAGCTGGAAATAGGTCTGCGCGGTTTGCGCGGCGATCGCCAGTTTGGAGCTGTCGCGGGCGAAGCGGCTGGCGGCGAAGTCGGCACGCGCCGCCTCGTTACCGCGGCGCAGCTTGCCCCACAGGTCCAGTTCCCAGGACGCGGTGAGGTTGGCATTGCGTACGTCGCTGACCAGCGGCGCGCCCGGCGTAGTTGTGGTGGCCGAAGTGCGGCCGCGCTGGTAGCCGGCATTGGCGTTCAGCGCCGGCAGCAGCTGGGCCCGGGCGATGCCGGCCTGGGCCGCGGCCTCGTCGACGCGGGCGGCGGCGGCGGCCAGGTCCTGGTTGTGTTCCAGCGCTTCGGCGATCAACTGATCCAGCACCGGATCGTTGAACTGCTTCCACCAGTCCATGGCGATGGCCGGGTTCTGGGCCTGGGCGCTGTCCGGCAGCTCCAGCTTGGGGCGGCTGTAGTCGGGGCCGACCGCGCAAGCGGTCAGCGCCAGCGCCACCAATGAGGGAATCAGGGCGCGTTTAAGCATCGGCCTTGTCTCCTGCCTCGGCCGTAGGCTGAGGCTGTTTCGGTTTGCTGAACTTCATGATGAGCATGAAGAACATCGGGATGAAGAAGGTGGCGATGAAGGTGGCGGCCAACATGCCGCCCACCACGCCGGTGCCGATCGAGTGGCGGCTGGCGGAGCCGGCGCCGCTGGAGATCGCCAGCGGCATACAACCCAGCACGAAGGCCAGCGAAGTCATCACGATAGGACGGAAACGCAGCTTGGCGGCGGCGATGGCGGCTTCGACCACGCTCAGTCCTTCTTCTTCCATTTGCTGGACGGCGAACTCCACGATCAGGATCGCGTTCTTGGCCGACAAGCCGATCAGGGTGACCAAGGCCACCTGGAAGTAGACGTCGTTGGCGAGACCGCGCAGCCAGTTGGCCATCAGCGCGCCGAACATGGCGAAAGGCACCGCCATCAGCACGCTGATGGGCAGGCTCCAGCGCTCGTACTGCGCCGCCAGGATCAGGAACACCATGATCATGCCGAAGCCGAACACCACGGCGGAAGAGCCGCTGGTGGATTTCTCCTGGAAGGCGGAACCGGTCCACGCCAGCGTATAGCCGTCCGGCAAGGTTTCCTTGGCCACGGCTTCCAGCACGTTCAGCGCCTCGCCGGAACTGAAGCCTGGGGCGGGGCCGCCCACCAGCTTGGCCGCCGGGAAGATGTTGAAGCGCTCCAGGCTTTCCGGGCCGGTGGTGTGCTTGATGGTCACCAGCGCCGTCAGCGGGATCATATTGCCGTCCTGCGAACGCACATAGATGTTGCGCAGGTCTTCAACCCGGGTGCGGAAATCCGCCTCCGATTGCAGCTGCACGCGGAAGGTGCGGCCGAACTTGTTGAAGTCGTTGACGTAGAGCGCGCCGAAGGTGCTCTGCATGGTGTCGAACACGGTGTTGACCGGCACGCCCAGGGACTTGGCCTTGGCGCGGTCCAGCTTGACGTAGATCTGCGGCACGCTGGCGGAGAAGGTGGTTTGCACCCCCTTCAGTTCCGGACGCTTGGCGGCGGCGGCCACCAGTTTCTTGGTGACTTCGCCCAGTTCCACCGAGCTCGCGCCACCGCGGCTTTGCACATAGGCCTCGAAACCGCCGGTATTGGACATGCCGGAGATCGGCGGCGGGTTGAAGGCCAGCACGATGCCGTCGGTGATGCCCATCATGCCCTTGGCGAAGGTATCGCCCACCACCGCCTGTGACGACAGATTGGGCGCCTTGCGCTCATCCCACGGCTTCAGGGTGATGAAGGACACGCCGGCATTGGTCTTGTTGCCGCCTGTCAGAATGTCGAAGCCGGCGAAGCTCATCACGTCCTTGACCGCCGGGTTCTTGCTGGTCATCGCGTCCAGCTTGGTCATGGTGGCCGAGGTGCGCTGCATCGACGCGCCATCCGGCAGGAAGGCGGCGGCGATGATGTAGCCCTGGTCCTCGTCCGGCGCCAGGCTGGACGGGATCATGCGGAACAGGCCAACGCAGATGGCGATCAGGCCGGCGAACAGCAGGATGCCCACCGCGCTGCGCTTGATCAGGAACACCACGCCGCGGGAATAGCCCTGGGTCAGGCGATCGAACCAGTTGTTGAACCAGACGAAGAAGCGGGCCGGATGCTGATGGCCTTCCTTCAACAGCAGCGCGCACAGCGCCGGGGTCAGGGTCAGGGCCACCAGGCCGGAAATCGACACCGACACCGCGATGGTGATGGCGAACTGCTTGTACATCTGGCCGGCGATGCCGCCGAGGAAGGCGACCGGGATGAACACCGAGCACAGCACCAGCACGATGGCGACCAGCGCGCCGGATACCTCGTCCATCGCCTTGAAGCTGGCTTGCAGCGGCGATAGCTTTTCCTGCGTCATCAGGCGTTCGACGTTTTCCAGCACCACGATGGCGTCGTCCACCACGATGCCGATGGCCAGCACCAGGCCGAACAGCGTCAGGGTGTTGATGGTGAAGCCGAAGGCGTACATGCCGGCGAAGGTGCCGATGATGGAGACGGGCACCGCCAGGCAGGGAATCAGGGTCGCGCGCCAGTTCTGCAGGAACAGGAACACCACCAGGAATACCAGCACCATGGCTTCGCCCAGCGTGGAATACACTTCCTTGATCGACACTTCCACGAACTTGGTGGTGTCGTAGGGGATCGCGAAGTTCAGGCCTTTGGGGAAGCTCACCGCCAGCTTCTGCATCGTCTGTTCCACGGCTTGCGCGGTGGCCAGCTGGTTGGCGCCCGGCGCCAGGAAGATGCCGATCGGGATGGTCGGGCGGCCGTTGTGCGTGCCGGTGAAGTCATAGGACAAGGCGCCCAGTTCCACGCGCGCCACATCCTTCAAGCGCACGGCGGAGCCGTCCGGGTTGGAGCGCAGGATGATGTTCTCGAACTCTTCCGGCTCGGACAGGCGGCCCTGGGTGGTCACGGTGTAGGTGAAGTCCTGCTTGCCCTTGACCGGTTCCGCGCCCACCTTGCCGGCGGCGAACTGCGCGTTCTGCTCGCGGATGGCGGCGGCCACGTCGCTGGGCGTCAGCTTGAGCTGGGCCAGACGATCCGGTTTCAGCCACACGCGCATCGAGTAGTCCTGGCCGGCGAAGTTGATCACGTCGCCCACGCCCGGCACCCGCTTCAGTTCGTCCACCACGTTCAGCAGCGCGTAGTTGCTGATGAACAGGGTGTCGTAGGTCTTGTCCGGCGAGAACAGCGAAATCACCTGCAGGAAGGCCGAGGATTTCTTGGTCACGTTCACGCCCTGCCGGCGCACTTCTTCCGGCAGCTGCGACAACACCGACTGCACGCGGTTGTTGACGTTGATGGTGGCTTGGTCGGCGTCGGTGCCGATCTTGAAGGTCACGCTCAGCGACAGCTTGCCGCTGGAGGAGCTGGTGGACTGGACGTAAAGCATGTCGTCCACGCCGTTGATCGCCTGTTCCAGCGGCGAAGCGACGGTATTGGCGATCACCTCGGCGGACGCGCCCGGATAGCTCGCGCTCACCGAGATCATCGGCGGCACGATTTCCGGGTATTGCTCGATGGGCAATGCCTTGAGGGCGGCCAGGCCCGCCAGTGTGATCACGATGGAGATCACACTCGCGAAAATGGGCCGCCTGATGAAAAAGGCGGAAAACATGAATGGTTACCCCTTTGCCTTATTGTTTGGGCGCAGCTGCGGGCGCGCTGGCGTCGGCCTTGAACGGATGCGGTTTCACGTCCGCGCCCGGGCGCAGTTTGATGATGTTGTCCACCACCACCTTGTCGCCGGCTTTCAGGCCGCTTTCCACCAGCACGTCCAGGCCCACATCCTGGGACACGGTGATGGGGCGCGGCTGCACCTTGTTGTCGGCGCCGACGACCCATACCATCTTGCCCTGCTGCGAGGTCAGCACCGCGCGCTGCGGCACGGCGATGGCGTTGCTGCGCTTGGCGCCTTGCAGGATCACGCGCACGAACTGGCCGGGCAGGATGCTGCCGTCCGGGTTGGCGAAGG
>NZ_LDUI01000013.1:0-10471 GCF_001043555.1 Chromobacterium sp. LK1 | reverse complement strand
GGGCTGCCCGAGGGCGGCCCTAACTATTTGGAGAAAACAGTATGCAGGATCGATTCTTGCGGTTAGAAGAGGTTGAGAGAATGGTTGGTTTCCATTACTCAACAATTTACAGACGAATCCAGAAGGGAGAGTTCCCCGCACCAATAAAAATCGGCACTTCAAGCAGATGGCGATTGCTGGATGTTTCTGCGTGGATGGAGAAGGTTGTAAACCGGGCAGCTTAAGGAGGGGCACTACAAATGGTTGTGAGTAATATTGTGAGTAATAAAATTGTCGTTCAAAAATAAATACAATAAAATCAATGAGTTTATTCTGTTATGCGATTCATGCCCAATAACTGGCACATGGTTTCGGGTTCCACGGTAAAGAGATTGTCATGGCCGGTCGCGCCGACTGCGGTTTTGTTACAGAGCTTAGGCGATATGCGCACCCAGGGCAATGTGCCAGCGCGGCGAAGCGGCGGCGCGGCCGCCCGTTTGGCGTCGGACCACGCCACATGGCAGCGGCCTGGAGGCCGTGCTACGGTCCAAGCTCGGACTGAATTGACTCGAATCAAGAGAGGAGGCCTTGCCATGCCCCGTGGTTTTCGCGCCGTCAGGCTGGAGGAGAAGTTCGCGTTGTTTCAAGAACAGTGGCGTCCCAAGATCATCGCCCAGATGAACGACTATCATTTCAAGCTGGTGAAAATCCAGGGGGACTTCATCTGGCATCGGCACGCCGAGACCGATGAAGTCTTCATCGTGCAGGAAGGGTGTTTGCGCATCGATTTGCGCGACAGGCCGCCGGTATGGGGGAACGCCGGGGAGATGTTCGTCGTGCCCAAGGGCGTGGAGCACAAGCCCTATGCCGAGCATGAGGTCAAGCTGATGCTGGTGGAGCCGCAAGGGGTGCGCAACACCGGCGAGGTCGTCAGCGAGCGCAGCGCTCCCGCGGACGATTGGATCTGAGAGCCTGTGCAAAGCCTGCTGCGCTTCGTGAAGCGTTGCATGGTGAGTACGAATTCAAAATGCTCATGTACCGTTTGTGCATTCCGCTTTATCGCTCGTTTTCGCCTTGCCTCGCCTGTGCTCGCGAGACGTTGAACAGGCCCTGAGGCTTCGGCCGCCCTGTCGGGGCAGCCGATCCGGCAAGTCGGGGCCGGCTTAAGCGGGCTTGAAGGCGCCGCGCAGCTTGGCCCAGCCGCCCTGGCTCAGGCTGACGCCGAGCAGGATCAGGCCGCCGCCCAGCCAGTGGTAGTCGTGTATGGTCTCGCCCAGCAGCGCGCTGGCGATCAGCGCGGTGAACA
Organism: Chromobacterium sp. LK1; assembly: GCF_001043555.1. Taxonomy (NCBI): domain Bacteria; kingdom Pseudomonadati; phylum Pseudomonadota; class Betaproteobacteria; order Neisseriales; family Chromobacteriaceae; genus Chromobacterium; species Chromobacterium sp. LK1. The sequence goes on along the minus strand of NZ_LDUI01000013.1, from coordinate 9,186 downwards.
AGGGCAGCAGATTCATGAAGATGGCGGTGCGTTCGCTGCCCAGGCGCTGGATGCCGCGCATCCACAAATAGGGCGCCAGCACCGAGGAGGCGATGCCGGCGAAGGCGACCAGGCCGACGCCCTGCGGCGGCACCGCTAGGCTGTGCGCGCTGAGCGCCACCGGCACCAGCATCAGCACCGCCAGCAGCACCTGAACATAGAGATTGGTCCAGCTGCCGAACGGCGGCGCCCAGCGCCGCAGCAGAATGCCGTACAGCGCGTAGGAGAGTGAGCCGATCAGCATCAGCGCGTCGCCATGGTTGACGCCGCCGTCGAGCAGGCTCAGCGGCCGGCCCTGGCCCAGCAGATAGCACACGCCCAGCAAGGACACCGCGACGCCGAACAGCGCGTGCGCGCCCACCGGCTGGCGGAAAGCTACCGCGCTGAGCGCCAGGCCCAGCAGCGGCACCAAGGCGCAGATCACGCCCATATTGGTGGCGCTGGTGCTGTGCGCGGCGTAATAGGCCAGGCACTGGAACATCACCATGCCCAGCACCGCCAGCACGCTGAAGCGGCCCAGCCAGGGGCGGATGGCGCGCCATTGGCGCAGCAGCGGACGCAGGCACAGCGGGGTGAGAATGACCGCGGCCACCAGCCAGCGGTAGAAGGAAATGGCGGCCGGGTCCAGCGCCTGGGCGGCGGCCTTGGACACCACGGTGTTGGCGGACCAGATCAGCACCGCCAGCATGGGAAACAATGAGTTCATGACGTGAACGACTCCGAGAGCGCGGCGCCGGCCTTTATGGCGTGGCGCGACATTGACAGCCGCTAGTGTAACGCTGTCTGATTAGTGCCATATAACGCAAAGCAGACATTGCAATACAGGGAAACCGACAAATTGGACTATTCCGAACTGGATCAACGCTTGCCGGAGCCAGCGCCCATCCATCTGCGCTACGATCAATTGACGCCGCAGACCGAGTTCACGCCGCACAGCCACCGCTGGGGCCAGCTCAACCGCATCAGCCTGGGCCTGATAGAGCTGGACCTGGTCGAGCAAGAACAGGGCGAACGCCTGCTGGCGGCGCCGGCGGAGTTTCTGATCTGGGTGCCGGCCGGGGTCAGGCATTCGGCCTCGGTGCGCCAGGCGATGTGCTACACCTCGGTCTATATCGGCGCCGAGGCGGCGGCGCGGCTGCCCGGCCAGCCCTGCCTGATTCCGCAAACGCCCTTGCTGCGCGCCTTGCTGGAGGACTTTTGCCAGCGCGGCGTCACCGCGATAGAAGATCCATGGGACCGACGCCAGGCCGAACTGCTGCTGGAGCGGCTGGTCCAGGCCGGCCACCAGCACAGCTATCTGCCGGACAGCCGCCACCGCCAGCTGGCGCCCATCCTGGCAGCCATCCGCGCCCACCCGGCCGACAACACCACGCTGGCGCAATGGGCGCAACGGGTATACGGCACCGAGCGCACGCTGGCGCGCCATTTCCAGCGCGAGCTGGGCATGAGCTTCGTGCAGTGGCGCAGCCGGGTAAGGCTGCTGCGCGCGCTGACCTGGCTGCGCGAAGGCAGGGCGGTGCAGGATATCGCCGCCGATCTGGGCTACGGCACAGCGTCGGCTTTCATCGCCATGTTCAACAAGCAGTTGGGCTATTCGCCGGAGCGCTATCGTCGGCAATTGGCCGAGGGCATGTCTTGAGGATGCTTGTTGCCCGATTGGCATTGCGGCACACTGGCATGATTGTCACGCATAGAACAACAGCACATCCGCCCATATCATGAGCAAGAAGATCACACAACTGGCCCGGCAACTGGGCGACGGCTGGAAGCTGCGCCGCAGGTTGCGCCAGGCCAGCACGCTGAATTTCGTTTTTTCCGAACGCATAGACTTCCTAAACGGCCAACACTGGGACCGTCTGACCGCGCCGCGCGGGCTGCTGATGTCCCGCGATTACTGGCGCGCGCTGGAGCAGTCCGGGCTCGCCGACTTCGAAGTCCGCTATGCGATGGCTTACCGCGACGGCGTGCCGGTGGCGGCCGCGGCGATGCAATTGCTGGCGGTCAGCCTGGAAACCATGCATGCCCATCCGGGGCCGCGAGCCGAGGGTTCGCTGCGCGCGGCGCTGGCGCAGAACATCAAGCCGCGGCTGCGCCAGCGTCTCTTGGTCTGCGGCAATATGCTCAGTTACGGGCTGGATGGGGTGGCTTTCGCCGCGGAGCTGGACCCGCAAACCCGCTGGCAGGCGGTGGCGGAAATCCTGTACCGCATCCGCCGCGCGGAAAAGCTGAACGGCCAGATCGATTTCGTGCTGGTCAAGGACCTGGACGCGGCGGCGCTGGAGGATAGCCGGGCGCTGGGCAAGCTCAGCTACAGCATGCTGCAGACCGAGCCCAATATGGTGCTGCCGCTGGCCGAGGACTGGCGTGTTTACGAGGACTACCTGGCCGGCATGACTTCCAAGTACCGCAGCAGCATCCGCCAGCAGATCTTCAAGCCCATCGAGGCCGCCGGCTGCGAAATCGGCGTGATGACGCCGCAGCAGGTGGACGCGCAGGCGCAGCGCATGCAGCAGCTCTACCTGGCGGTGCAGGACAATGCCACGCTGCGGCCGGTGACGGTGACCGCCGACTACTGGCGGCGGATGGCGGCGCTGGGACCGGAGCGGGCGGAGTTGCGCGGCCTGTGGCGCGATGGCGCGCTGCTGGGTTTTTTGCTGGTCTTGAAAGACGGCGCGGAAGTCACCGCCGCGCAGATCGGCTTCGACCGCGCCGCGGCCAAGACGCTGCCGCTGTATCTGCGCCTGTTGCACACGGCGATAGAGTCGGCGCTGGCCGCCGGCGGCCGCCGGGTGATCTTCGGCCGCACCGCGCTGGAGCCCAAGGCGCGCATGGGCTGCCAGCCGGTGCCGACCACGCTGTGGATACGCCATCGCCAGCCGGTGCTCAATTCGCTGATCCGCAACCGCTTCGGCATCGTTCATCATGACGAGGCCCCGGCGATCAACCCGTTCAAGAAATAAGCGCCCGCAAACCAAAGGACCCGATATGACTCAAACGGCGAGCGCCGCCGCGGCACCCGCGCGCAAACTGAACCGGAACGACTGCAAGACGCTGGGCCTGGCCTCGCTGGGCGGCGCGCTGGAATTCTACGATTTCATCATTTACGTGTTCTTCGCCCTGGTGTTGGGCAAGCTGTTCTTCCCCCATGACATTCCGGGCTGGCTGCGCCAACTGCAGGTGTTCGGCATCTTCGCCGCCGGCTATCTGGCGCGGCCGCTGGGCGGCATCATCATGGCGCACTTCGGCGATCTGTTCGGCCGCAAGCGCATGTTCACGCTCAGCATCGTGCTGATGGCCTTGCCGACGCTGGCGATGGGCTTGCTGCCCACTTACCAGGACGTCGGCGTGTGGGCGCCGATCTTGCTGCTCCTGCTGCGCGTATTGCAGGGCGCGGCCATAGGCGGCGAAGTGCCCGGCGCCTGGGTGTTCGTCGCCGAGCACGCGCCGCCCAGCCGCACCGGCCTGGCGTGCGGCATCATTACCTCGGGGCTGACCATAGGCATTCTGTTCGGCTCCCTGATCGCGATGGCGATGAATCTGTTGTTCACGCCGCAGCAGTTGGAAAGCGGTGCCTGGCGCATTCCCTTCCTGATCGGCGGCGTCTTCGGCCTGGTGGCGATGTATCTGCGCCGCTGGCTGCACGAGACCCCGGTGTTCAGCGAAATGCAGGCGCGCAAGGCCTTGTCCGCCGAGCTGCCGCTGAAGGCGGTGCTGCGCGGTCATCGGCTGGGCATGGCCGTGTCGATGGCGGCCACCGCGATGTTGTCGGTCACCATCGTGGTGGTGATTCTGATGACGCCCACCTTTTTGCAGAAGCAGTTCGGCGTGCCGCCGGTGGAGGCGCTGTTCGCCAACAGTCTGGCCATCGTCGCGCTGAGCGTGGGCTGCATCGTCGCCGGCCTGGCGGTGGACCGCTTCGGCGGCGGCCCGGTGTTCACCGCGGGCAGCCTGCTGCTGGGCGTCAGCAGCTGGTGTTTCTACCAGACCATGGGCCACGATGTGAGCTGGCTGCATCCGCTGTACACGCTGACCGGTTTCTTCGCCGGCATCGTCGGCGCGGTGCCTTTTCTGATGGTGCGCGCGTTTCCGGCGCCCATCCGCTTCAGCGGCCTGTCGTTTTCCTACAATGTGGCTTACGCGGTGGTGGGCGGCTTCACGCCGGTCTTGCTATCGCTGTGGATGGAGGTCAGCTCGCTGGCGCTGGCCTGCTATCTGATGATTTTCTGCCTGGTGGGGCTGGCGATGGGCTTGTTCCTGCTGGCCTGGGGCGATAGACCGGGCTTGTCGCATCCAGTGCATTGAAGGGCGTGCTGCGCGCATAGAAAAACGGCGGCGTCTTTATCGACGCCGCCGTTTTCTCATGCCAGGGCGAGCCAGTTCAAGGTCTGGCGAGCATTAGCGCGGCAGCTCGCTCCACAGCTTCAACAGCCGCTTGGCGGACACCGGGTATGGCGTTTTCAGTTCCTGGGCGAACAGGCTGACGCGCAGTTCCTCGATCTGCCAGCGGAAATCCAGCAAGGCCTGGGACGCGCCTTCGGCTTCATTGTCCTCGGCCACCCGGGTTTCCCATTTCTGCCATAGGTCGCGGATTTCCGCGCCGCGCTGGCCGTCGCGCTGCGGATTGGCCGGCTGCTTGTCCATGCGCAAGCCCATCGCGCGCATATAGCGCGGCAAGTGCGGCAGCTGGCTCCACGGCGTGGCGGCCAGGAAGCCCTTGTAAACCAGCTTGGCCAATTGCTGCTGCAGCTCGTAGCCCAGCTTGTGCTTCTGCATCTTGACGCTGAGCGGGCCGTATTCGGATGCCACCTGGCCCAGATACTGGGTCACCGCCTGGTTGACCGCCGGCAGCCGGGTACGAGCGCGAGTTTTCTGCTCGTTGAAGGCTTTCTCATTGCGCGGCAGCGCGTCGTCGCCGATGAAGGCGCGGTCGCAGATGCAGGCGATGGCGTCGGCCAGCAATTCGTCGACATTGGCCACCGCGCGCAGCTGCAGCCCCAGCTGAGTCATGCCGGGCAGGCCCTTGGACAGCTGCTTCATCTGCTCCTTGAGCTGCAGCTGCAGCAGCCGGATCACGCCCTGGCGGTGATGGCGCTCGGCCATCAACTGGGTGTCGAACAGGCGGATCGCCACCTTGTCCTGCTCCAGCGTCAGCGCCGGATAGCCGGTCAGCTGCTGGCGGCCGCGGGCGAACTGTATGCTTTCCGGCAGTTCGCCAAAGTCCCAGCTGCTGACATCATCGCGCTCGAATTCCGCGCTGGTGTCGCGGAAAGTCAGCTGGGCGGCCTGGCCGAACTGCTTTTGCAGCGCCAGCAGGTCGCGGCCCAGGCCGATTTCCTGCTTGCCGTCGTCGATGACGCGGAAGTTGAACAGCAGATGGGCCGGCAGCTCCTGGGCGCGGAAGTCGTCGATGTCCACCTTGACGCCGCCGGTTTCGCGCAGGATGAAGCGCGCCAGCTGCGGCGCGATCGGCTGCTGTTGATCCGGATTGACGCTGAGGAAGCGGGTGACGAAGTCCGGCACCGGCACGCAGCAGCGGCGGATCTGCTTGGGCAGGCCCTTGATCAGCTGTTGCAGCTTCTCGCGCACCATGCCGGGCACCAGCCATTCGAAGGCGGCCGGCTGCAGGCGGTTGAGGATGGCCAGCGGCACGTCCAGGGTGACGCCGTCCAGCGGGTGGTTGGGTTCGAAGCGGTAGCGCAGCTTGAGGCGGCCGTCTTCCAGCTCCAGCCATTCCGGGAACTGGTTTTCGGTGACATGTTGCGCGGCGTGGCGCATCAGTTCTTCGCGCGTCAGGTGCAGCAGCTTGGCTTCGGTCTTTTCCGCCTCCTTGCGCCAGGCCTCGAAGCTGGCGGCGTCCACCACCTCGGCCGGAATCCGTTCGCTGTAGAAGGCGAACAGCGCCTCTTCGTCCACCAGCACGTCCTGACGCCGCGCCTTGTGCTCCAGCTGCTCCACTTCGCGTATCAATTGCTGATTGCGCTGGAAGAAGGGCGCGTTGCTGACATAGTCCATATTCACCAGCGCGCCGCGGATGAACAGCTCGCGCGCTTCTTCCGGCGCGATGCGGCCATAGCTGACCGGCCGGCGCGGCACCAGGGTCAGGCCGTACAGGGTGACGCGTTCGCTGGCCACCACTTCGCCGCGGCTCTTTTCCCAGTGCGGGTCGAAGTAATGGTATTTGACCAGGTGCGGCGCCAGCTTTTCCACCCATTCCGGCTCGATCTTGGCCACGCAGCGGGCGTAGAGGCGGGTGGTTTCCACCAGTTCCGCCGCCACCAGCCATTTGGGCTTGGCTTTTTTCAGGCCGGAGCCGGGGAAGACGTGGAAGTTGACGCCGCGGGTGCCTTGGTAATCGTCGCCTTCCTGGTTTTTCATGCCCAGATTGCCGATCAGGCCGGTCACCAGCGCCTTGTGCAGGTTTTCATAAGCGACGGCGTCCAGCTGCTGGCGCTTTTTCTGCGTCATCTGCGCGTCCGGCTGCTCAGCGTCGGCGTGCGCCTGTTCGCGCTTGATCAGGCCCAGCTCGCTGGCGATGTCGGCCAGCTGCGCGTGCAATTCGCGCCATTCGCGCAAGCGCAGATGGGACAGGAAGTGCTCGTGGCAGGTGTTGATCAGAAGGCGGTTGGATTTCTTGTGCTTGAGCGCGTCGGCGAAGAAGTCCCACAGGTGCAGGAAGGACAGGAAGTCGGACTTCTCGTCGTTGAAGCGCGCCTGCGCGCGTTCGGCCGCCTCGCGCGCCTCGAACGGGCGTTCGCGCGGGTCCTGCACGCTGAGGGCGGCGGCGATGATCAGCACTTCGCGCACGCAGCCGAAGTCGCGGCCGGCCAGCAGCAGGCGGCCCACTTTCGGGTCCACCGGAATCCGCGCCAGCTCCTTGCCCACGCCGGTGAGTTCGCCCTTGTCGTCCACCGCGCCCAGCTCGGTCAACACCTGGTAGCCGTCGGCGATCAGTCGGCTGCTCGGCGCTTCCAGGAAGGGGAAGGCATCCACCTTGCCCAGCCGCAGCGCGGCCATGCGCAGGATGACCGCGGCCAGGTTGGAGCGGACGATTTCCGGATCGGTGAAGGCAGGGCGCTGGTTGAAGTCGTCCTCGCCGTACAGGCGCACGCAGATGCCTGCCTCGACGCGACCGCAACGGCCGGCGCGCTGCCGCGCCGCCGCCTGGGAGATTTTCTCCACTTGCAGCTGTTCCACCTTGGCGCGCGGGCTGTAGCGGTTGATGCGCGCCTGGCCGGTGTCGATCACGTATTTGATGCCCGGCACCGTCAGCGAGGTTTCGGCCACATTGGTGGCCAGCACGATGCGGCGGCCGCCGGAAGGCTTGAAGATCTTCTGCTGGTCCTCGTTGGACAGCCGCGCGAACAAGGGCAGGATTTCGTAGCCGCGGATGCCGGACTTGCGCAGTTTTTCCGCGGTTTCGCGGATTTCGCGCTCGCCGGGCAGGAAGACCAGCATATCGCCCGGACCTTGGCGCGACAGCTCGTCGACGGCGTCGACGATGGCGCCTTCCATCTCCACTTCGCGCTCGTCTTCGTCGCGCTGCGCCAACGGGCGGTAACGCACTTCCACCGGATAAGTGCGGCCGGAGACTTCGATCACCGGCGCGCCGTCGAAATGGCGGGAGAAGCGGTCGGCATCTATGGTGGCCGAGGTGATGATCACCTTCAGGTCCGGCCGACGCGGCAGCAGCTGTTTCAGATAACCCAGCAGGAAGTCGATGTTGAGGCTGCGTTCATGCGCCTCGTCGATGATGATGGTGTCGTAGCTTTCCAGGTAACGGTCGGTCTGGGTTTCCGCCAGCATGATGCCGTCGGTCATCAGCTTGATCACCGATTTGTCCGACAGCTTGTCGGTGAAGCGCACCTTGAAGCCGACGTGCTCGCCCAGCGTGGATTTCAGTTCCTGGGCGATGCGGCTGGCCACCGAGCGCGCGGCGAGCCGGCGCGGCTGGGTGTGGCCGATCAGGCCGTGCACGCCGCGGCCCAGTTCCAGGCAGATCTTGGGCAGCTGGGTGGTTTTGCCGGAGCCGGTTTCGCCGCAGATGATCACCACCTGATGGCGCTCGATCGCGGCCTTGATGTCGGCCAGTTTCTGGTTGACCGGCAGCGCGTCGTCGAAATCGGGCTTGGGCAGATGGGCACGGCGCGCGGCCACCTTGGCGGCGGAGCGCTCGATCTGCGACTGGATGTCGGCCAGCTGCTTGTCCGCAGGCTGGTTCTTCTTCAGCCGCTCGGCGGCGTCGCTCAGTTTGCGACGCAAGGCGTGGCGGTCGCGGATCAGACAAGAGGGGAGGTCGGCCTTGAGTCGGGCCAGCAGCTGGGCAGCAGTCATCGGGAAAAGAACACTGGATTACAGGAAAGCGGTGATTATAACAGCTGCGTGGCGCTCCGGCAGGCCTGGATTGCCGGCCGGACGCCCGTGGAACGGCTTATTTGCGCTGGCGGTAGCGGCCCAGCTCTGCTTTCAGCCAGCCGGCGCTGGCCACTGGCTGCGCCGCGCCGCAACGCACTTGGTAGGCTTTGCCGCTGATGCTGCTCTGGGTGGCCGCGCGTTCGATGAAGCTTTCCGCGTTGCTGACCCAGTCTTTTTTCAGCAAATACTGGTATTTGTCGTTCAGATGATCGCGGGCCTCCTTGGAACCGTACCAGCTGCCGTTGCGGTTGAATTCACAGCCGGATTTGGCCAGATAGTCCAGCAGGTGATCGATTTCAGCTTTGGCGGTGGGGGTGGGCGCGGCGACGGCGGCGCCGGCGCTCAAACAAAAAATCAGCCAGATCGGCAGCTTCAGGGTCATGCATCGCTCCATTGCAATTGGAATGCGCTGACTATGCGCGATGGGGCTGGGCTTGTCCAACTTCTACGCCGCCTTTATGCTGTGCCGGTCTTCAGGGCGGGGTGAAACTCCCCACCGGCGGTATGCCGCGGCGAGTGCCGGCGGCGAGCCCGCGAGCGCCGCGCAGCCGTTTCCATGATGCGCGGGTCAGCAGATTCGGTGAGAAGCCGAAGCCGACGGTGATAGTCCGGATGAGAGAAGACGCGCGCCAGGCTCTGAGAGCCTGGCGTGTCTTTGCGCGTCGGCATCGCCGTGCGCCGCCCTGGGGCGCTTTCCTTAGAACCTGCTCAATGTCTGCTGCGCTTCAGCGATAC
>NZ_LDUI01000012.1:0-98958 GCF_001043555.1 Chromobacterium sp. LK1 | reverse complement strand
CGCTGCTGCCGATCTGGGCGTCGTCGCCGCTGCTGTTTAACTCTCCCTCCGGCAACTCCGAATTGATAATCGACGCGCTTACCGCATCGATCGAAGCCATTTCCACCGGCAGGAACTCGTCGCCGAAGTGCTCGAAGCACTTCGCGGATAGCCAGCGAGCATCTGCGGCGCGCTTGTCGTCATAGAGAGCAACCACGATGTCGTGGTAGGAGCCCTCGCCCGCAGGAAACTTGGCGATGAACCATTGATAGCCCTCACGGCAAGCGGACCATTGCTTCAGCAGAACCTTGGTAATTTGCATGTTCTTCTCCTCGCCCTGTGGGCGTAAAAAAGGCCGCTCAGGCGGCCTTGTCGTTGATTGGGTCTTCGCCGGCGAGCTCACGCTCCAGCTGGCGCTGCCAGTAGTCGCCGCGCCGGCGGCGGTGTTCCGGGGTTTCTGGCTTGCTGCGCACCTTGGGGACGAGCTCGCTGGCCCTGGCGCCCTGGGCGATCTGGATGAAGTCGCGCAGCTCGGTGTTGTGGCCGATCATGCGATGAGCCCTTCCACGGAGAAGAGCGCAGCGACGGCGTCGGGCAGGTGGGATATCCGCTCAAACCGGCTACCGGCCTCCAGTTCTTGCCACGGTGCCACGTCTCCGTTGAGGTGCAAGCCGGCTACACCCTCGCTCTCGGTCATCAGGCCTTGGATGTCTTCGACCAAGCCGGAAAGCGCCGCCAGTAGCAAGGTGCGCTGATGCAGTTTGCAGTCCACCTCGTCGAGGGTGGACTCCTCCGGCCGGGCGCCAATTGCCTCGCGTATCGCGCGCAGCTCTGCCCAAGCGTGATCACGCTCCTCAGCCATCGCGGCCAAAGCGGCATTCGAATTGGCGAGTTGAGTCTGAAGTTCATCACGCTGTTTGCGTGCAATATTCAGCTCGGCAAACCTCTGACCGAGGTTTGGATTACCCGGCGCGCCGCCCTGCGCATAGCGCTCCAGCGTTGCAGTATCCCAGCCGACCAAGGCATTCACACATGCCACGATGCGGCGGGCGTTTCGATGCACAACGGACTCCGCAATCAAATGGCCTCCGTAGTACTCGACGTGTTCTGACCCCGGCATCTCTGGGACAGGATCATTAGCAATGACCGTATAGCCAATACCCAGACGCCACGGCTCTTGGGTGTGCTCCATCACGCCGCCTCCCGTTCATCGTCGGCCCGGCCATCCATCTGGTCGCGCGCCGCAGCGGTGTTGAAAGTGCGCACCGCAGCGACCAACGGCTGCATCGGCTCACCCATCGGGCAACCGTCAAACACTTTGCGCAGCAGGTCTTGCCCCAGGAACATGTACAAGGCTTCCAGCGCTTCCGGGCGGCCGCTCTCCCACATCTCTTCGAAGAAACGCTGCCCCATCGCACGGCAGCAATCGGGATCAGCGAGCATCAGATCGATCTCGTGCTCGACGGCCAGGTGGTCAATCTCTTCCGCCGCCATCGCGGCGCCGTGCCGGCCCAGGTCGGCAAGCACTTTGCAAGACAGGTTTTGTAGGCTCATGGTGATCAACTCCAGTAAGGTTGCAGCGCCAGCAACAGCACGATGGCCATGCTGATGGCGATGGTTTGAAGGGCGTAGCTCATCGCGCCCTCACGACTTGGTGAACCGGTGTACCGCGGCGGCTGAACCACATGAAGCGCAAACACTCGCCGTTGGCGCGCAACTGCTGCGCCTGGGCGTCGCTGAGCCAGCCGATCATGAAGTGAGGCATGCTGTGACCTCCAAAAAGAAGCCGCCCGGCGGGGAGCGCGGGCGGCCAAGGTACTGCGGGGGAAATCTGTCCCCGTCTTTCCGGGGTGTCAGCGCTGCGGTAGCTTTCCGTCGAACTTTCCAGCGCATTCCCGACGCATCAGCCGTTGGTTCAGGGCGCCGCACCCCTGTTTGCTGCTGCCGGTTACGTTGTCCGGAGTCGCTTGGCATGCGACCGTCTGCGCTGCCCCTCGCCACCCTTGCCATCGAGCCAAATTCATTGGGGGACGGTAGCCGGCTTTCAACTGCGCCTTTCCGTGGGCTACGACGCACCTCCACCCGTTCGCGTCCTTTGCTCGGTTGCCTGGCCGTGGTCACCAGTCCTGCTGCTGCACATTGAAGCGGGCCGGGCGCTACTCCGGCTCTGTGGTCGATACGCGGTTCGGAGGCTAACTTCTATTGCTCCATCGGCTAACACTGCCCAAGCGGGACTCTCACCCCTACCGCCAGATCTAGTCTGGACACCCGCGCCACGTCTGCGTGTCTGCTTTCCACGCCGCCGCTTCAATGTGCCGCCTCGTTTAGAAGCGGCCTTCTACTTCACTCCCCCGTTTTCTGCCACGGTGGGCTTGGCTTCCTTTGCGTAGGCCCGTGCAGTCTTGCTGGCGGTGCCCTATTCGCGCCTGTCGCATTCCAGGCGCTCTCCCTCAACCGAGTTTTGCAGGCCGTAGCCGCGAGGGTGGTGCTGTTCGCAGGTTGTTTGAGATCGGTGCCCGGTGTGCTGGGCTGGTGACTGAACAATAGCAACGAGCGAATGCACATGCAATAGCAACGAGCTAATTTTTATTAGCAATGTTGCTTTTTTGTCGTGCGACCAATCGCACGTTGCTCAGCAAACTGGGTATCTAAATAGGAAGAAGGGAGGCATGCGAGCTGTTCGGAGGCACAAAGGCAACCAAAAAATGACCTAATGTGAACAATGAGGAGGTCTTAATGCAGATAACGCTTTCAAACCTGCCGGAGGCCGTGGAGCTTTTCAGGCAGCGGACTGGCGCCGTGGTGCATGACGTGGCGGTGCTCAGGCGCGTGCTAATCAAGGTAAGGACTGCGCACGATCTTGAAGCGGCCCTGGCTCTGGTGCGCGCGGCCGCCGGCGGCCTACCGCTCATCTTGGTGGCGTTCTTCGGCGACCAAGGGTTCGACAAAGCGCTGAACATAAACCTCGGCTGGCCCAAAGCCTGGATCGCAACGTACTCAGCAAACCAGTTCCATCGCGTTGACCCTGTTGCCTACGGCCCAGCCGGCGCAGTATTTCCGTGGTCGCCGATGCTGACGACGCTGGAGCCTCGGACAAAACTCGACGAGCAGTTCGCGCGGGCAATCAAAGAAAACCAGATGCAATACGGTCTTTCGTACATTGGAGAGTGGCAGGACTGCCGCGTGATTCTGTCGATGATAGGGAAAGAGATAGAGGACGACCGGGAGACTCGCGATTTGCTGGAAGTGCTAATGCCGGATCTGGTGGACGTTGCCTATAGAGTTTTTGCTTCAAACAGAAAAACTTCCCAAATGGAAGTAATTCAGCAAACACTAATAGAACTGTATTGTCACAAGGGATTAAAAAAAGACGAGATAGCATTAGAATTAGGCATGACGAGAAAAGGCGTGGATTACCACATAAACCAGCTCATGGACCGTTATTCCGCCAACACTATAGAACAATTGATGTTCAAGATTGGTGCATGCGAATAGCTCATCACTCTTAAATACTTGCTTCAAAAATACGTAGAAATACTGTGTACAGTTTTGACTTCCTCTGGGGAAGTGACACTGAACTCCGTCAAATGGGAAAATATCGTCACAACACAACAACATAGTGACAAATGACAGGCCCTACGCTCGACGAAGAAACGGAGTAAGAAATGCAATGCGGTAAAAGTAGCAACACGAATCACCCCTGCATCCACGCGACAAACTGCCATCACTTCAAGGCAATCGTGGACGCGGACAACGAAGAAGGACCTATCGCCCAGCTGCTGGTTCAGATCCTGCCGTCTGGAAAGCTGCGATTGAGCGGCGCAGATGGTGAGGTTGGGAAAATCCTGAAGTTCTTCTCGTGATAAATGGCGCCCCCCGGCGCCATTATGCTTTCTTAGAGCGAAGAATCAACGCATCGCGCATCAGGTTGAGAAATGTTTCTGTCTCAAGCTCAGCAAGGATATGGGCCAACTCCTCCATAGAACGCGCCTCTATTTTTAATTCCCGGCCGTCGCCACATAATGGATGGGGGCGATCCATCCATCCAGTTGGTTTGCCGCAACCTTGCTCCAACTTCCTGGCAAGTGTATGCCCCACACCGCGCGGGCGCCCGCTCGGAAGGGGTACACCGTTCAGGATATGGGATAGATAGGCAGGTGATGTATCTGAAACTTGTGCGACAGCAGCAATAGTAGATCGCTCAACCACCAAAGCCCGGAGGTTTTCAAGTCTTACATCTTCAACCTTCATTACACCTTCTTGGCGTGCTGGGCCAGTGCATCGGTTATCAGCTTGTGCAGGGTGTTTGTCTCCAGCTCACCCAATATGCTGGCGAGTTCCTCCAGAGAACTGGCTTCAATTCGCTGCACCTGGCCACCACTGCCTATAGGATGAGGGTGATCCATCCAGCCCATTGGCTTACCGCAGCCCTGCTCCAGCTTCCTGGCCAAATCCGGACCAACATCACGCGGCTTACCTGTACGCGACGGCACGCGGTTCAATATCTGGCTCAAATAAGATGGGGATGTATCAGCGACCTGGGCGACGGCTGCGATGGTGGACATCTCAGTCACTAAGGTCCGCAAATTATCCAGTCTGATGTCTTCAACTCTCATATCTCACTTATAGCATTTTGCTAAGACCCAATACATGTGCACGTTGCTATTGCTTTAACATTTGCACGTTGCTAATATCGCCTCATCACCACCCTGGAGATGAGCATGAAGCTGAACACCATGACGGCGCAGGAGCGAAAGGCTCTAGCAGAAGCGGCCGGCACAGACCACGTCTACCTGTATCAATGTGGCGCAGGCCTCAGGAAGCCAAGCCCCGACCTCTGCCGCCGCATAGTAAAGGCTGACCCGAGATTTCTTCTGTCCGATCTCCGCCCTGACATCTGGGACGCCAATACGAGCGTAGCAGTCAGCTCGAATGATGAATGCATGAATAGCGAGGTGCAATCATGAGCTCCCGCTACATTCACATCACAGCCGCGGCCCAGACGATCGCGAAGAGCCACCATAACGGCATCGCCGGCCTGGCCGCAGCGATGAAGACCTATCCCAAACTGCTGGCCAACAAGCTGAACCCTACCCTCGCCGCCAACCAGCTGACGCTGGAGGAGGCCGCAGAGATCACCGACCGCACGCAAGACCCTGCGATCGCCGACGCGCTGGCCGCCCTCTGCAACCGCGTGACTGTTGCCCTGCCTGATGCGGAGATAACCCTCAAAGAACTCTCCCGCGAGTGCTGCCGGCTGACGACGGAATGCGGCGAGGTTGCACGCGAGATTTCTGATGCAGAGCAGCCCACATCCGAGTGGGGCGAGCGCGTCAGCCCGGCCGAAGCCAAGCGGATCGAGTCCGCGCTCTGGGATCTGGTCTCGGTGACCATGGGCATGATCCAGCGAGTCAGGGGGTAGGCATGGAACCCCGCAGCATTGCTCATTGGGGGCAGACATGAACTATTACGAGCATCACCTCGGCGACTATGCCGAAGCCACGGCGCACCTCTCTTTCGTTGAGGATGCTGCCTATAGCCGGCTCATCCGAAAATACTACGCGACGGAGACCCCACTCCCGGCGGATCTGCGAACCGTGCAGCGGCTGGTCGGCGCCAGATCTGAGGAAGAGCGCCAGGCCGTCGAAATCGTCCTCAGCGAGTTCTTCACCCTGGCCGATGACGGCTACCACAACGCGCGCTGCGATCAGGAAATTGAGCGTTTCCGCGATAAGCAAAAAAAGGCTCGGCGCAGTGCGAACGCACGCTGGAACAAGGACAAGGAGCAATGCGAAGACGATGCGAGCGCACCGGACACAGCATTACAACCGCAATCCAAAGGCAATGCGAACGCATCCGAGCCGCACAAGCCTAGCAATGCGAACGCATCGAAAAAAGCATGCGAACGCATAGATTCAGGATGCGAAGGCAATGCTCACCAGTCACCAGACACCAATACGCAATCAGTAGATTGCTATGTGAGTGATACGCGCGCAGGAATTCCCGTCCCTGACGACTTTCAACCGGCACGGGTTGACGTGGCGAAAGCACAATCGTCAGGCCTGGATCTGGCGACCGAAGTCGATCGCTTCGTGGCCCACTACCAAGCCCACCGCGAGACCCGTGCTGACCAGCAAGCCTGGGAGGCTCAATTCCGCAAGTGGATGCTCGACCAGCAGCAGTTCAACGCCGACCGGCAGCGTGTAACCGACGCCAAGGTCCGTGCCGCAAACCGTCCAGGTGCTGATGCTGGCCGCGCCGCCGCAGCCGACGCAATCGGCGTTGGCGATCAGTACTTCACCACCGGAGGCAGCTATGAAGCGATCCCATCTTGACCGCGCCACGGTGCGGGAGATTTTCCGCGTTCTCCGCGGCAGTTTCGGAAGCGTGTTCCTCGAAAAATTCAGAACGGGGAAGTTGGTCGAAGGCGGCCCGAATGACGGCCGCGACGTCGGCGTACTGGAGGCAATGGACGTGTGGGCTCACAAGCTGCGGAACCTGTCCGCTGCTGACGTCAAGCACGGCCTGGAGGCCACGTTCAAGCACCCGCCGTCCTGCGACGAGTTCCTGACGGCCTGCTGCGCCCGGGACATCCGGCCACCGGCGCCGGAGTACAACCAGGCCCAGCTTGAGGCGCCGAAGATGACCCGCGAAGAGGCCGAAGTGCAGATCGCCCAGGTAAAACGCGCAGCGCGAGGCATGCGCTTCCCGAGTGACAACGTGCGCAAGCTGGAATGGGCTTACGCCATCGCCGACGAGACCGCGCGAGGCGTCTACAAGGGCGGGATGCATGGCAAGCGTATGGCCGCCGAGGCGATCCGAGACTCGCGCAAGCCTGTCCCCGAGTCCCTGGTGCCGTTCCTGACGAAAACCAACATGGAGGACGCGGCATGACCCCGATCCGCTTCACCGTCCCCGGCGCACCAGTCGGCAAAGGCCGCCCGAAGGTCAGCACGCGCGGCGGCAAGTTCGCACGGATGTACACGCCGGAGAAGACCGCGAATTACGAATCCCTGATCGCCATCGCTGCCCAGCAAGCCATGGCCGGACGACCGCTGATTACAGGCCCTGTCGACGTCCGCATGATGATCACGCTCCCGATCCCTGCCAGCTGGAGCAAGAAAAAGCAGGCGGCCGCCCTCGCCGGCCAAATCCTCCCGACGAAGAAGCCAGACATCGACAACGTCGAAAAGGCAATTTACGACGGCATCAACGGCGTTGTGTGGACTGATGACGTGCAAGTGTGCGACGTGATCAAGCGCAAGCGTTACGGGGCTATACCAGGCGTCACCGTGCAGGTTCAGGAAATACAGGGCGCGCTCTTCGCCGCATGACCGTGATGACCAAACAAAACCAAAACGAAATCGAGGGCGATATGCAGTTCTCAACTATCCGCGCGCTGGTAGGCTGGGCGTTTCAGATCGAAACCGTCAGCATGGTGAAGGTGCAGAAATTTGGCGAGGACACATCGCCGGCGTTCGAGGGATTGACGCCCTGCGACCTGAAGGCGCAAAGCGCGATGGTGATGGCCAAGATCAACCGGCTCCCGCCGGATCAGCGTGCTGTGCTGTGGGCGCTGCACGTACAGCGGGAAACCGAGATTGTTTACCTGACCACGCTCACGCCCTGCAAGTGGCACTGGCGCACAGACATGGACATCATCCGGAAATGGGCTACAGGCGAAGGGCCAGGCTGCCGCGATCTCGGCGACCGGCACAACATTCACTATTCGACCGCCCACCGGTACGAAAAGACGGTGATCAAACAGATGGAGCGACTGATGCACCAGGCCTATTCCGCACTGGAGGAACCGCTATCTGACATTCTCATGGCATTGAGATACGAGGAACGAGACGCTGCATAATCCCCCTCTTGAGAACGTTGTCATCGCCCATATCTACCTGTCCAGGCGCCTTTGCCTGCATGTAAACTTTTAACAAAAAAGGTGTAAAAATGGGGACTTTGATTGTTCAATGTAACCAATGCCAGCGAAGTCATACTGTTGATGTGGCCGAGCTTGAATTCGACACTGTTGGTTCCGATGACCGACAGATGGGGCCGGAAGTGTTGTATGGTGCAGAGCACGATATTTACTGCACCTGTGAGAATCATATTCAAATTTCTCACCAGTACTCTGAGTATCCTATTGGCGTTGAAAATGAAGGGACAACAGACGTCACAGGGGCGTTTGTGATTAGCGATACCCTGTAATTACAAATGAGGTAGTTCACCAGTAGCTTGACAGTCTGGTGCAACAAAACTACCATATTTGCAGCAGCCCAAACCACGTCCATGGTTTGGGCTGTTTTGTTTTCAGGCCTCCTCAAGACCCTCTGCACATCCCCATAATGCAAGGGTTTCGCCCCAGATACCACATGAATAATCCGCCTGATTCATGACCTCGCCCCGCCAGCCGCGGGGCATTTTTTTTTGGAGCTCCAAATGCTGACCCTCACCCCCATCAACGAACAGATGTCCTTCTGCATTCGCCCGGTAAACGTCAACCAGGACGGCTCTATCTCCGCAACCGTTTCCCTTGGCGTGGTCCGGGAGACTGCCCCCGCAAGCGAGGGCCAGCCCGCCAGCCGTACCTTCGTCACCTTCGCCCAGCAGTCCCACTTCATCACGCCGGAAGAGGCGGTGACCGTCCTGGCCACCCGACCGGATGAAGGGGAATCGCTCAACGACGCGCTGTCCCGCGCTGTTCACACCGCGCTGAAGGCTAAGGGCGCGATCCAGTTCTGAAAGAAAAGCCGATGGCGAACCATACAAAGCTGACAGCTGAAAAAATGGCGCGCTTTCTGGAAGTCCTGTCGAACACCGCCAATGTTTCGGCGGCGGCCAAGACGATACGTGTGTCACGCGGCCACCTGTACGAGGTCCGCGCCGGCAACGACGAATTCGCCGCCGCATGGGACGAGGCGGTCAAGCTGGGCACCTCTGCCCTCGAAGACGAGGCAGTGCGGCGCGCCATGGACGGCACGCTGAAGCCGGTGTTCTACAAGGGGCAGAAGTGCGGAACGATCCGCGAGTACAGCGACACGCTGCTGATCTTCCTGCTGAAGGCCCGCGACCCGGACAAGTACGCTGACCGCGTGCGGAAAGAACTGACAGGCCCTGGCGGTGGACCGATTCAGCAGCAAACCCAGCTCTGCAGCGCAGCCGAGTTCCAAGAGGTTCTGAAGGGCATCATCGACGAGGTCTGACCATGAGGGAGTTCAGCGCGAAGGAACGCGAGGCTGCACGCATCGCGGCGCGCGAGGACTTCTATTTCTTCGTGCGCTGGATGTTCCAGCAGCGCAAGAAATTCAAATGGCGCCGCGCCAGGCAGCACAAGGTCATCTGCGAAGCCCTGATGCGTGTCTTCCGCGGCGAGTGCAAGCGCCTGGTCATCAATATCCCGCCGCGGTACTCCAAGACGGAGATTGCGGTCGTGATGTTCACGGCCTGGGCGATGGGGAAATGCCCGGATAGCGAATGGATTCACACCTGCTATTCCGGGAAGCTGGCGACAAAGAACAGCGCCGAGATTCGCGAGATCGTGCGCTCGCCCGCATACCGGGAGATTTTCCCCGACGTCCACTTGCGAGACGACAGCCAGGCTAAGGACGACTGGGGAACGACAGAGGGCGGCGTCTTCTACGCTGTAGGCTCTGGCGGCACGATCACCGGCTACGGCGCCGGCAAGGTGCGCGACGGCTTCGGTGGCGCGATCGTCATCGACGACCCACACAAGGCCGACGAGGCGCGCAGCGACACGATCCGAAACGGCGTGATCGAGTGGTTCCAGAACACACTGGAGAGCCGCTGCAACAGCCCTGAGACGCCGATCATCCTCATCATGCAGCG
Organism: Chromobacterium sp. LK1; assembly: GCF_001043555.1. Lineage (NCBI taxonomy): Bacteria > Pseudomonadati > Pseudomonadota > Betaproteobacteria > Neisseriales > Chromobacteriaceae > Chromobacterium > Chromobacterium sp. LK1. The sequence goes on along the minus strand of NZ_LDUI01000012.1, from coordinate 89,130 downwards.
CCTGCATGAGCGCGATCTATCTGGCTGGCTGCTGGATGGCGGAAACGGCGAGAAGTGGGAGCACGTCAAGCTGAAGGCCCTACAGGATGACGGCACGGCCCTTTGGCCAGAGAAGCACACCGTCGAGCGCCTGCAGATCATGCAGCGGGCCAGCCCCTACACCTTCGCCGGCCAGTACCAGCAAGAACCATCACCGGGCGACGGCAACACATTCAAGCCCGACGCCATACCTATCATCGACGCAATCCCCGCTGGCACACGCTGGGTACGCGGCTGGGATTTTGCCGCAAGTGTGCCCAAACCCGGGCATGCGCCTGACTGGACGGCTGGCGGCAAGCTTGGGATTACGCCCGACGGCCGTTTCATCATCGGCGACATGGTGCGCATGCAAGGCGCGCCTCACGAGGTGGAGAGCACGCTCAAGAACACGGCAGACCGCGACGGCAACAGCGTCAAGGTCAGCATCCCGCAAGACCCCGCGCAAGCCGGCAAGTATCAAGTCGCTGCCTTCGTCCGCCTCCTCGCAGGCAAAACTGTCAGCGCTTCGCTGGAGTCCGGCGACAAGGTGACGCGCGCCGAGCCGTTTGCGGCTCAGTGCAACGTCGGCAACGTGATGATGCTGCGCGCGCCCTGGAACGACGCGCTGATCTCCGAGATGCGGGTGTTCCCCAACGGGATAAACGACGACCAAATCGACTGCCTTTCCCGCGCATTCCACGAACTATTCGGCGGCAACACCGGGATGCTCGACTACCTGCAGAAGCTTGCGCAGGAGGCCGAGGCCCGAGCCGCAGCAGCGCAGCAACAACAGGAAAACCCATGGCTCAACCAAAGATAACCCCCATCGAACAGGGACTGATCGCCCGCGTTGTCGCCGGCGCGCGCTACATGCTCTCCGGCAATGTCCCCGACGAGTGGTTCGGGCCAGGCGAGCCGCCGGCGCCGGCCGCGCCGGAGAGCGTCGCCGGGCGTCAGTCGGACTATCGGACGGGCATCAACCTGAACAGCCGGCCGCGCCAGGACGAAGCGGTTACATTCGCCCAGATGCGCGCGCTGGCTGACAGCTACGACCTGATGCGGCTGATCATCGAGACCCGCAAGGATCAGCTGGCCAAGCTGAACTGGACGGTCAAGCGCAAGGACAAGGTCGGCACGCCGGCGAACGAATCCGCCGAACCGGACGCGCGCTGCGACCAGTTGGTCGAGTTCTTCCAGTCCCCGGACAAGGAGCACGACTGGAACACCTGGCTGCGCATGCTGCTGGAAGACCTGCTGGTGATTGATGCCCCCGCGGTTTATCCACGCCGGACGTTGGGCGGTGCGCTGTACGCCCTGGAGCCGATAGACGGCTCCACGATCAAGCGGGTGCTGGACCAGGGCGGCAGGACGCCGGCGCCGCCTGACCCTGCATACCAACAGATCCTGAAGGGGCTGCCGGCGGTCGATTACACCCGCGAGGAGCTGATCTACATGCCGCGCAACCCGCGCACCCACAAGGTGTACGGCTATAGCCCGGTGGAACAGGTCATCACCACCGTCAACATCGCGCTGCGCCGCCAGGCGCACCAAATGTCCTACTACACCGACGGCGCGACGCCGGACCTGATCTTTCAGGTGCCTGAGAGTTGGCAAGCGGACCAGATCCGGCAGTTTGAGGACTGGTGGAACTCGGTGCTGGCCGGTAACGACAGCGAACGGCGCAAGACTCGATTCGTGCCGAAGGGTGTTGAGCCATTCAACACCAAGGCAGCTGCGCTCAAGGACGAGATGGACGAATGGCTGGCGCGGATCATCTGCTACGCCTTCAGCGTCTCGCCGCAGCCCTTCATCAAGGAGATGAACCGCGCCACCGCGCAGACCGGCGCCGAACAGGCGCTGGCCGAAGGCCTCGCCCCGATGCAGGAATGGGTCAAGGCGCTGATGGACAGGATCATCCTGCGCCATTTCGGATGGAGCGACATCGAGTTCGTCTGGCACGAAGAAGAGTCGGTCAAGCCGCTGGAGCAGTCCGAGATCGACAAGAACTATGTCGAGGCGAAGATCCTGCACCCCGACGAAGTCCGCGCCAAGCGCTTCGGCCTGCCGGCGCTGACGCCCGAGCAACGCGCCGACATGAACCCTGCCCCGCCAGTGGTCGATGACGGCCCAGCCTCTGGGGCAGATGCCCCGGGCGAAGCCGGCGATGACAAGAACGACGACGGCGACAAGGAGGCGCTGGCCAAAGCAAAAAAAGCCATTCGCCCGATCAACCGCGAGCGGACTGCGGTTGTTCGGGCGCGTGCGGCGATGAGTGGCGCTATTGAGCAGTTCCTCGCCGGCCTGGCCGATTCTCTCGCTGACCTGGCGCTGCACGGCGACACGGAAAAAGACGATGGCGCCATGGACTACAGCCCAACCGTCTTCGAAGACGCCATCGAGCGCGCGCGCTGGGATTTGCTGGCGAAGCAGGTTCGCAAGAGTCTGCGCGCCCTGGCCAAGGATGGTGTCGCTGCCGGCTTCGGCCAGCTCGGCGCGGATCTTGGCGACGTGCCGGCGGATGTCCTGGCGCAGGCCAACCAGAACGCGATCGCCTACGCGGACAGCCGGGCGGCCGAGTTGGTGGGCATGCGTTGGGTGGATGGAAAGCTCGTCCAGAACCCTGACGCCCGCTGGCGCATCGACGAGACAACCCGCCTGCGGGTCAATGAGCTGGTCACCTCCGCAACGGAGGAAGGCTGGTCCACCAGCACGCTGGCCAGCGCCATCAGCGAGGACCATGTCTTCGGCGCCGCCCGCGCGGAGATGATCGCGCGAACCGAGTCGGCATTCGCTGACGCCGAGGGCAACCTTGCAGCCTACACGGAGAGCGGCGACGTCGAGGGCGTGGAGTGGATCACCGGCGCCGGCTGCTGCGCCGCGTGTGCAGCACTGGACGGCCAGCGGCGGGCACTCGGCAAACCCTTCCCCCATGGCCGCGGGACCGCACCGGCACACCCGCACTGCCGTTGTGACGTTGTGCCGGTCCTGATAGACGAATAACCCGGAGAAGTGAAGATGAGCAAGAAAACCCTATACGGTGACATCTCGAAAGTGGAGGAGCTGGACGACGGCACGCTGAAGGTCTGGGGCATCGCCTCGACTGAAAGCGAGGACTCGGACGGCGAGATCATCACCGCCGCGGCGATGAAAGCCGCCCTGCCCGACTACATGAAGTTCGGCGCGGTGCGTGAGATGCACCAGCCCAAGGCCGCCGGCACTGCGCTGGAGGCAGAAGTAGGCGACGACGGCACCACCAAGTTTTGCGCTCACGTAGTCGACAGCGAGGCGGTTAAGAAGGTGAAGACGGGTGTCTACAAGGGCTTCAGCATCGGCGGCCGCGTCACTGGTCGCGACGAGCTGAAGAAAAACACCATCACCGGCCTGCGCCTGGCCGAAATCAGTCTGGTAGACCGCCCGGCCAACCCGGGCGCGGTGATCACCTGCTACAAAGCGGACGGCATCGACCTGGACGAACCGCTGGCCAAAGGCCTGTACAGCGTCAGCCGCTTTGCTGACCTGCTCGATAGCCTGGGCTATCTGGTCTCCGGTGCCGAGTACGAAAAGCAGTTCGAGCAAGACGACAGCCCGATCCCTCTGCAGATGCGGGAGTGGCTGGCCCAGGGCGCGGAGCTCCTGAAGGCCATGGCCGCCGAGGAGGTCGACGAGTTGCTGGCCAGCCTGCAGTCGGCGGTCAAGGCAGCCAAGCCTGATGACCTCGCCAAGGTGGATGGCAGCGAAAATGACCTGGCCAAGGCTGGCCGGCGCAACAGCAACACCGACCAGGCCACCCTGAACCAGATTATGAAGCTGCTCAAGCAGCTGGGCGCCGAGGACGCGGACGACGACGAGGCCGACAAGGTGGCCAAGGCCGAGCAATTCGGTGAGCTCACCAAAAAGGCCAGCGACCACGATGCACTGCTGAAAGCCTGCGGCGCGGCAGGCTGCGCCGAGGGCGAGATCGCCGCCGACTTCGTTGCCAAGCTGGGCACCGAGCGCGACACACTCGCCAAGCGCATCAAGGAGCTGGAGGCCACGCCGGAGCCCGCGAAAGCAGTCTTGAAGGCCCTGACCAAGGGCGACGATCTCGGCGGCGCTGACGACACCCCGGCGCCCCAGGTGCAGAACGGCGACGGCAGCACGAACGAGGTCGCCAGCCTGATCAAGATGGTCCACTCCGGCCGCCGCATCGGCTGACAAACAAAGCGTTAAACCCGACCCGCCCAATGGCGGGTTTTTTCATGTCCTCACAGGAGCAAACACGCCATGGGCGCGAATCAAACCGAAGAAACTCTGGAACTGATGAAGGCCGCACAATTGAAAGTGCTGCCGGATGAAATCCTCAAGGCATACATCCAGCCGGGCAGCGCCACTACCGGCCTGCAAGCCTACGATCTGGAAGGCCCCTCCAAAAAGCTCTACCCGATCATCACTCCGCTGCGCAACAGCATCCCGCGCGTCGGCAACGGTTTCGCCACTCAATCCAACTGGAAGGTGGTCACCGCCATCAACATCGGCAACCAGCGCGCCGGCGTGTCTGAAGGCCGTCGCGGTGGTGTAATCCAGCACCAGTCCGCCGACTACTTTGCCGCCTATCGCGGCTTCGGACTCGAAAACAACGTCACCTTCGAAGCGAACTACGCGTCGAAGAACTTTGAGGACGTGAAAGCGTTGGCGGTATCCCAGACGCTGGAATCCACCATGATCGAGGAAGAGCGGCTGATCCTGGGCGGCAACACCTCGGTTGCCCTGGGCGTCACCCCGACCCCTACCGTTATCGCCAGCAACGGCGGCGGCAACTTGCCTGCCGGCAACTATTCGGTGATTTGTGTCGCCCTGGGCGTGCAGGCCTGGCTGGATGTCTCCGGCCCGAACAATGGCGCCATCGGCCAGGCGTTTGATCCGGCATTCAGCCGCGTGCCCGGCCAGATCAGCCGCAACAACGCCGACGGCACCGTCGAGACCTTCGGCGGCGGCTCGGCGCAAAAGTCGGCCCCTGGTTCCGGCACCACCTCCGGCACCACTGGCTCGCTCACCGCCACCGTTTCCACCGTGCGCGGCGCCGTGGGCTACGCCTGGTATCTGGGCGCGGCCGGCGCGGAGAAGTTGGTCGCGCTGTCCACCATCAACAGCGTGGTGCTGAAGGATGCGCCGCAGGCCACCGCGCAGCCGGCCAGCGAACTGCAGGCGAGCGACAACTCCACCAGCCAGCTCGACTTCGACGGCCTGCTGGTGCAAGCATTCAAGCCCGGCAGTAACAGCTATGTGAAGGTGATGCCCACCGGCAACGCCGGCCAAGGCACCCCGCTGACCAGCGACGGCGCCGGCGGCATCGCGGAGTTCGAAGAGGCGTTTGCCTGGTTCTACAGCCGCTACCGCCTGAGCCCGTCGACGATCTACGTCAGCACCCAGGAACTGCTGAGCGTCACCAAGAAGATCATCGCCAACGGCGGCGCGCCGCTGCTGCGCTTGTCGATCGACGCATCGAATCCGGCGACCATCTCGGCCGGCACCGTGGTCGGCGACTACCTGAACAAGATCACCGGCGAGCGCGTCAAAATCCGCGTTCATCCGAACATGCCGTCCGGCACGATCTTTTTCTTCACCGAGCGCCTGCCATACCAGCTGAACAACATCGGCAACATCGTCCAGATGAAGATGCGCCAGGACTATTACCAGATTGAATGGCCGCTGCGGTCCCGCCGCTACGAGTACGGCGTTTACGCCGACGGCGTGCTGCAGCACTACGCGCCGTTCTCGATGGGCGTCATCACCAACATCGCCAAGGATTAACCCCTGCCGCCCGGCCATGCCGGGCAGCACCATCACCAAGGAGATTCACACATGGCCAAATTCAAATGCCCGGAGGGCGTCAGCTCCGTCAGCGTGGGCGGCGAGCAGTTCAATGCCGACGATGAAGGCTTCATCGAAGCGCACGACAACCTGGCCGGCCTGCTGGAGCCGCACGGCTTCACGCGCGAGAAGGAGCCCAAGCCGCCCCAGGCCGGCGCCGAGGAGCTGAGGCAGAAAAGTGGCTTTGAGCCACCGGTGCGATCCCCTGCGCCGCTCGACACCCAGCAGGAAGAGCAAAAGCAGTCCCGCCGCAAGGCCGCCACCGCGCCCCAGGCCGGCGCCGAGCAGGCGCAGGAGTAAGCCATGCTGACCACACTGGAGAACGCGAAGTCATGGCTGAACATGCCCGATAGCGCCAGCGATGTAATGCTGACGCGGTTGATCACCGCCGCCAGCGAGTTCATCGAAAACTGGTGTGGCCGGCGCTTCGCAAAACAGGAATACACCGAACGACGCGACGGCCACGGAAACGACGTGATGGTGCTGGGCGCATGGCCGGTGTCCCAGGTTTCCAGTGTGGTCATCGACGGCCAGCCCGCGAGCTTCGTCTTCGACAAGACCAAGGTCGCGCTGCTCGGCGGCAATCGATTCACCCGCGGCCGCATGAACGTCCTTATCACCTACCAGGCCGGCTATGACACGACCCCGCCGGACATCGAGCAGGCCTGCATCGATCTTGTTGCCCTGCGCTTCAAGGAGCGCGACCGAATCGGCCACCAGTCAAAGAGCATGGCCGGCGAAACGGTGACGTTCTACATCGGCGAACTCTCCCCCGCTGCGCGCGGTGTGCTGACCCAATATCGAAAGGTGGTGCCGATATGATTCGCCACGAGATTGTGGGCGATAAGCAAACGATCGAGTTCCTGCGGCAGGTCCACCCGCAGGTGCAGCGCAATGTCGAAACCACCATCGGCCGGCTGACGCTGAGGCTGCTGGCTAAGGTCAAAGCGGAAAAGCTGTCCGGCCAAGTGCTCAACGTCCAAACCGGCCGCCTGCGGCGCTCGATCAACCGGCGCATCGCCGGCGCGGGAACGACCTCGATTGCTGGCTTTGTCGGCACCAATGTCGAGTACGGCCGGCGCTGGGAGTTGGGCTTTGATGGCACCGAGACCGTGCGCGAGCACCTTCGGCTGGTCAAGCAGGCCTGGGGCAAACCCATTGCGCCGCGCATGGCCACGGTGAAGGCCCACACACGCAAGGTCGAGCTGCCGGCTCGGTCCTTCCTACGCTCTGCGCTGACGGAAATGGAAAGCGAAATTGTCAGCGCGCTGTCGGAGGCGACACGGAAAGGGATTCAACGCAGATGAACCGAGAGCAAATTTACGCCGAACTGTTTGAGCGGCTGAAAGCCATTCCCGGGCTGCGCACCACAAGCCGAAAGCTTCGACACTGGAGCGATGTGGATTCGAGTCAGCAGCCCGCTCTTTTCCAGGCTCAAGGGCGCCAGATAGCCGCGCCAGGCGATCCAGCCCGCGGCGTTCCGACGAAATGGACGCTGTTGGTCGATGTCTACGTCTACGCTCGCACCGACGGCGATCGTGTGCCTGGCACCGTGATGAACCCGCTTCTGGATGCGATCGAGGCCGTGACCAAGACCGACAACCCGATGCAACGCGTCCAGACCCTCGGCGGCCTTGTTGAGCGCTGCTGGATCGAGGGCGACATCGAAACCGACGAGGGCAGCCTCGGCGATCAGGCGGTGGCCATCGTGCCGTTCCGCATCCTGGCGACCTGACGGCGCCGCATTTTCACCAATCCAGCCCGGCCCCGTGCCGGGCTCTCTCGTTTATGGAGACTCCACAATGTCGCAATTTGGATTCGGCTCGGGCATCCTCTGGGCCACCCCGCAAAAAGACGCCCTGGGCAATGTCATCGCCAACCCGACGCCGATCATGGTAGGCGTGATGCAGGAAGGCAGCGTCGACATCAACTTCGAAAACAAAACGCTGCACGGCCAGAACCAGTTCCCGGTCGCGGTCGGCCGCGGCAAAGGCAAGATCACCGGCAAGGCCAAATTTGCCCAACTGTTCGGCGCCATGTTCAACAGCATAATTTTCGGCCAGACCCTGACCGGCGGCCTGGTGACCGCCAACTACGACACCGCCGGCCAAGCCATCCCGGCATCCCCGTCGCAAGTCACCGTCAGCCCGCCGAACGGCGGCACTTTTACCCGCGACTTCGGTGTCATCGGCAGCAAGGGCTTGCCGCTGAAACGAGTGGCCAGTGCGCCGACTGCCGGCCAGTACATGGTCACCGCCGGCGGCCAGTACACCTTCGCGACGGCCGACGCCGGCAAGACGGTATTCATTAACTACGAATACACCGTCGACACCACCAGCGCACCGGATGCGACCAAGTCCACGGTGATGAACCTGCCCATGGGCTCCGCTCCGGCGTTCACCGCCGACCTGTTCCTGCCCTACCAGGGCAACAGCATGAAGATCACGCTGTTCTCTGCCATCGCCGGCAAGTTGAGCCTGTCCACAAAGCAGGATGACTTCCTGGTGCCCGAGTTCGACTTCGAAGCCTTCGCCGACCCCATGGGCCGCGTCATCTCCTACAGCCTGTCCGAGTAAACCCACCAGCCCGGCCGCCGGCCGGGCGCTCTGGAGCGTAAAGCATGACCGAGATCGTCAAAGTCAAAGGCGTCCCCGTGACGCTCGGCGACAAGAAATACATCATTCCGCCGCTGAACCTGGGCGCGCTGGAGCAGTTGCAGGAGCGGCTGGCCGCGTTCACCGGCGGCATTGACGCCGCCAGCGTCGGCACGGTGTTGGATGCGGCGCATGCCGCGCTGCTGCGCAACTATCCCGGCATCACCCGCGACGACGTCGCCGCCGTGGTCGACGTCGGCAACATGGGCGAGGTGATGGAAGCCGTCATGGACGTTTCCGGCCTCAAGCGGAAAGCCATCGAGGCCGAGACCGCCGCCGCGGGGGAGCCGACGGGGAAGGACTAGAGGGCTGGGGCGAGATTTACTCCCACCTCATCGCCTGCACCGGCTGGAGCTGGGAATATATCGCCGAACACATGGACCTTCCCCGGCTTGAAGCCATGAACACCTACTGGCGCAATCACCCGCCCCTGCACCTGATGGTCGCCGCATATCTGGGCATCAAGTCAGAGCCAAAGAGCACGGCAGGAGGCCAGCCCGATGATCAGCCCGACCTGGGCGCCTTGCTTGCCCAGTTCCCGCAAGCGGGGATGCAGGGTTAGAATCCCCTCGTCATCAAAGACATGGGGGTGGTATGAGAAAAGTAGTCATCGCATTATCGGTGGCGATCTTAGGCGGGTGTAGTCAAGAAAAAGATCAACCAAAATCCGAGAACGTTCCACCTTTGGAAATGCCTCAAAATTACTCTGAAAACAAGAGTAAAAATGATGGACCATTCGGATTCACAATGGGAGCAAAATTAGAGCAGCTAAGTGCCATAAAACCACATGACACACAAAAAAACAGTCAATGGCTAACAAATATGGCTCCAGGAGATGCTGGAGATTTCGACTTGTTCACATTGACTATTACTAAAATAAATGGATTGTGTTCTGTTGATGCTTCAGCCACTTCGGTAGCGAATGTCAAACCTATTCTTGAAGCTTTAAAAGCAAGACTGGCAGACAAGTATGGCGAGATAAATTCCGAGATCGGAAGGGAGTTGCCTACTTCTGAAGGCTATAGACAGGGTGATTTTTCTTATAAATTTACTTGGGCCCCCAAAAAGGAAACAAATCTGGAAAAAATAGAATTAGCTGGCTCTTACATTAACGGCAACCCTTACCTCACTTTGAAATACAAGTTTGTGAACTATCAGGATTGCATGAAAGAAATAGCATCAAAGCCTCAGATATAAATCTTTCATAATATCGCCCATAAAATTCCACCCGCCTCTCGGCGGGTTTTTCTATTCAAGGAACCATCATGCAGGAGCACGAGAAAGGTGTTCTGTACTTGGTCGTAATCGGTGCCGTAATTGGCCTGGGCAAGCTGCTCGTGAGCTCGGAAAAGATCACCGGCCGCCTGGCGCTGGGCCGGGCCATCCTGGGCGGCGCGACGTCCACTGTTGCCGGCGTCGTGCTGGCGCAGTTTCCCACTATTCCTCTGCCTGCCCTCATTGGCGTGGGCAGCGCGCTGGGCATCCTTGGCGCCCAGTTCCTGGAGGCGTGGCTGAAAACCCGGGTCAACCAATTGGAGCAAAAACCATGAAAACAAGCGATGCAGGAATCACGCTGGTGAAGAGTTCCGAGGGCCTGAAGCTGGTCGCATACAAATGCCCGGCCGGCATCTGGACGAACGGCTACGGCCACACAGGGCCGGACGTGACGCCTGGACAAGTCATCACCCAGGCGCAGGCCGACGCGCTGCTGGCGCGCGACTTGGAGCGATTTGAAGCCGGTGTCGCGCGGCTGGTCAAGGTGCCGCTGAACCAGAACCAGTTCGATGCGCTGGTCTGCTTCAGCTTCAATCTTGGTCTGGGCGCGCTGCAAGGCTCTACGCTGCTGCGATTGCTCAACGCGGGCGACTACGCCGGCGCGGCCGCACAGTTCCCGCGCTGGAACAAGGCCGGCGGCAAGGAGCTGCCCGGTCTCGCCCGGCGCCGCGCAGCCGAGCAATCCCTCTTTCAGGCCGCTTAACCAGCGGCCTTTCTCTTTTGGTGGTCTAGATGAGCAACGATATCGAAGTTCGGATTGGCTCGCGCACGAGCGATCTGGAAGCCGGCATGGGCCGGGCAACCCGAGTTATCGCGGACTCGATGTCCGATATCCGCCGCCAGCTCGACGGCATCGGCAATATGTTCAACAGCGTCATCGGGCTGGCGGGCGGCGCTGGCCTGGCGATGCTTGGCCGGCAGGCCGTTGGCGTCATGTCCAATTTCGAGCAGTTGGAGATCCGGCTCAACTCGGTGATGGGCAGCGTCGGCAAAGGACAGGAGGCTTTCGCCTGGATTCAGCAGTTTGCCAAAGACACGCCGTATCAGGTCAACGAGGTCACCCAGTCTTTCATGCTGCTGAAGAACATGGGCATAGACCCCATGGGAGGCGCGATGAAGTCGATCGCCGACCGCGCGGCGCAGACTGGCGGCGGCTTCGAGACGCTGCAACGAATATCCCTCGGCCTCGGCCAAGCCTGGACGAAGGGCAAGCTGCAGGGCGAAGAGGCGATGCAGCTTCTGGAGGCCGGTGTCCCAGTCTGGGACATGCTGTCCAAGGTGCTCGGCAAGACCACCGCCGAGGTCCAAGAGCTCTCATCAAAAGGCCGGCTCGGTCGTGATGTGCTGAAGGCGCTGATCGACGAAATGGGGCGTTCGTCCGAAGGCGCAGCGGAAGCCCAGATGAAGAGCCTGGGCGGCATGTGGTCGAACTTCATCGACAACATCGAAGGTGCGCTGAACAGACTGCGCAAAGACGGCGCGCTCGACCCTCTGAAGACGATGATGTCCGAGATGAACGCCGAGTTCGAAAAGCTCGAAAGCAATGGCACCCTTGCCCGCTGGAGCTCCGAGCTTGCCGAAAGCATCAAGGCGGTCGGCAGCGGCATGGCCAGCGCCAAGCAGTTTGTTTCGGAATATGGCGACCAGATCAAGTTCCTGGCCGGCGCCTATGTGACCCTGAAGGCGGCCCAGGCCGGCAGCAACATGGTCAGCCAGTTGACCGACGAGATGCGCGCGCGCGTTGCTGGGATGGCCGCCGCGAAGGAGAAAGCAGCCGCGGACCTGGCCGCCGCCAATGCTTCCAGCATTGCAGCAAAGCAGACTCTGCTGCTGGCAGAGAGCGAGAACACCGCCGCGCGCGCGGAGCTCCAGCGAGCGGCGGTGCAGGTAGAGAGCTGGCAAGCGGCCCTCCGCTCCGCAAAAGCCGAAACAGACCTGGCCGCGCGCACCCAATTGACTGCGCAGGCCCAGACCGAGCTGACCGCAGCCCTGGCAGCTCGAAACACGGCAGTTGCCCGTGCGGCGACCGCTACCGAGGCCCTGGGTCGCGCCAATACGGCGGCCACCGCCAGCACGAAAGCCGCCACCGTTGCCCAGGTCGCTTTCGAACGTGCAACGACCGTTGCCGGCCTGGCGGCGCGCGGCTTCTCCACTGTCATGACCGCGCTCGGCGGTCCTGTCGGCATCGCCATCATGGCGCTGGTTGCCCTGGTCACCCACTGGGACGACGTAGCCGCCGCCGCCGGCAACGCCGCAGCAAAGTCGCGCAAGGCAGCTGACGACATCAAGCAAGCGCTTTCCGATGTCGACGTCTCGCGCATGCGCCAAGGGCTGAAGGAGGCAACGGACGAATTCAACCGCCTCAAGTTGAAGCGACAGACCTCCGGCGGCAACCTGACCGTTGACCAGCGCGCGCTCGGAGCAGCGGAGGATGAAGCCCGCGGGCGGATGCTGCTCTATCAAAAAGGCTTGGACGACGTCCAAAAAACTCAAGCCCAAAATGCCTACCAGCCAATCTTGGACAAGTACAAGGGTGAAGATCCGGAGTGGCGCAAGCAGCAGGAAGAGAAAAAAGGCGACAGCACCTCCGGCGGCCCGCCGAAGCTGCTCGACGAGAAGGAGAAGAAAAAGCATAAGCCGAAGGAGGAGTCGCGCCTCAGCGAGTGGAACAACGAACTCGACTCGAAACGCCTTGATGCCGAAATGGCTGGGAGCAAGCTTTCTGCCCAGGCGGAGGCGGATTTCTGGCAGCAGAAGCTGGCGCTGACCAAGGCAGGCAGCAAGGAGCGCGAACAGGTCGTGCGCCAACACACCCATGCGCTGCTGGCAATACAGCGCGAGGGCGACCGCAACGCGAAGGAGCTGGAGCAGGCGCAAATGGACGCGCGCCGGCAGGCGCAGGACACCGCGCTGCAAATCGACGAGGCCGCATATCAACGCGAAGTTGAGATGCTTGGACTATCAGCTGACGAGCAGGAGGCCACGCTCATAGCCTTCGAGCAGCGCCGGCTGGAGATCAAGCAGTCATTCCTGGACCAGCGCATCGCGGCGCTGGAGCGCGACCCGGACCACAACATCGCGGAAGTTTACCGCCTGCAGCAGGAGCGGGAGCAGGCCGAAGTCCAGCACCAGGCCAGGCTTGCGGAGATTAGAGGCGCATCCGCAAAACCGGGATACGACCGCTGGCAGGGTGCGGAGGACGACACGAGCAGCATGTACGAGGACGGCCTTCAACGGATGCTGCAAGGCACCCTGTCGTTCAAGCAAGCCATTCAGGGTGTTTGGGCCGAGATTGGGCGCATCATGGTGCAAAACTTGGTGTTGAGGCCAGCCGCCGAACTTGCCGGAAAATACACTCGGGAAATAGCCCAAGAAAGCGCTCATCATGCAGCCTTGTTCGCCATCGAGCAGGGATGGCTTACCAAGAAGCTGGCGATCAAGCTGGGCCTGATCAAGGCGGACGCCGCCGCCACCGCAACGGGGGAAACCGTCAAAACCGGCGCAGTCGCCGCGGGCGAGGCGGCTCGAACCGGGGCGACGGCCACCGGCACGCTCGCGCGCCTGGGCCTCAAGGCGATGGAGGCGGTGAAGTCCATCATGCTCAGCGCCTGGGAGGCCATGGCCTCAGCATTCAAAGCAATTGTCGGAATCCCCTATGTTGGACCAGTCCTTGCTGTTGGCGCTGGTGCGGCCGCCTTTGCCGCCGTATCTGGAATCGCAAGCAGGGTCAAATCCGCGCGCGGAGGCTACAGCATCCCGCGCGGCGTCAACCCGATGACCCAACTGCACGAAGAGGAAATGGTGCTGCCTAAACCCTACGCCGAAGTAATTCGAGAGATGGCGGAAGGCAAAGGAGGCGGAGAGCAAGGTCAGGGTGGCGCTGCAGCACCCGCGCCCAGTCTGCCGCCCATTCAGTTGACCGGCGTTTCAGCTGGGGAATTCTTTGTCGCATCCCGCAAGGATTTGCTTAAGGTTCTCAAGGCTGCAAAGCGTGATTTTGCAGGGGGTTTTTGATGAGCAACGCCATCTTCCCAACCTTCCCCGGCCTGGCCTGGGGGGTGGTCAAGGCGCCGCAGTTCACGACGCGCATTCAGCGCGCAGCCAGCGGTCGAGAGCTGCGGGCGTCCTTGACCGCATACCCCACGTACACGATCCGGCTATCGTTCGAGTTCCTGCGCGCTGACGAATTCCAGCAATTGCTGGGCTTCTTCCTGGCGCGGCGCGGCGCGTGGGACTCGTTCCTGTTCACGGACCCTGACGACTGCCAGGTGACTGACTACCGGATCGCCGCCGGCGACGGCAATCGCAACCTGTTCCAGCTGCTGCGGCCCTGCGGCGGCTTCATCGAGCCAGTCGAGAACGTCAACACGATAACGGAGGTGCGTGTCGGTGGCGCGGTGAAGATCCAAGGCAAGGATTACACCGTCACGCCGACCGGCATCCTCGTCTTCAACCCGGCGCCAGGCCCTGGCCAGGATGTGACTTGGACGGGCAGCTACTACTACCGGTGCCGCTTCAAAGACGACTCCGCCGATTTCTCCAAATTCATGCAACAGCTCTGGGAGTTCAAGAAGTGCGAGCTCGTGGGGGCGACTGGAAATAAGGTCTGAAACATGCGTAATGCAAGCCCTGCCCTGCAGGCCCTGCTGAATTCTGGCAGGGCCTTTTTCATGGCCGATCTGTACACCTTCACGCTGGTCGGCGGCGCCATTGTCCGATACACGAGCGCTGACGTGGACCTCGTCGTCAATGGCCAGACGTTTTCGTGCAAAGGGCCGCTATTCAAGCGTGGCCGCACGCGCTTGACTCTGGGCCTGGAAGTGGACACGCTCGATCTGACCCTGTTCGCAGACAGCACCCACACGATCAACGGCGTGCCATGGCTCCATGCGGCGCGCGTCGGCGCCCTGGATGCGGCGGCTGTGCGCCTGGAGCGCGTGTTTTCTACCGACTGGACCGATACCAGCGCCGGCAGCATCCTGCTTTTCGAAGGGCGCATCGCTGACGTGAAGCCCAGCAGGACGGAACTGCGCTTGACGGTGAAATCTGAACTGGAGCTGCTGGACACCCAGATGCCGCGCAACCTCTACCAGCCCGGCTGCCTTCATACCCTGCACCAGGGCGGTTGCGGCATCTCGAAAGAGGCATTTGCCATCAACAGCACCGTGAACGGTGGCAGCACCGTCAACCGGATCAACTGCTCGCTGACACAGGCAGTCGGCTATTTCTCGCTGGGGACCATTCGCTTTAACAGCGGCCCAAATGCCGGCGTGATCCGGTCGGTGAAGGATTACAGCCCCGGGGTTGTGACGCTGTCCGCCCCGCTAGTCATGCAGTGCAACCCGGGCGACAGCTTCACGATCTATCCCGGATGCGACAAAACCAAGGCGACCTGCCAGTCCAAGTTCAACAACGTGATCAACTTCCGCGGCCATCCGTATGTTCCGGCTCCGGAGACCGTGCTATGACGCATTGATAATTGCAGCAGTGGCACAATATGGCCATTTCCTTCATTTGCTCAGATTGGAAAATCAATGGAGTACCAAATTTTGATTGGTGGCGGCGCAACCCCCGAGAAAGCAGCAGTTAGCCTAGAAGACAAGGTTAGATCAGCGATTCGTTCGGAATGGAAGCTCGAAGGTCAGCCTTTCGTCATTCCTGATCCGCGTACAGGAACGGGTGTCTTTTACACTCTGGCTCAAGCCATGATCCGCAACAAGTAACAAGCAATCCACCTCAATCAAAGCGCCTCCGGGCGCTTTTTTTATTGCCGATCGCCATGCACAAAACCGAGCAAAAACAGCGCGCCGCCGTGGTGGCCGAGGCCATGACCTGGCTGAACACGCCCTACCACCACCAGGGCAACGTCAAGGGCGCCGGCGCCGACTGCGCCTTCCTGCTGATCCGCGTGTTTCACGCCTGCGGCCTGATCCCCGACATTGACCCGCGGCCCTACCCAATGGACTGGCACCTGCACCGCGGCGAAGAGCGTTATCTCCGCTGGGTTGAGGAATACGCCAGGCCGGTGGAAACGCCGCAGCCCGGCGACATCGTGGTCTACAAGTTCGGCCGCTGCATCAGCCACGGCGCAATCGTCATTGACTGGCCCACCATCCTGCACGCCTACGTCGGCGAGGGCGTGGTGCTGACCGACGCGGAGAACACCCCGCGCCTGCAGGGCCGCCAGGCCGGCTTTTATTCGATCTGGGAGGAGTAAGCAATGGGCGGTATTTTTGGAGGTGGTGGCGGCACCAAGATTTCGACATCCGCCCCGGTCGTTTCAAGCCTGCGCATGCAGACCTCGGCCTATGGCCGGGCGATTCCCTTGCTGTATGGCAAGGCGCGCGTGGCGTCCAACGTGATCTGGTATAACGACTTTATATCGATCGAGCACCGCAGCACCCAAAGCGCCGGTGGCAAAGGCGGTGGCGGCGGCGGTACAACCGTCGAATCGATCTCGTACACCTACCAAGTCGCTCTGCAGCTCGGGCTGTGCGAGGGGCCGGTGCGAGGCGTCACAAACGCATGGGTCGGCAAGAAAGTCGGCACCATTGATCACTGGAACCTGTCGCAGTTCAACGGTAGCTATAACCAGCAGCCTATGGGCTATGTTCAAAGCCGGCACCCCGACCAGGCCCTGGCCTACCGCGGCACGGCCCATGTCGGCACCGGTGTATTCGAGCTTGGCGACGACCCGACGCTGCCGAACATGACCTTCGAGATCGACAGCGGCTTCGGCTTCTCCAACGACATCCGCGACGCCAACCCGCGCGACGTTGTGATCGACTTCAGCACGAACCCCTATTACGGCGCCGGCGTACCCGCGTCCAAATTCGGCGACCTCAAGCCGTTCTCCGATTTCTGTGTCGCCAACGGGCTGTTCATTTCTCCGGCGTACACCGAGCAAGAGCCCGCGCACGAGATCCTGGCGCGCCTGTTCCGTCTGACCAACAGCGGCGTGTACTTCAGCGAGGGCAAGATCAAGGTCGTCCCCTACTCCGACACTGCGGCCACCGGCAACGGCGTCACATTCACCCCAAACATGGCCCCGGTCTATGACCTGACCGATGACGACTTCCTGGCCTCCGGCAGCGAAGACCCCATCCTCTGCACCCGTGTTGCAGCCTCCGATGCCCATAACTCGGTGCGCGTGAAATTCTTCAACCGCGGCAACAGCTACAACGAGGAGGTGGCCGAGGCCAAGGATCAGGCCAGCATCGAGCAGTTTGGACTGCGCATGCTCGAAGTCGAGCTCCACGAGGTGGCCGACGCCGGCGTCGCTCGTCTGGTCGCACAGCAGATCCTGCAGCGCAGCCTGTACGTCCGGAACAGCTACGAATTCCGCCTGGGCTGGAAGTATGCCCTGCTAGAGCCGACCGACCTTGTGACTCTGACCGATGCGGCGCTTGGCCTGGACAAGACCCCCGTCCGTATTACCGAGATCGAGGAAGACGAAGACGGCGAGCTGCTGGTGCGCGCCGAGGAAGTGCCGCTGGGCTCTGTTGGCGCAACCCGCTATCCGACCCAAAACGGGGACGGGTATTCGTCGAACTACAACATGCCCGCCGGCCCGGTTAGCCAGCCCGTCATCTTCGAGCCGCCGCTGTCACTGGCCGGCGCGCCGCAGATATGGATTGCCACCTCCGGCGGCAAAAACTGGGGCGGCTGCGACGTTTGGGTGTCCGACGACAACGCCACCTATCTGCGCATTGGTCGTATTGTTGGCCGCTCGCGTCATGGCGTGCTTGCCACCAAGCTGGACAATGGCCCAGGCGTCGACACCGTCAACAACCTCCGTGTCGACTTGTCCGTGTCCGGCGGCGCGCTGCTGGCGGCAACCCAGCAGAACGCCGAAGAGCTGGTGACCCTCTGCTATGTTGATGGCGAGCTGTTGGCATACCGAGATGCGACGCTGACCGCGCCGAATCAGTACGACCTGGGCTATCTGGTACGCGGGGCTCACGGCACCGTCATCAGCAGCCACGCCGCCGGCAGCAAGTTTGCCCGGCTGGACCAGGCCCTGGCCAAGTTCCCATACGACAAGGCCAAGGTCGGAAAGACTATCTACATCAAGTTCCAGTCGTTCAACATCCACGGCGGCGGCGTAGAAGACCTGTCCACGTTGACCCCGGTGACCTACCAGATCACCGGCGCGCCGCTAGCCGACGTCACCGGTCTGTCGCTGGAACAGCCGTTCACCGGCCGCAGCTGCAAGATCAAATGGAACCCCGTCGACGGCGCCGCAAACTACACAGTGGAAGTGTGGGCCGGCACGCCGCAGACACTGCGCAGGTCGGCATCGGTGGGCGACGCCCGCCGCTTCGAATACAGCTGGGAGGATGGCAAGGCCGATGGCGGGCCGTGGCGTCAGCTCGTCTTCCGCGTGCGCGCCACCAGTCAGACCGGTGCCTCGGGCAACTGGGCGACCCTTGTCGCATCCAATCCAGTGCCTGCTGTGCTGACCGGTGTCTCGGTGAATCCGGGCTTCAAGTCCGCATTTTTCTCATGCAATCAGCCCTCCGACACGGACATTACCGGCATCCGGATCTGGATGTCGGCCACGTCGGGCTTTTCGCCTGCTGACGACTGCCTGGTCTATGACGGCCCGGACTTCTTCACCACCCTGTATAAGCTGTGGTCTGGCGCCGAACTTGCCGCCGGCGCCACCTACTATGTCAAAGCCGCGGCATACGACAGCTTCGGCAAGGATGGGCTCAACATCTCCAGCGAGGTCGCAGTTACGCCGGTATCGGTCGCCGGCGGCATCAAGCCGGGTGAGATTGAAGCCGAGATGATTAAAGCCATCGACGCTTCGAAAGTGGTCGGGACGCTGAAGGATTGGCAGATCGATGCAATCAACGCGCTGAAGGTCACCGGACAACTGAGCGATGCCCAGGTAGCTGGCCTGTCTGTTGAAAAGTTGGTCGGCCAGGTCAAGCTGGCGCAGTTGGCTGGCGATGTTCAAGGCCCGCTCAATAGCGCCGTCAGCACAGCAAACCAGGCACTTGTAAAGGCGAATGAGTCCGCGAGTGCAACCACCGTCCAGAAGCTGCAGGCAGCCGTCGGCCAGCGCCGGCGCATGCTGTTGCGCTCTTGCGGATTCAACGACCCGCAGCGCGATAGCGGCTTGTGGGTTGACGATGCGAAGGTGCTGGCCGGCGGCCTGGGTTACACGCTGGCAACGCTCAATGAAGCCGGTAACGTAGTGGCGTCTGCGCGGTTTGATTTTCAGTCCGACGAATCTGCTCTTGCTGCGGCGAACTGGCTCAATGCTGTGCAGACCGGGACCGCCGTCTTTGTCTATGCCGATGAAGATGCATGGACGCGGCGGCTGAGAAGCGGCTTCCCAGACGCGCTATACCGAGCTGGTGCCAGCAAGGCCATATTCGGTAATCCAGCCTTCAAGTCCAGATCTGCATACCTGCTTGTTGGCCGGGCCGGTGTCGGAGAAGGCAGCGGCTTTGAAATGTATGCCGGCAAAATCTTCAACGACCCAGCCGCCCGCGCCGAACTGAAATTTGATTGGTTAAATGGCCCCGTGGGCCTGGGAAACAATGCGCTCGGCTCACTGCTTCAAACGAACGTTGACGCCGCGCTGACGCGCGTTGGCTGGGTTGAGGCAGCAATGAACGACAAGGCCGCGGCCAGCGACCTGACGTCGCTGCGGTCCGAGTTCGCCGGCAACAAAGCCACCGTTGACGAGCAACTGACAACTCTGGCGGATGCTGACAAAGCGCTGGGGCAGCGTATCGACAACGTCACAGCCACCGCCAACACCGACCGTTCTTCAACGCAGGCCGGCATCAACGAGGTCAAGACTGCCGTCGCAGATGCAAAGCAAAGCAGCGCTCAGAGCATCAACCAAGTCAACGCTCGATTAGCGCCAGGCGGTGACATAAACAACGCTATCAATGGGAAAGCGGCGCAGGCCTCATTGGACGCAGCAGTGCAGCGCATTTCCTCTGCTGAAACAACGCTGGCCGGCAAGGCCAATGCCCAGGACGTGACGACATTGTCAGCCCGCGTCGGCACGGCGGAGGCGAGTGTCACTCAGGTACAGCAAGCCCAGGCGAACCTGGACGGCAAGGTGTCTAGCAAGTGGGGGGTAGTGCTGGGCGCGGCGCAGAGTGATGGCCGGCAGAAGCTGGCGGGGATTCAGGCATTCAATGATGGCACTGTATCGCAGTTCGTGATCACCGCCGATCAGTTGCTGATCAATCCAGGCGAAAGCTTAATCCCCGACCCTAATTACTACCAGCTGGACTGGTGGGGGCGCCCAGGCAATCCGATTGAGGAAGCTAGCGAAGCGGGATGGGCGCGCAGCCGGCGGCGTTTGATGATGGCCAATGGTATTGCAACCGAGTCTATCAGCAAGCAATTCGTTCTAGAGCCAGGTGCAGCTTATCGGCTGGAAGTTGAGGTCTATGGAAACGGAGGAAGTGGCGGCATAGGAGTCGATCTGCACGTTCCCGGTGTCTGGTGGTGGTCATTCGGTGGCAACGGCGACAGCAAATGGTTGACGGAAAGCCAAAGCGGCGCACGCACCTTCGCCACGACAGTCACAATACCGAGAAGCATCGCCTTCAACTGGGGGCAAATCCGCATCCGTCATGCAGTAACGTCCGGCAGCTATATGGTTGGGCTGATTTCGGTTACTCGGGTATCTGGCAGTACGCTGATAGCCGATGGTGCAATTACCACCGACAAAGTGGCGGCCAACGCTGTCACTGCGGACAAGATCGCAGCGAACCAGATTACTGCGACTCACATCGTAGTGGGATCGTTGACCGGCGACCGCCTTGCCGCAAATAGCATCACCGGCGACAAGGTCCAGGCCGGGGCGATCACAGCCAATCACATCGACTCGCGCGGCCTTACGATCAAGGACACTGCTGGCAACATCATTTTCGGCGCTGGCCAGAATCTCGATGTAAACCGTGTGGCCGGACTGGGAAGCATGGCAAGAAAGTCGCAGGTCGCTGCCAGCGACATGGCCATCGGTCAGCTGTCTGCGATCACGGCCAACATCGGTGAAGTGACGGCCGGGATCATGTATTCCAATGACCGGCAGAAGTATTTCAACCTCGATCCGGCGCGCAGCGCTGCAATGATGTATGTCCCCGGCGCAGTGCAGATCAACTTCGATGGATCGGGCTATTTCGCCCGCACCATCGTATCTGCTCCGGACGTTCGCGCCAGCGGCGTTGCATGGGTGAATTCGGGCTGGATCGGTAGTAGTGGGACATGGACCACCTTTATCGATACCGGCGTGAACTTGCCCAGCGGCTGGTCAACTGCTTCGTCTGATATGTTCCAAGCGTCGGCCACCATCGCCGGCGGCAACAGCCAATCTGGCGGGGCCATGGGTTATACATCGGCAGAAGTCGTTCACGGCGACGGCCTGCTCGCCGGCGCAGCGAATAGCCCGATTGATAACCGGATGTACATCAAGTTCACATGGAACGGCGCAGGTACTTCCGGTGGGGTGATCAACATCACTCGCATCGACTGGAAGCTCGTTCGGGTCTGACCCTTTTTTCCCAACAGCAGCACCCTTTGACAGGAGACTCTCATGAAGCCTCTGGCTTTTCTATTGCCGATCGTATTTGCAGCATCTGCGCATGCTGTGGAAATCACCCCGAGCCTGATCGCGGCCACCACCAGATGGCAGCAAGGCGGGAGCCTTGCAGACCCTGGAGCCGGCGTTGCGCTCAACATACGGCTGCAAGATGGACCGGAACTGGGCGCGGCATACATGCAGCACCGGATCAACGGTTCGGTTGAGCATGTTGTCGCATTCGGCCCGCGCTGGCAGACAGCAGGCCGGTGGCATGTCGGCGCGAGCCCTCAGATAGTTGGCATGCAGTACGAGGGTCACACCATCGCACGCCCTGCCCTGACGCTGACCGGCGGTTACAGCGGCTATCACCTTGACCTGATGCTCATGCCAAAGAGCAACCGGCCGCCCGGCGCGTGGCTGTGGATCAGGACAGACCTTTAAGGCCGGATTTCCGGCCTTTCTCAATTGAGGTGCTAATTCATGAATTGGATCAAAGCTGCGGCGGCCTTGCTATTGGCCGCCATTTTTCTTTTCGGGGGCTGGCATTACCGGTCGGCGCTGGCCGAACGTGACGCTGCGGGCCAGCGCGCCGAGGCCGCGGAGCGGGTGGCGGCCGGTGAGAAGGCGGCCCGGGCGCAGGAACAGGCAACCGCACGCAGCGACAACGCTGCCGCAGAGGCATATCAGGAGGGATTGGAAAATGGGAAAGTGGAACTTCAAGGGGCTGTTGCTCGTCTGCGCGCTCAGCTCCGGATGCGCGACCAGCGCGCCGCCGGTGCCGGCAATCTGCCCGCAACTGCCGCCGCCGCCGGCAGCCGTGATGGAGATGCAGCCGCCGAATTTTCTGGAGCGCAGCGAGAAAAACTTGCAGCAGCTCTTGAGCGATTTGGGGTTGAGCAGTACTCAATCGCCGGCGACGCCAACAAAGCGGCCGGCCGGCTCAACGCCTGCCAGGTGATCCTGGCAACCGACCGCGCCGGTGCCAAGTGATGACTATGCTGGAATCTGGTAACCACCGGATTCCAGCATGCCCCCCGAAGAAATCCTTGAACGCGCCGCTGCGGCGTTCGACCACCTGGGCCGGAGCAAAACCTTAACCCTCGGTCAGGGCGCGCGGATTGTCGCGTCGTTCCGAGGCGTTGAGCCGCTGAGTGGCGACCTGTTCCCTGCCGACGCGCGGCAGCTTGAGCTGGCGACGTGGATGCTGATGCTGATCGGTGAGACGGATAGATTGCTGGAGAGGTATCGCGGACTTGGATTGCCTGGGCAGCTGAAAATGGCGGAGGTGCCATTGCTGCAGGCTGCGATAAAAGAGAGGTATAAGACGGTGCTGGGCGGCCGACCCGCCAAGCCGTTTTGACATTTGGTTCACAAAGGAGAGGATGATTTTGATGGGGTGGCCATCTTCTTTTGTTCATCAAGTAAATCAGCCCAATCCTGCATCATCTTCTTGCGCTCGGCCATGTAGCCAGCGTGATTGTAAGCTGCTTTCACCTTATTTCGCTCAGAATGAGCAAGCTGTCGTTCTATGATGTGCTCCGGATATCCATGCTCGTAGAGTATTGTGGATGCCGTAGAACGAAACCCATGTCCAGACACGATTCCCTTGAAACCAATCAGCCCGATCAGGCGGTTTATCGTGGACTCCCCAATTCCCGCATTGGGTCTGCGGATGTTGGGAAAGACATGAGCATGCATCTCCGTGAACGGTTTCAGTTCAAGCAAAAGTGCAATGGCTTGGCGGGAGAGAGGGACCAAATGCTCTGTTCGCATCTTCATCTTGTGGGCAGGAATCCGCCAAATAGCATTGACCAAGTCAATGTCAGCCCACTCAGCCTGCCTAATCTCCGCCGTCCTAACAAATGTCAATAGCATGAGTTTGGCGGCAGGTTTCGCCACGCCGAACCCCCTGTAGGCTTCCAGGGCATTAAGAAATTTGGGCAGATCAGCTTTTGCTAGGGGCCTATGGTGCTGGACTGCACCCGCCTTGATATACCCTTCAAAGCTCTGCGCGGGGTCTGACTCTGCCCTGCTAGACGCAATTCCGTAGTTGAATACTGCAGATATCCACATCCTGACATTTCTTGCCACTGTCCGGGCATCTCGCTTGACGATCCCATCCAGGATGTTTCGGATCATTGGCGGCTTAATGTCACGAACCGGTAGCGCGCCTAGAGTCGGGTAAACATCAGTCTTCATCGCATTAGCAACCCGCCGGCGATACGCCGCAGACCACTGAACGTTTGCAGTCATCCAGTCGGCCGCTAGAACCTCGAATGTCTCCCCTGCTGCTGCGAGGTTTGCATGCTTCTCTACACGCTTGGCCGTAGTGGGATTGATCCCCTTGTCGACCATTGCGCGAGCCTCCTCTAGTAGCCGACGAGCTTCTGCCAAACTGATAGCAGGATACTCCCCGATAGTGAACATGCTCGGCTTCCCTTCAATGCGGAACCGATAACGCCAAAATCGCTGGCCAGACGGCCTCACCTCAAGACAAAGCCCTTTTGCATCCGCAAGACGATATACTTTATCAGTGGGCTTTGCTTGCCTCACCTTTGTGTCTGATAGCATGATGTGAGTAACCAAATTGTTGGGAGTGAGTAACACAATATTACTCACAATCTTACTCACATATTAAAGCGAAGTCATGCAAAGACTTGCAAGCCACAGCAAAGCGACAGTCAACAATAGCAAGGCATGGCAGCATTAGCCGCCATGCCATGAAATGGAATACAAATAATGTGCCAGTTATTGGGCATGAATTGCAATACTCCAACCGATATCCTGTTCTCCTTCGAAGGCTTTCACCGCCGCGGCGGCCAGACCGACCACCATGCCGACGGCTGGGGCATCGCCTTTTTCGAGAACAAGGGCTGCCGCATCTTCCTGGACGACAAACCGTCGGTGGAATCCCCGGTGGCCAATCTGGTGCGCAACTATCCGATCAAATCGGAAAACGTGATCGCCCACATCCGCAAAGCCACCCAGGGCGAGGTCAATCTGGCCAACACTCACCCCTTCATGCGCGAGATGTGGGGCCGTTACTGGATTTTCGCCCACAACGGCAACTTGGATAATTTCCAGCCCGAGGCCGGCTGCCACTACAACCCGGTGGGCAGCACCGACTCCGAACGGGCCTTCTGCCATCTGATGGAACGGTTGCGCGCCAAGTGGTGCCAGCAACCGCAGCTGGACGAGCTGTTCGCCGAAGTGGCGCGCCTGGCGGCGGAGATCGCCGGCCACGGCGTGTTCAACTTCATGCTCAGCAACGGCGAAGTGCTGTTCGCCCACTGCTCCACCCATCTGCACTACATCATCCGCCAGGCGCCGTTCAACACCGCCCACCTGGTGGACGACGACGTCAGCGTGGACTTCTCCTCGGTCACCACCCCGCACGACCGCGTGGCGGTGATCGCCACCCAGCCGCTGACCGACAATGAAAGCTGGACCCAGCTGAGCGCCGGCGAACTGCTGCTGTTCCGCGACGGCTCGCCGCTGCTGCAACACCTGCCGGGCTGAACCTCCGCCGACAAGCCCTTGCCGCCAGTGTTATGCTGGCGGCAATGTTTTGTCTGCCGCGAGGGCCGCCATGCAGCGATTCGATTTCAGCCAACCCCCTTTTGACGCGTTGAGCCCGGCCGAGCGCCAAAAGCTGGAGGCGCGCGTCGACATCGTGTTCCACGGCGGCGACGCCCTCATCCTCTCCCCGGAGGCGCCGGTGGACGCCATGTATGTGGTGATCAAGGGCGTGGTGCGCGAAATGGCCGGCGATGAGACCATCGCGCTGCACCGGCCGCAGGACAGCTTCGACGCCCGCGCCGTCGCCGCCGGCCAGACCTCCCATCGCTTCATCGTGCAGGAAGAAGCGTTGCTCTACGCGCTGCCGCGCGCCGAAGTGCTGGCGCTGACCGAAAGCAACCCGCGCTTCGGCGCCTATTTCTACGCCAGCGTGTCGGAAAAGCTGGGCCGGCTGGCGCAGCGCGCCGGCCAGCGCGAACTGCAGACCCTGCTCACCGCCACCGTGCGCGACGCCAACTGCCGCCGGCCGGTTTTCATCGACGGCGGCGCCAGCCTGCGCGACACCGCGGCGGCGATGAAGGCGCAGCAGTCCAAATCGGTGCTGGTGCGCGCCGAAGCCGGCCTGGGCATCTTCACCACCACCGACTTCCGCGACATCGTGCTGAACGGCGTGTCCGCCGACGCGCCCGTGGCCGCGCATTGCAACTACCAGCTGCTGACCATAGACATAGACGATTTCCTGTTCAACGCGCTGCTGCTGATGACGCGGCGCAATCTGCGGCGGCTGGTGGTCACCGAGGGCGGCGCGCCGGTGGGCATGCTGGCCCAGGTGGATGTGTTGTCCTACTTCTCCAATCACTCCCACCTGATCGCGCAGCGCCTGGAACGCGCCGACACCCTGGACGAACTGGCCGAGATCGCCGCACAGATCACGCGGCTGGTGCGCATACTTTGCGGTCACGGCGTCAAGCCGCTGCAGCTCGGCCGCCTGGTGCAAAGCCTGAACGCGCGCCTGTTCGCCCGCGCCTGGCGCCTGATCGCGCCGCCGGAGCTGCTGGCCAATAGCTGCCTGCTGGTGCTGGGCTCGGAGGGGCGCGGCGAGCAGATACTCAAGACCGACCAGGACAATGCGCTGCTATTGCGCGACGGCGCGCATTGGCCGCAACTGGAGGCCAGCTGCCAGGCGTTTTCCGACGCGCTGGAACGCTTCGGTTATCCGCCCTGTCCCGGCGGCATCATGCTCAGCCGTCCAGGCTGGCGCTTCAGCGGCGCCGAGCTGCGCCAACGCTTCCAGCAATGGGTGCACCAGCCCAGCGGCGACGCGTTGATGCGGCTGGCCATCTTCGTGGATGCGGAAGCCGTCTGCGGCGACAGCGAACTGCTGGAGCGCGCGCGCGACGAGCTGCATGCGGCGCTGCGCGACGACGCCGGCTTTTTCTCCCGCTTCGCCCGCGCCATCGAACAGTTCGACACCCCGCTGGGCCTGTTCTCCCATCTGCAAACCCAGGCGCGCGACGGCCGCACCACGCTGGACCTGAAAAAAGGCGGCATCTTCCCGCTGGTGCACGGCATCCGCGCGCTGGCGCTGGAACACGGCGTGCGCGACAACAGCTCGCAGCAGCGCCTGCGGCGGCTGGTGGAGCTGGAGCGGCTGGATGCGGAGCTGGCCGAGGATGTCGGCGAGGCGCTGTCCTTCCTGATGCAGCTGCGGCTGGAGCACGGGCTGGAACAGCAGGACGCCGGTCGGCCGGCGGATAATCTGCTGGAACCGGAAAAACTGTCCTCGCTGGAGCGGGACCTGCTCAAGGACGCGCTGGGCGTGGTCAAGAAATTCAAGGCGCAGCTGCGCCACCATTACCGGCTGGGCAGTTTCTGATGCTGACCGCCCTGCTGCGCCAATGGCAGCGCCGCCGGCTGCGCGATCCGGCCTATGCCGCCATGTACCAGGAACACCCGGACGAACTGGTCAGCCTGGACTGCGAAACCACCAGCCTGGACCCGACCGCGGCCGAGCTGCTGTCCATAGGCGCGGTCAAGCTGCGCGGCAACCGCATCCTCGCCAGCGAGGCGCTCTATCTCTTGGTGCGGCCGGAGCGCGCGCCGCAGGCGGACAATGTGCGCATCCACGGCCTGCGGCCCATCGACGTCAGCCAGGGGCTGGCGGCCCGGGACGCCGTGCGGCAGCTGCTGGACTTCATCGGCGGCCGCCCGCTGCTGGGCTATTACCTGGAATACGACCTGGCGGTGCTCAACCGCTATGTCCGCCCCTGGCTGGGCGTGCCGCTGCCGCAGCGGCGCATCGAGATTTCCGGCCGTTACTACGATTACAAGCTGAGGCAGAACCCGGACGCCCACATCGATCTCAGCCTGGCCAGCATCTGCCGGGATCTGGACATGCCGACGTTGCCGCGCCACGACGCGCTCAATGACGCCATCAACGCGGCCATGCTCTATCTGGCGCTGAAACGGCGCGGCTATGGTTGACCGCTGCCGGACGCGTGTCAGCGCCGCGCTCGCCGCCGGTACAGCGTGCTGCGTGCCACGCCCAGCTCCGCCGCCGCGCGGCTGACATTGCCCCGGCAGCGCGCCAGCGTCTGTTCGATCAAATCGTCGCCGCCAGCGGCCAGCGTGACCGCCGCTGGCGACGTCTCGGCGCGGCAGCCGGCCGGCAGATCCTCGACCCCCAGCTCCGCGCCGTCGTCGGCCAACGCCAGCATGGTGCGTAGCGCGCTGTGCAGCTGGCGCGCATTGCCCGGCCATGAGCAAGCCAGCAGCGCGGCGCGCAGCGGGGCGCCCAGGCGCACGCCGCGTTGCGCCGCGCCCAGTTCCCGCCACATCTCGTCCATCAGGCGCGGCAGATCATCGCGCTCGCGCAGCGGCGACAGCCACACCGGGTAATCCTGCAAGCGGTAGAACAGGTCGGCGCGGAACTCGCCGGCCGCCACCATCGCAGCGAGATCGCGATGAGTGGCGCAGATCAACGCGAAATCCACCGCATGGGCCTGGCCGCCGCCCAGCGGCGTGACTTCGCGCTGCTGCAGCGCGCGCAGCAGCCGCGCCTGCATCGCCGCCGGCATGTCGCCCACCTCGTCCAGGAACAGCACGCCGCCGTCGGCCTCGCGCAGCTTGCCGGCCATGCCCTTGCGCCGCGCGCCGGTGAAGGCGCCCTCCTCGTAGCCGAACAGCTCAGACTCGATCAAGGCCTCCGGTATCGCCGCGCAATTGACGGCGACGAAGGGCGCGCGGCCGCGCCGGCTGGCGGCGTGCAGCGCGCGCGCGAACACCTCCTTGCCCACGCCGGTTTCGCCTTGCAGCAAGACCGGGATGTCGGCGTTCAGCACCTTGACCGCGCGTTGCAGCGCCAGCGATGGCCGCGCCTCGGCCTTCGGCGGCGGCCGCTGCGCCACCACCCGCCGCGTCGGCGGCGTGATCTGCAGATGAAAATGCTGGCCGCGCCGGCCTAGCCGCGTGCGCAGGCCGTCGGCCGGCTGTAGTTCGCCGTCGAACAGCTGGCCGAAGCGCAGCCGGCCCAGATCCGCCCACGCCAGGCCCAGCCAGGCCAGCGCGCAGCTATTGGCCTCCACCAGCACATCGTCGGCGAAGACGAGCACGCCTTCGCGCGCGGAGCCGAGCAAGGCGTGATTCAGATGGAAGCGCACCAGCCAATGCTCGGCCGAAGGCCGCTCCAGCCAGCGGTGCTCGATCTGCCGCGCCGCCAGCCGCACCAGGCCCAGCGCGTGCGCCTCGTGACAGCGCGCGTCGCTGCTGATGTTGAGCGCGCCGGCCAGGCGGCCGTTGGGCGTGAATATCGGCGCGGCCGAGCAGGAAATGCCGCCGTTGCTGGCCAGATAATGTTCGCCGCCGTTGACCTGCACCGCCGCGCCCAGCGCCAGCGCGGTGCCGATGGCGTTGGTGCCCTTGTCGCGCTCGCCCCAGGCCATGCCAGGCAGCAGCGCCACCTGCTCCGCCTTGCGCAGAAATCCGGAGCTGCCGGCGGCGTTGAGGATCACGCCGGCGGCATCACTGAGCAGCACGATGCCGCGCCGGTCGCTGATCTGCTCGTACAAGCCGTCCAGTTCCGGCTGAGCCAGGCGCAGCAGCAAGCCATTGGCCTCGCGCAAGGCGCCCAGCGCCGCGCCGTCCAGGCCGTCCTCCGCCGGCTGCGGCGGCAGTTGCCGGCAGCGCCGCCAGGACTGGGCGATTTCGTCGCGGAGCCCGACGGGCTCCAGGCCCTCATGGAAGAAACGCCGGCGTGCGCCGTCCACCGGCGGGCGTGTAGAGTGCTCGGTCATCGCGATGCTCCCGAATGGCTGGTGCGCCCAAGGCCTGGGCGCGAAATCTCGGAACCTGTTCAAAGTCCGCCGCGCTTGCTGAGACGTAACACGGCGAGCGCCGCTTCAGCATGCTTCTGCACCACTTGTGCATTCCGCTTCTCCGGCTGTTTCGCCTTGTCTCGCTCAGGCTGGCGAGACTTTGAACGGACTCGCAGAACTATTAGCACCGCCGGCACGGCGGGCGCAAACGGCGGCTGAAAATCCGTAGCGCAACACTGTAGCGTTTTGCGACAACTCATGGCCTGGCCTATCGGCCAGCCGGCATCCATCGCCGCCATCTTGCGCCGCAATATCGATGTGGGCAGCGGCAATAGCCATCGGCCATTATCGATTTCGCACCGCAACATGATCCGAAGGCGTGACGGCTTGGCACGCTTCCTGCTGTGGGCCAGGACAGCGCGGTCCTCGCCGGCCGCGCGCCATGGCCAAATCTACAACAGGAGAAACCCAGCATGCGTTACGCTCATCCCGGCACCCCCGGCGCGGTGATTGCGTTCCAATCCCGTTACGGCAACTACATCGGCGGCCAGTTCGTGCCGCCGGTCAACGGTCAGCACTTCGTCAACACTTCTCCGGTCAACGGCCAGCCCATCGCTGAGTTTCCGCGCTCCGACGCCGCCGACATCGAACTGGCGCTGGACGCTGCCCACGCCGCCGCGGATGCCTGGGGCCAGACCTCGGCGCAGCAACGCTCCTATCTGCTGCTGCAGATCGCCGACCGCATCGAGGCCAACCTGGAAAAACTGGCGGTTACCGAAACCTGGGACAACGGCAAGCCGGTGCGTGAAACCCTGAACGCCGACATCCCGCTGGCGGCCGACCATTTCCGTTACTTCGCCGGCTGCATCCGCGCCCAGGAAGGCACGGCGGCGGAAATCGATCACAACACCATGGCCTATCACATCCACGAACCGCTGGGCGTGGTCGGTCAGATCATCCCGTGGAACTTCCCCCTGCTGATGGCGGCGTGGAAGCTGGCGCCGGCGCTGGCCGCCGGCAACTGCGTGGTGCTGAAGCCGGCGGAACAGACGCCGCTGGGCATCGCGGTGCTGATGGAAGTGATAGGCGATCTGCTGCCGCCGGGCGTGATCAACGTGGTGCACGGCTTCGGCAAGGAAGCCGGCCAGGCGCTGGCCACCAGCAAGCGCATCGCCAAGATCGCCTTCACCGGCTCCACCCCGGTGGGCCGCCACATCCTGCAATGCGCGGCGGAAAACATCATTCCGTCCACGGTGGAGCTGGGCGGCAAATCGCCCAATATCTTCTTCGAAGACATCATGGAGGCCGAGCCCTCCTTCATCGAGAAGGCCGCCGAAGGGCTGGTGCTGGCCTTCTTCAATCAGGGTGAGGTCTGCACCTGCCCGTCGCGCGCCTTGGTGCAGGAGTCCATCTATCCGGCCTTCATGGCCGAGGTGATGAAGAAGGTGAAGGCAATCAAGCGCGGCGATCCGCTGGACACCGACACCATGGTCGGCGCCCAGGCCTCGCAGCAGCAGTTCGACAAAATCCTGTCCTATCTGGACATCGCGCGCCAGGAAGGCGCCGAAGTGCTGAGCGGCGGCAAGCTGGAACCGCTGGAAGGCGGCCTGGCGCAGGGCTATTACATCCAGCCCACCCTGCTGAAGGGCAATAACAAGATGCGGGTGTTCCAGGAGGAGATTTTCGGCCCGGTGGTCAGCATCGCCACCTTCAAGGACGAGGCCGAAGCCGTCGCCATCGCCAACGACACCGAGTTCGGCCTGGGCGCCGGGGTGTGGACCCGCGACATCAACCGCGCTTACCGCGTCGGCCGCGCGATCAAGGCCGGCCGGGTGTGGACCAATTGCTACCATCTCTACCCGGCGCACGCGGCCTTCGGCGGCTACAAGAAGTCCGGCATCGGCCGCGAAACCCACAAGCGCGCGCTGGATCACTATCAGCAGACCAAGAATCTGTTGGTGAGCTTTGACGGCAAGCCGCTGGGCTTCTTCTAGGAAGCTGTGCACGGCTAGCGAGATCGTGAACGGTTGTTAAACCCCAAAGCGCCGCGATGCGACAATCATCGCGGCGCTTCAGCTGCGCTTAAGCATTGTTTTCTAGCATGGCTTCTCCAGGACAAACCAGCATGTCAAACCGGAGAAAGTCCCATGCGCAGCCCTGATCCACTCGAAGCCTCCCCCTCCTTTTGCCCCATTTGCGCCAAAGCGCTGCACGCGCCCGCCGTCTGCCGGGCCCATTTGACCGCCCGCGCTCCCCGCCTGTTTCTTCGCGAATGGATAAACCGGCCCGGCCGGGTGGGCGCGGTCTGGCCCAGTTCCAAGCGCCTGGCGCAGTGCATGGCCGCCCAGACGCCGATGTCCGGCACCGGTTTGGTGATCGAGCTGGGCGGCGGCACCGGCGTCATTACCCAAGCCTTGCTGGCGCAAGGACTGAGCCGCGAGCGCTTGCGGGTGGTCGAACGCTCTCCGGCCTTTGCCCGGCATCTGCGGCAGCGTTTCCCCTCGGTTCATGTAATACAGGGCGACGCCGCGCGGCTGGCGGCCTTGTTGCCGGAGCACGCGGCGATAGACGCCGTCGTCTCCAGCCTGCCGCTGCGCTCCCTGCCGCGGGCGGAAGCCTTGGCCATCGTCGAACAATGGCGTCGCGTATTGCCGGCCGGCGGCGCGCTGCTGCAATTCAGCTACGCCTTGCAGGCGTCGGCGGACTGGCTGGGCGCGGGTTTTGCGCTGCGCGACAGCCAACTGGTCTGGCGCAATCTGCCGCCGGCCAGGGTGATGCGGTTCGAGCGCCTGGACACGCCGGGCCATTAAAAAAGCGGCGCCGTCGGCGCCGCCCGTTTTAAACCGGCAAGACCGGCCGGCTCAGGACGTGGCCCACTGCTCGCCCTGCGCCGCGCCGCCCATCGCCGGATCGCTATAACCGTCGCGGCCGGTTTCCACCCGGCCGGCGAAGCGGCGGCTGAAGCCGGGGAACACCGGCGCGCTGACGCTGACGTCATACCAACCGTGACTGTCTTTCAACGGCCAGTTCAACACCGCCTCGCCCTGCGGGCCCACGGTGACGCGCCGCGGCTCGGTGTTGACATAGGCGTTGGCGCGCACCTGGAACTCACAGTTTTCGCGGCCGCTATTGTGCAGCTTCAGGTAAACGTCGCCGGCGGCCGGGTCGTAACAGACCTGGATTTCCGGCTGCGCCTTGCTCAAGCGCCCCAGCTGGCCGGCATCGCCGGTGAAGTGGCGATGGAAACCGTTGGGGCCCAGCACCCATAGATCGTAGAGATTGGCGTCGTAATTGACCCGCCACAGCCCGGACAGCTGCTTGCCGGCCTCCACCGTGTAGCGGCGCGGCGGCGCGTCCAGATGACGGCGGTCATACACGTGGAACACCGCCGCCGCCTTGCCGCTGTTGGCGAAAATCAATTCCACGGTGCCGGCATTGCCGTCCACCCGCGCGCTGGCGTGCAGCTCGTAAGGCAGCGCGCGCGAGCGGCGCAGGCCAACCGCCTGCACCGGCAGCTCAGGCAGGGCCGGCGCGCTGGGCTTGGTGCGGCCGGGCAAGGCGCGCGCGCGCGCCGCCAGCGCGGCGGTGGCCGGCAGCTTGGGCAGCTCGGCATTGGGGTTGACGAAGTCGAAGCAGGACAGCAGATCGCCGCACACCGCGCGCCGCCAGGCGGTGATATTGGGTTCCTTGACCCCAAAGCGCTGCTCGATGAAGCGGATCACCGAGGTGTGGTCGAACACCTGGGAATTGACCCAGCCGCCGCGGCTCCATGGCGAGATCACGTACATCGGCACCCGCGGTCCCGGGCCGTAAGGCACGTGGATCAGGTCGGCGCGCTCATTGCCGGTCTCGCTGCTGCGCAGATGATGGTATTCGCCGTCGGTGGCCACGGTGGACGCGCCGGCCAGCACCGCCTTGGCCGGATCCGCGTCCCAGCTCAGATAGCTGGGCGCGGCCGGCGGCGGCACGTGATCGAAGAAACCGTCGTTCTCGTCGAAATTGACCAGGAACACCGTCTTGCTCCACACCTCCGGATTGGATGTCAGCGCATCCAGCACCCGGGCGGTGTAATCGGCGCCCTGCGCCGGGCTGGACGGGCCGGGATGCTCCGAGCCCTCGGCGGTGGCGACGATATAGCTGACCTGGGGCAGGCGGTTGGCCTGCACATCCCGGCGCAGATCGTCCAGCGTCCAGGTGGACAAGCCCTTGTCCTTGAGCGCAGGCTTGGCGCCGGGCTCATCAAAGTAGGCGGCGCGGAAGCTGCGGAAGCCGGCCACCGGATTGTCGGTGAAGTTGTCCGCCATGTTCTGGTAAATCTTCCAGCTCACCCCGGCCGCTTCCAGCCGCTCGGCGTAAGTGCTGAAGGTGTAGCCGCCCTTGGGGTTGTAATCGACCGAGTCGTAGGCGTTGGCGATCACCGGGCCCTTGCCCTGTTGCTGTGGATCGTTGCCGCCGCACCACAGGAACACGCGGTTGGGATTGGTGCCGCCCTGAAACGCGCAGTGATAGGCGTCGCACAGGGTGAAGGCATTGGCCAGCGCGTACTGGAACGGCAGGTCCGTCTCCTTGAAGTACCCCATGGCGTGGTTCTGCTTATAGGTGGGCCAGGCGTTCATCACGCCCTTGCCCCAGGCGTATTGCGCGTCCGACCACACATGCGGCGTGCCCTCCACCCGCATATAGGCGAAAGTCTGCGCGGTGTTGAGGTGGAACGGCGCCACCACGCGCGGCGGCGTCAGGCTATTGCCCTGGTTGGTCTGGAACCATACGCTTTTGCGCTTGAGCAAGGCGCTGTCCGCCAGCGGCAGCGGGAAGCGATCGCCAAAGCCGCGCACCCCGGCCAGGCTGCCGAAGTAATGGTCGAAAGCGCGGTTTTCCTGGGTCAGAATCACGATGTGCTCGACATCCTGAAGCGTGCCGGTGCGGTTATTGGCGGGAATCGCCAGCGCGCGCTGAATGGAGGCCGGCAGCAGGGACAGCGTCAGGGAACTGGCGGCCAGCGCGCCGCCGCGCTTGATGAACTGGCGGCGGGACGAGGAAACGGGGGTATCGGTCATGGCGGAGGGTCCGGTCAGGGCGCGCAGCTGAGCTTGGCCGGCGGTTTGGTTTGATTGGAATTGCCATTGCCCGGCTGGCCGGACGGGTCTTGATTGCTGTCGCCGATACAGCCGGCGAGCAAGGCCGCCAGCAGGCAGGCGGCCAGCCAGCGCGCCCAGCGGGCCGGCGTGAGAGTGGTATGCGTCATCGGAAGCTAGTCGTTTTATGGCGGCGCCAGCGCGGAGCCGCAATGGAAAACCGCCGGCCCGGGACGTATCCGGGCCGGCGCCCCGCCCGGAAGATGGCCGGGCGGGAAAACGATAGCGAGAGCGCATTACTCGATGATGGCGGTTTTGTGAATCCGTAAAATCATGCCGATGTCAATGCCGCGGTATTCAAGACTGCTCCGGGGGCGAAGGCAGCGGCGCTTCCGCCGCCGTGTCTTCGCTGCGCACCGAGAAGCGATACCAGTCCAGCCGCCGCGTCAGCGTCATGATCGCGGTCAAGGCGGCGAACAGCAGCAAGCTGCCCAGCAACAGCGCGTTGTCCTCGGACTGCAGCAGGCCGTACAGCACCGCGTACAGCAGGCTGAGCAGTCCGGCGAAACCCAGGCCGCGCTTCCAGCCGCCTAGGATATGGCTGACGTAGAAGCCGATCTGGCCGACGCAGGCCGCCGCCGCCAGCAGATAGGCCGGTCCGAAGCCCAGGTGCTCGGACAAGGCCAGCAGGACCAGGAAGAACATCACCAGCGCCATGCCCACCAGCACGTACTGGATAGGGTGCACGCGCAGGCTGCGCAGCGTTTCCAGCAGGAAGAAGGACAAGAAGGTCAGTCCGATGAACAGCACCGCGTATTTGACCGAGCGCTCATTCTGTTGATACTGATCCACCGGCTGCACCAGACCGGTGCTGAAGGCCGGCAAGGCGCTCAGGCCGGATTTGCCGTCGCTGAAGGCGGCTTGCTGGAAACGGTCGTTCAGATTATTGGCGAACCAGCTGCTCTCCCACTGCGCCTTGAAGCCCTTGGCGTCCACGCTGCGCTGCAGCGGCAGGAAGTTGCCGATGAAGCTGGGGTGCGGCCAGTTGGACGTCAGGCTCAACGTGCTGCTTTCGCCCACCGGCACATAGCTGATGCTGCGGGTGCCCTGCAGATTGAGCTGAAAGGCGAACGGCAGCGTCTGCGGCTTGGCGAGGTCCAGCAACTGCGGCAGCGGCGCGTGTATGCCCTCGCTCATATGCGGCAGGCCGGCGCCGGCGGAGAATGGATGCGCTTTGCCGCCCGCGTTCAGCTGCGGCACCTTGCCGATGCCGCGCGGATCGCTGATGCCCACCGCCAGATAGGGGGTCTTCAACTGAATCGACGGCTTGAACAGATCCGGCTGCGGCGGAATCTCGAAATGGCCGCTGAAGCCGGCTTCGCTGCCGAAGATCAGCGCCTGGTAAATGCCTAGCGCGCGCGGGCTGACCTTGAGCTTGCCGTCCACCGCCAGCTGGCGCGGCAGCACATAGCGCTCCAGTTCGTGCTTGACGCTCTGGGTCTTGCCGTTCTGCTTCTCCTCCACGGTTTCCACATAGGGAATCACCAGCACCGGGCCGATCACGGTTTGCTCGCCGCTGGTGCTGGCCACCACTTTTTCCACCGCTTCTTCCTGGTAGTGCTTGCGTTCGGAAATCAGATTGCTGATCGCGCTCACCGGCACCAGCAGCGCCAAGGACAGCGCCAGCAGGATCAGTATTTTGGTCAATAAGGGGTTTTTCTTCATCGCTTGTCTCCTGGATCTATGACGGGAGACAGCCTAAATCCAGGCGATGAAGCGGGAATGAGCCCGTGTGAAGTCTCGGTGAAGTGGGCCGAAGCCGCTTGCTATCGAAGCCGGCTCAGCCCGCCGGCAGCCACAGCCGCGCCTCGGCGCCGCCATCGGCATGGTTAAGCAGTTCGGCGCGGCCGCCGTGCAGCTGCGCCACTTCGCGCACCAGGCTCAGGCCCAGGCCGGTGCTCTTGCCGCTGTCCGGCCGCGGCAAGGAATAAAAGCGCTCGAACACCCGCTCCAGCGCATAATCCGGCACCCCCGGCCCATGGTCGCGCACGCGGAGCAGATAGCCGCCCTCTTCCGGCGCGCCGCTCAGCTCGATGACGCCGCCCGGCGGGCTGAACTCCAGCGCATTGTCCAACAGATTGGACAGCGCCTGCGCCAGCAGCAAGCGGTCGCCGTTCAAGGCCGCCGGCGCCAGCCGGCAATCAAACTCCACGTCGCGCCGCGCGGCGGCCAACGCCTTGCCGTCCACGGTTTCCGCGATCAAGGCCGGCCAGTCCAGCGCCTGGGCGTCCGGCCGCAGCCGCGATTCCACCCGAGCCTGCCACAGCAGTCTTTCGATCAACTGCTGCATGCGCAGGCTTTGCGCCAGGATATTGTCGATGAAACGGCGTCGCGTTTCCGGCGGCGGGTCTTCCCGCAGCAGCTCGCCGGCGCCGCGTATCGCCGCCAGCGGGCTTTTCAGTTCATGGCTCAGCGTGTGCACATACGCTTGCACATACTCCTTGCCTTCCAGCTTGCGCCGCATCGCCTCCACCGCCTGGCCCAGGCTGTCCAGCTCCGGACTGCCCAGCCGCGGCAAGCGCGCCGGCTCGCCGGCCGCCACCGCCTCGGCATAGCCCACCAGCCGGCGGATGGAGCGGTTGATCCACCACACCATCACCGCGCCTATCAACAAGGCGGCGCCCAGCAGCGCGCCGCCGGCCAGCATGATCTTGCGCTCGCTGCGGCGTATCACCGGCTCCATCGCCACATTGGGCTTGGACACCGTCAGCACGCCGACGATGCGGCCATCCAGCCGCACCGGCGCGGCCACGTGCATCACGCTGCTGTTTTCGTCATCCGGCTTGCTGCGGGTGCTGCGCGCGCCGTACTCGCCGCGCAGCGTGCGGTAAACGTCGTTCCAGCGCGAGTAGTCGCGGCCCAGGTCGCGGCCGCTGGAATCGAAGATCACCACGCCGCGCGCGTCGGTGACGTAGACGCGGAATTCCATATTGTTCTTGACGATGCCGGAGATATTGGCGCCTATCGGCGGCCGCGGCGGGCCGCGCAAGGCCCGCGCCAGCCGGCCGTTGCCGATGTCGCCGTCGGCGATGTCGGCGGCGGCGACCCCGGCCAGCGCATTGGCGCTGTCCACCAGCGTGCCCTCGGTGGCGCGGCGCACGCCCGGTTTCACCTCCTGGGTGAAAATGGCCAGCACGAACCAGCCGGCCACCGCCACGATCAGGAAATAGCCGAGGAATAGCCGCAGGCCGAAGCGCATTGGGTCAGAGGCTCAAGCTATAGCCCAGGCCGCGATGGGTCTGGATGGGCTGGGCGTCGGGATCGATGTCGCGCAGCTTGGCGCGCAGGGTCTTGATATGGGTGTCCACGGTGCGGTCGAAGCTGTCCTCGGCGTCGCGCCACACCCGCTCCATCAGTTGCTGGCGCGAAAACACCCGCCCCGGCTCCGCCAGCAGGGTTTTCAGCAACAGGTATTCATAGCGGGTCAGGTTCAGCTTGTGGCCGGCGAAATGCACGCAAGCACGCGCCTCGTCCAGCTCAAAACCAGCGGGCGCCGGCGCGGCGGCCGGCGTCTGGCCCTTGGTGTAACGACGCAGAATGGTGCGCACCCGGGCGCTGACCTCGCGCGGCGAAAACGGCTTGGCCACATAGTCGTCGGCGCCGATTTCCAGGCCGATGATGCGGTCCATCTCCTCGCTGCGCGCGGTCAGGAACATCAGCGGCACATCGGCGCGCTCGCGCAAGCGGCGGCACAGCTCGAAGCCGTTGATGTCCGGCAGGCCCACGTCCAGGATGCACAGCGCCGGCTGCTCGGCGGCCAGGCGCTCCAACAGCGGCAGGCCGCGCTCGAACCACTCCACCGCGAAGCCGTCGGTTTCCAGCGTGTAGACCAGGGTGTCGGCGATGCCGGCCTCGTCCTCGGCCAGCCAGATCAGCGGCTTCACGCCTGCGTCGCCGCGGCCAGTTTTTGCGGCAGCAAGCGCAGCGCCTCGGCGTTGGACGGCGAAAACACCTTGGCGGCGGCCTCGTCCCATGGCAGCCAGAGCTGGGCCAGGTGCTCGCGCGGCGCCAGCGTCACCGCCAGCGGCCGCTCCAGGCACAGGCCGAACACATGCTCGTCGTTGTGGGTGACGCCATCCGGGTAACGGTGACGCCAATGCGGGTAGATTTCATAGTGGTTGACGATGCCCCAATCGCTGAGCCGGACATCGTCGCGTTCCAGGATCAGGCCGGTTTCCTCGGCCAGCTCGCGCAGCGCGGTGTCGCGCAAGGACTCATCGCCTTCGCGGCTGCCGGTCACGGATTGCCAATAGCCGGGCTTGTCGGCGCGCTCGATCAGCAGCGCCTGGCCGTCCATGGCATGGATCACCACCAGCACCGATACCGGTTGCTTACTGCCCATCAGCGCTTGCCTCCATTGGCCGGGCTCTGGCTGGCCAGCAGGCCGGCCAGCTCCACCGCGGATTTGACGCCCATCTTGTCGAACACGCGGGCGCGGTGCACTTCCACCGTCTTCATGCTGATGGCCAGCTCCTCGGCGATCTGCTTGTTCAGCTTGCCGGTGAGGATCAACTGCATCACCTCGCGCTCGCGGTCCGTCAGCAAGGACAGCGCGGCGGACACCTTGCTGCGGCGGCCATGCAGCAAGCGGTTCTGCTCGTCGCGCAGCACCGCCGCCTCGGCGCGTTCCAGCAGCCGTTCGTCGTCGAAGGGTTTTTCCATGAAGTCCAGCGCGCCCAGCTTCAGCGCCGCCACCGCGTGCGGCACGTCGCCATGGGCGGTGAGCATGATCACCGGCGGGCAATAAGGCCAGCCGGCCAGCTTCTCCAGCAGCATGATGCCGCTCATGCCGGACAGCCGCAGGTCCAGGATGATGCCGTTGAAATCGCCGCCGTCCGGGCAGGCCAGGAATTCCTCGCCGCTGTCGAAGCCGGCGGCCTGATAACCCTGGCCATCCAATAGCCAGACCAGCGACTGCCGCACCGCGGCGTCGTCGTCTATGATTGCCAAGCGTTTGCCTGCCATGGCGGCGTCTCCCCTGCCTTATTCTTGCGGCTTGTCGTTGAGTATGCGGATTTCCCGCTGCGGGAACGGCATTTGAATGCCGTGCTGCTGGAACAGCCGCCAGATTGCCATATTCAAATCGGATTTCAAGCCCATGAAGCCGTTTTCCGGGTCCGCCACCCAGAAACCCAGCTCCAGATTGATGCTGCTATCGCCAAACAGCGTGACGAAGCCGCGCGGCGCCGGCTCCTGCTGCACCCGCGGATGATTGGCCGCCTGCTTGAGCAATTCCAGCGCCTTGTCCAGATCGGTGCCGTAAGCCACCGACACCGGCAAGCTGGTCCACATGCTCTTGTCGGAGTACGACTGGTTGACCACGGTGTTGGACATCAGCGAGTCATTGGGAATCAGCGCCTCGGTGCCGTCCGCGCCCTTGAGCACCACATAGCGCGAGGTCATCTTGGTCACGTAGCCGACGCGATTCTCCACCATCAGCCGGTCGCCGATGCGGATGGAGTGGTCCAGCAGGATGATGAAGCCGGACACGAAGTTGCTGGCGATCTTCTGCAAGCCGAAACCCAGACCGATACCCACCGCGCCGCCGAACACCGACAGCACGGTCAGGTCTATGCCCACCACCGGCAGCGCGATCAGCACCGCGGCGATCAACAGCCCGGTGCGGGTCAGCTTGGCGAACACGATGCGCAGGCTCGGGTCCAGGTGCTTCAAATTCATCAAGCGCGATTCGATCAGGCGGCTGGCCCACAAGGCCACCACCACGATGATGGACACCCACAGCAGGCCATTCAAAATGGTCAGCATGTTCAGCCGGCTCTTGCCCACCGAGAACGACATCGATTCCAGCCAGTCGATCACCACCATGTCGAAGCCGATGGCCCAGCTGACGAAACCCAGCCACAGCGCCGTGGCCAGGAAATGCTCGGTGTGGCGTTCGAAACGGCCCTTGGGCAAGGCCTGGCGCACCACCGCGCAGCATAGCCGGATCAGCGTCAGCCAGAACAGCATCGCGCTCAACAGATGCAGGATCATCGCCCGCTCATGCAGCAAATGCACCCAGGCCGAGCGCGACAGCAGCACCAGCGCCTGCGCCGCCACCGGCAGCACCAGGCGGAAACCGACATAGGGCAGGAAGCGCTCATAGCGCTCCGGCGCATGGGCGAAGACATGCTTGAAGGTGAAGCGGGCCAGGTGGAAGGCGATGAAGATGCACAGGACACCGATGACGGCCTCCATCATCCCGGATGAAGTCTGCAAAATATCCAGCAAGGCATCAAAATCGATTTCTTCACGCTTGAACAGCAATGTGGTCTCCTAAGTTTGAAACGGGTCCGAAAGCAATCAAAGCGCCAGGCCGGCGCTGTCGGCGCGCTCCGGCGCCAGTTCGGCCAGCCGGCCCTCGTTCAGCCGCAGCGTGCGCTGGGTGCGCGCGGCCAAATCCAGATCGTGGGTGACGATGATCAGGCTGGTGCCCAATGTGCGATTCAGCTCCAGCATCAGGTCGAACACCTGGCGCGCGGTGTGCACGTCCAGATTGCCGGTGGGCTCGTCCGCCAGCAGGCAGGCCGGCTGCGTCACCAGCGCGCGCGCGATCGCCGCGCGTTGGCGCTCGCCGCCTGACAACTCGCCCGGCTTGTGCAGCAGGCGCTGGCCCAGGCCCACCCGTTCCAGCATCTCGCCCGCCATCCCTTCCGCCTGCTTGCGCGCCATGCGGCGGATCAACAGCGGCATGATCACGTTTTCCAACGCGCTGAATTCCGGCAGCAAATGGTGGAACTGGTACACAAAGCCCATCGAGGCATTGCGCAAGCGGCCGCGTTCGGATTCGGACAGGGTCGCCAGATCGCGGCCCAACACCTCGACGCTGCCCTGGCTCGGCGTGTCCAGCCCGCCCAGCAAATGCAGCAGCGTGCTCTTGCCGGAACCGGACGCGCCGACGATGGCCAGGCTGGCGCCCTTCTCCACCGACAGGCTGACATCGGACAACACCGTCAACTGCAGCTTGCCCTCGTTATAGGACTTGCCCAGCCCTTGGCACGACAACACATTACTCATAGCGCAAGGCCTCCGCCGGTTGCGTGCGCGCCGCGCGCCAGCTGGGGTACAGCGTGGCCAGCAAGGCCAGCGCCAGGGAAATCAGGGTGATGGAGGACACATCGCTCCACTGCACGTCGGACGGCAGATAGTCGATCACATACACCTCGCTGGACAGAATCTTGCTGCCGATGATGCGCTCGATCACCGGCACGATCACGCCCAGGTTCAAGGCCACCACCACGCCGAAGACCACCCCGGACAAAGTGCCCAGCACCCCCGCCACCGAGCCCTGGATCATGAAGATTTTCATGATGCTGCCGGGCGAGGCGCCCAGGGTGCGCAGAATGGCGATGTCCGCCTGCTTGTCGGTCACCACCATCACCAGCGTGGACACCAGATTGAACGCCGCCACCGCCACGATCAAGGTCAGGATGATGGTCATCATCCGCTTCTCGATCTGCACCGCGCGGAAATAATTGGAATTGCTGTCGGTCCAGTCCGTCACCAGGTTCTGCGGCAGCTTGGCGCGCAGGGACGCCTTCACCGCCGGCGCCAGCATCGGATCGTCCAGCTTGAAGCGCACGCCGCTGACATTATCGCCCAGCCGCGACAGCACCTGAGCATCGCGCAGATTCACCATCGCCATCGACGCGTCGAACTCGAACATGTCCACCTTGAAAATGCCCACCACGGTGAACTGCTTGGAACGCGGCAGCATGCCGGCCGGCGTGATCGTGCCCTGCGGCACGAACAGCATCACCTTGTCGCCCAGGCCCACGTTCAACTGACGCGCCAATTCCGCGCCCAGCGCCATGCCGAACTCGCCGGGACGCAAATCCTCCAGCTTGCCGGCCACCATGTGGCTGCCCACGTCCACCACCTTGTTCTCCAGCGCCGGCTCGATGCCGCGCAGCAGGCCGCCGCGGACATTGCCGTAGGCGGAAAACAGGCCCTGGCCGCTGACGAAGGGCGCCGCGGCCAGCACATGCGGCTGCTGGCGGCCCAACTCGGCCGTCTGCTGCCAATGCTCCAGCCGGCCGTCGAAGCTGCTGATCTCCAGGTGCGAGGCCACGCCCAGGATGCGGCCGCGGATCTCCTTCTGGAAACCGTTCATCACCGACAGCACGATGATCAGCGTCGCCACCCCCAGCGCGATGCCGATGATGGAAATCAGGGAAATGAAGGAAATGAAACCGTTGCGGCGTTTGGCCCGCAAATAACGCAGGCCGATAAAGGCTTCAAAAGGCCAATGCATCAAAAAAGCCCCTTTCCGGAACGAGTCGCGGGCCCGCCGCGCGCGGCGGCGGCCCGAGGGGGTGGATGAAAACGGCGCTCAGCGCCCTTGATAGGGGTTGTGCAGGCTTTGCATCACCTGCACCAGGAAATCCTTGACCTGATGCTCGTCGCAGCCCATCAGCACCGCGTCTTCCAGCGCGTCCTGCGCCAGCTGCGCCAGCTCCTCCAGGTTCTCCTGCATCACCTTCAGCTTCTCCACGCAGGCCACCACATTGCCTTGTGGGTCCTTCCACACCGGAATAGTCACGTTCAATGCCATCGTTTCACTCCAAAGCACATTGCCCGCAATGCGGGCAATGTCAATCCTGCTATCGTTACCAGCTTAAACCGCCAATCAACGCTTGGCTTTTTTCTTGCCGCCGGCAGCCGCCTTGCCGCCCTTCTTCGCGGCGCCGCCCTTGCCGGCCTTTTTGGATTCGGCCTTGCCACCCTTCTTGGCCGCCGCCTCCGCCTTGCACTTCTTGCCCTTGCGGCACTTGACCGCGGGCGCGCTGTCCGCCACCTTGCGCACCGGCGCCGCCACGTTCAGATCATCCGACGTGTCCGCCGCCTGCGCCGCCGTGCTGCGGTTCACCCGCCGCGCGCCGTTGAAACGGCCGGCCCAATAGCTTTGATTGATATTGGCCACCTCGATATTCTTGCCGGTGCGCGGCGCATGGATGAACTTACCATTGCCCAT
This sequence comes from Chromobacterium sp. LK1, assembly GCF_001043555.1. Classification (NCBI taxonomy): domain Bacteria; kingdom Pseudomonadati; phylum Pseudomonadota; class Betaproteobacteria; order Neisseriales; family Chromobacteriaceae; genus Chromobacterium; species Chromobacterium sp. LK1. Next base: position 45,832 of record NZ_LDUI01000012.1, on the reverse strand, counting down.
ATACATGCCGACATGCGAATACGTGAAGCCGCGGGTGTTGAAAAAGACCAGATCGCCGGGCACGAGTTCGCCGCGATTGATGGATTTGCCCACTCGCGCCATTTCGGCGGACGTGCGCGGCAGGTTCACCTTCAGCGACTTTTGAAATACATAGCGGATAAAGCCACTGCAATCCAGGCCGTTTTCCGGCGAGTTGCCGCCAAAACGATAGGCCACGCCCAACAGGCTCATGGCTTGCAACAGCAGATCCCCCACCGCGTCTTCCGCGGGGGAGGAGAATTTGGATATGGGATCGTCCTGGCCGGACTGCGCGCTAGCTTCCGCCGCGGGGCGCCCTTCCGGAGGGGCCTTTTCCGGCGCCGCTTCAGCGAATACCATAAAGCCCGCCAGCACCAGAGTCATTAAGCGGAGTTGCAATTTCATAGGCCGAACTCTATCGGACGGGGGCGGCAGTGTAAAGCCGCAGGCAGGCCGTTTCCGGCGCTTTGGGCCGCCCGGCTTGAGCCCTGGCTTGAACCTTGGCCGAGACAGCCGCCACTAATGGCGTACAATCCATCGCAATGGCATGACGGACGGCGAAAACCCCGCGGCAAGGCCGCGTCGGCGCGCCCGCCCGGCAAGCCCTTGTTTTTGAGCGACAACCCCATGCCCACAAGGCAGCATTCATGCTGAGAGAAACCCTGATCGCCATGCGCGACCTGCCGCGGCTGAAAGAAATCAGCGGCATCCTGATCCGCCACGGCCTGGGCGAATTCGCCCAAAGGCTAAAATTACCGCGCGCGGTGGAAAAAGCCGGCCAATGGCTGAACCTGGACCTGCCGGAATCCGCAAGCCGCCCGCCCACCCCGGTGCGCGTGCGCCTGGCCTTTGAAGAACTGGGCCCCACCTTCATCAAGCTCGGCCAAATCCTGTCCACCCGCGTGGACGTGTTCCCGCCGGAATGGATAGCCGAATTCGAAAAACTGCAGAGCAAGGTGCCGCCGGTCAGCCCGGAATCGGTGCGCCGGCTGGTCAAGGCCGCGCTGGGCGCGGAACCGGAAGCGCTGTTCGCCAGCTTCGACCTCGAACCCATAGGCTCCGCCTCCATCGCCCAGGTCCACCGCGCCACCCTGCGCGACGGCCGCGAAGTGGCGGTCAAGCTGCGCCGCCCCGGCATCGTGGACAAGGTGGACGCCGACCTGCGCATCCTCAACCACCTGGCCGGCCTGCTGGAACTGGAATTCCCCGACGTGCGCCGCTTCCAGCCGGTGGAAATCGTCGGCCAGTTCGCCCGCTCGCTGAAGCGCGAAATGGATCTCGCGGTGGAAGCGCGCAACTCCGAACGCTTCGCCCGCGACTTCGCCGACGATCCGGAAGTGCAAGTGCCCAAGGTGTACTGGGACTACACCAACGCCGCCGTCAACGTGCAGGACTACATCGCCGGCGTGCCGGCCACCCGGCTGGAACAACTGGCCGACAGCGGCCTGGACCCGGTGCTGCTGGCCCAGCGCGGCGCCGACGCCGTGCTCAAGATGATCCTGATCCACGGCTTCTTCCACGCCGACCCGCACCCCGGCAATGTGTTCTTCCTGCCGGAACACCGCATCGCCTTCATCGACTTCGGCATGGTGGGCCGCATCAGCCATGGCCGCCGCGATGAAATCGTCGACCTGCTCGCCGCCGTCGCCAACCGCGACGAAGCCGGCATCATCGACGTGCTGATCGAATGGACCGGCAGCACCCCGGTCAACGAACGCCAGTTCGCCCACGACGTGGCCGAATTCCTGTTCCAGTACGAACACGTGCCGCTCAAGGGCATCAACATCAGCCAGCTGATCGGCGACATCATGGCGCTGATCCGCGACCACTCCATCCTGCTGCCGCCGGACATGGCCATGCTGTTCAAGGCGCTGATCACCCTGGAAGGCCTGGGCCGCCAGCTGGACCCCAACTTCCAGCTGATCGCCCACATCACCCCCTTCGTGCGCGAGCTTTCCATCGCCCGCTACCACCCCAGCGCCCTGTTCAAGCGCGGCCGCCACTCGCTGAGCGAAGCGCTGTCCATGCTCTCCAGCCTGCCGCGCGACCTGATGCGCATGGCCAAGGACATGCGCCACGGCAAGTTCCGCGTCAACCTGGACCTGCAACGGCTGGACAGCTTCGGCCGCCAGCTGGACCGCAGCGCCAACCGGCTGACCATGGGCATCGTCACCGGCTGCCTGATCATAGGCTCCTCCATCGTGATGACCGTCAACGCCGGACCCAAGCTATTCGGCCTGCCCTTCTTCGGCTTCATCGGCTTCATGCTGGCCATGTTCAACAGCGTGTGGCTGGTCTGGGCCATCTGGCGCTCCGGCAAGGAATTGTGACATGAGATCGAAACGAAAAACCCTATTGGCGGCCGCGCTGCTGAGCCTGGCCGCCGCCGCGCAAGCCGCCGACGTGATCACCCTCAACTGGCGCGACGGCGACGAAGTGACCGCCGCGCTGCGCCCGCAACTGCGCGACGGCGAAAAGCTGGGCGCGCTGGGCAACCAGCTGATCCTGGACGCCCCGCCCGGCCGCAGCGCCGAGCTGCGGCGGCTGATCCGCCAGCTGGACGTCAAATCCTCGTCCCTGCTGGTGGAAGTGGCCCAGGACGGCGTCAGCCGCGAAAGCAAATCCGCGGTGCAGCTGGGCGGCCAGGTTCAGGGCGGCGGCTACAGCATCAGCACCGGCAAGCCGATGACGCTGCGCCCCGGCAGCCAGGTGGTGATCGCCGGCGGCGCCAGCCAGTCCAACACCCGGCTGCAAGCCAGCCAGGCGCTGCGCATGCTGGACGGCAAGACCGGCTTCATCGAGATAGGCAGCAGCCGGCCGCTGCCCTGGCTGATGTTCGGCGCCGACGGCCGCCCGGTGGTGGGCGTGCGCTACCAGGACGCCGTCACCGGCTTCTACGCCCGGCCGCGGCTGCGCGGCCAGCGCGTGACGCTGGAACTGGCCGCCAGCCAGCAAGCCTTCAACGGTCAGAGCCTGGACAGCGCCAAACTGGCCACCACCGTGGAAGGCGCGCTGGGCGAATGGCTGACCGTGGGCGGCATCGGCCGCGACCAGAGCGGACAGGAAACCGTGCTCATCGGCGTCAGCCGCAGCAATGTGCAGCTGGAGCGCAGCATCAAGGTGCGGGTGACGCCGGCGCAGTGAGCAACTACTCCGCCGGCGGCAGCCCACGCTCATTGTCCGGCAACTCGCCGCGGCCGCCGCGCGGCCCGCGCGCGACGCGCCCACCGCCGCGGGAAATCGTCCGCGGCGAATCATAAGCCGAGGCCGGGCGCTCCAGCCTGGCCTCCAGCTCGCCGCCGCGCCAAGTCCACACCATCGCGTTCAGGCGATTGCGCGGCTGACGCGCGCGCCACGCGCCGTCATCCTCGTCCACCGCCATCGCCCCCTCCTGATTGCAACTGGCCACCAGCGTCCAACTGCGCACCTGGTAATCGCGCAGCTGCAGCAGACGATAAGCCGGCGCGCACTCCGCATCGTCGGCGCGCAACAGCACCAGCGCGTCCTTGCCGACGACGCGCGCATCCACGATGCGCACCCGCTCCCATTGCGGGTCCAACGGCGCCACCAGCTGGCGATCATAGAACTTCAGCTCAAAGCGCCCGCCCAGCGACGAGCGCAGCACCAGGTGATTGCCGGCCAGCGGCACGTCCTGATGCACGAAGGCCAGGGCCTCCTGCCAATCCAGGCGACGCTTGAGCGAGCCATCGGCGGTGCGCTGCTGCGAACAAGCGGACAAGGCCAGCGGCAACAACACGGCCCAGGCAAAGCGGCGCATTCTCGTCATGCCAGCCCTCCCGCGGCATGGTTGCTGATCGTTCCATACTACCACCAACCGTTTCCGCCCCACCCCCGCCGCCGTCAAGTTCCTGCCTCGAAAACCGCCGCCAGCGGCGCTTGCCGGGTGCGCCGTGAGCCCGCAAGAATGCAGCCACTCCTCTATCTTGAAGCGCCGGGATTGCAAGCCGGAATCGAAAAGACAACACTATGCTGATGCCTTCAACGGCGGGCCGTGACGGGGAGGCCTATGGCCTGGCCGGCCCTTTGCACCGGTCTCTCAACCCTGCCACGCGCCCGCCTTCCCAATTGAGGTTAGGATGATGAGCGAGAGCAATGGCATGACTCACCTTCCAAAACCACTTCGCCATCGCCACCTCTCAATCCAGAGCCGGGCCTCTCGCAAGCATAAGCCCTCGCCACGCCGTGATCGGAGCAGCCCAAGGCACTAAGCCCGGAAAGTCGTCGCCCGCCGCGCTTGCCTAGCGCGCCAGGAGCCGGCAATAATGCGACCGTGCTTCTATCTCGAAGCACCGGGATTGCAAACCCGGAATGGAAATGACAACGCCAATGCCTTCAACGGCGGGCCATGGCGGGGAGGCCTATGGCCTGCCGGTTGTCTTTTCCCGGTTTTGCAATCCCTGTCATGCGCCTGCCTTCCCGATTGCAAACGGGGGTGCAGGGTTTACCATGAAAGGAACCTGCACATGACACTACCTCCCAAGCCGCCTCGCCGCCGCTACCTCCCCAACCCCGAACCCCAGCCCTATCAGGCCCTGCCCTTCGCCGCGCTGCGGCCGGACCAGCCCAGGGTGCACTGCTGGCAAGTGCCGCCAACGAACGACCGTCAGCACGCCTATCTGCTGGGCCGGGAATACGCCGCGCACTTCCTCGTGTTCCTGCAAGACAACCCCGGCAGCCCGGACCACTTCCTGCTGGCCCGCATCGCCGGCGATGTCGACTTCGACGCGCCCGGAGCCGAACGCGGCTACTGGGCCGGTTTCTTCCACCTACTCGAACTGGTGCTGACGCAGAGCATCGCGCAGCTGGACGTGTTCGACTACATCGATCGGCTCAACACCTACGAAGCGGCGCTACGGCAAATGATGCGTAAACCGCCGTCTCAGACTTAATATATGCACTAAGCCGCGACGCAACGGCGTCGCGGCCGGCAAGCACTGCGCCCGCTGGCAAATGCGCAACAAGCCAGCGCCTAAACCTGCTCGTTTTTCAAAGCGGTACACGAATAAGAGACATTCCACTCGCTTTCCGGCTACTATAAGCGGCCGAATCAATATGCATAAGGCATGGTTTTTGCTCATGCCTATCCGTTCATCAGATTGCAATATCGCCGTGCGCCACGGCGTAGCGACCACTGGAAGTCCATAGCACCCTCATCATCAAAGGATTGTGAACATGCGCAATATAAGCATTGGCCTCAGCGCCCTGCTGCTCGCGGGCCTGGCCGCCGCCGACCCCATCCCCACCGAAAGCGGCTTCAACGGCAGCGTCGGCCTGGGCCTGGGCGGCAACAAGGTCAAGTCCAACCTCTACAAGGGCGACAAGAACCAAAGAACCAACAGCCTCAACGACTCGCCGGAATCCCATAACGACACATTCGCGCTGCCGGTGCTGAGCCTCAGCTACACCTTCGCCGCCAGCCGCACCCAGATCGTGTTCGACAGCCAGATCCACGACCCGCTGGGCATGGACGACACCCTGGAACTGGGCGTGCGCCAGGAAGTGGGCAACAACGGCATCGTCTCCGCCGGCCTGCTCTACGGCGGCCTCAGCAAAAACACCTGGACCGACCCCTACGCCGTGGGCGTGGACCGCGACAGCACCAAGCGCAAGTCCACCGGCCTGCTGCTGGGCTGGGAAAACATCATGGGCACCGGCTTCAAGGCCCTGCTCACCCAGCGCAACATCAAGATCGACGACGAGCGCAGCGGCCAGAGCGTGGCCGGCCTGAGCGCGGCGGACCGCGCCACGCTGAACCGCAACGGCGACGCCACCTTGCTCAAAGTGGGCTATGAATGGGCATTCGCCCCCAACCAGACCCTGACTCCGGGCCTGGTATGGGGCAAGGACAAGCTGGACGGCGGCGCGATGAGCAACAAGAGCTACGGCCTGAGCCTGGACTACGCCTACAGCAGCGACCTCAACACCTTCACCGCCGGCCTGCTCTACCGCCAGCAACGCTTCGACCAGGCCAACCCGCTGTTCAACAATAAAAAAGCCGACAGCAAGGCCTTCGCCATCGATGTCGGCTATCTGCGCCACCAGTTGTTCGGCTACAAGGCCTTGTCCGGCTTCGTCAGCGCCGCCTACGGCAAATCCAACTCCGACATCAACTTCTACGATGCCGGCATCAGCTCCTTTGGCACGGGCTTGGTTTACTCGTTCTAAAGCCTCCGCGCGCCCCTGCTTGCTTCACCAGGGGCGCTGCGTCAAAGCCTCATTCCGTCATCAGGCGATAAAACGGCTCCTCGCGCAAGGCCTGGCTTTGCGCGAGGAGCCGTCTCTGCCGCTGCGGCAACTGGTTTCAATGCCTACGCTCACAGCTTGATCTTCAACCCTTGTAAACAGCGATCAAGACAAGCAAAAACCCGTGAATGCGGGTTGCTTTATTAGCGACCAAACAGAACGCTATACCTTATAACTCACCACACAATTCAATAGATCATTTACAAAGCCATCACCAACCTGAGTGGAGTCTAAAGCTTGGATCGTAAACTCCCCAGGCCACTCATCAAAAAATAGCTCACACTCGACACCTTGCCATTCAAAATGGTAGACATGTGCATCAAACACCTCTCCACAGAACAAATGCCGGACATTCCTGGCAAGCATTTTAGAAAGCAAGTCAGAGGCAAATCCCGGAAATGCATGCCAATTCAAACCAACATCCTCGACCAAGACATAACTACGATCTTCCGATGACCTTCTCAAGCTAATGTTCATTTCTTACCTGACCACTTTACTTTCCAACAACCTACTCCATCAAGTTATTTTTGAAACGTGAAACAACCTCGTAACCCGCGCCCAACTTTTTTTGTGGCTTCTGCTATAGCAAGCATTCCCAATTTCCCACTTCATTTTTTAAGATAGGAAAACGCTCAGCCAGAAAATATTCAATTCGGCCATCATCAAAAAGTCGCCACAGGCAATGACAGAAATACTCAGGATAAAGTCGGATAACTTGCCTCATCTAACAAACCCATAAGTACAACCTAATACTTGCCTCGCTTCAAATCAAGTAAACCAATGAGATCAACAAGGTAGTGGGCTCCATGGAGACCTAAAGCTCGCAAGACTCTGGTCCGACAACATCTGCGTCAACACAAACTCATAGTATAGTTGAAGTGCCACGAGGATGTCGCTGCAAACAGTACGTGCATCCCATTCATGCTCGGCAAAGAATTCTTTACCGTTGTAGGGCGCATCCTCACTCCCCCACCACTCCAAAAGCTCACTCTTTGGGTCTTCCGAGTTTGTAAGCAAAACAATTCTAAATTTTCCACCTATAGCTTTAAGGTTTATCGAACTAACAAACAATGCTGTCGGTGGCTCTACCTCTATCTCTACAAGCCCATCAAAATCATATGCTTTCTTAATAGCCTCCTCCACTACACCCCAATTTGGATTCACAACATGATTGGCGGGTGGCAGCATCGAATTATCAAGCGAGCGCATTTTCAAACCAGCCTCATAAAAAACAATGCCATTACCGCGACTCCCTTTCTCATTGACTTTTGCTTAAACAGTTAGACAAGTCGGAAAAGCTTATTGTTTATTATGAAACTTGCTGCCGGTCACACTCAACCAAAAGCCACGACAACAAGATAGATTAAACATAGGTTTATCAAGAAGACACATTGTCATGACGCCATCTTCAAGCAACTCCAAGCAAATAAAAGACCATCCAGATGCAACCTAAAGTCACGCCGCCAGCATAGCTGGCACCAACGAGCCCACACAATTCACAGCAAAAAACCCGCAGCCGCGGGTTTTTTTGCAATGCAGTTCCTTCTATACAACACCTAAAGGCCGAGATCCGTTCGTGGCCTTGATGAGCTTACTCCTCAATAAAAAAATTTGGCATGGGCCTTGCCATCAGCATCAATAGACAATACAAATTGCTTCCAAAAACCACCTGTATGATGAAGCATGATCTCATGTAGCTCATGCACTAACTCCGGCACTTGATTTTGTGGGTTTTTCAAAAGCTTAGACTTACTAACCCCTTGTGCAGTATAAGAAAAACCAAAACCAACGGCCCAGTCCTTTTCGCCACATTCATACTCAAAATCGCAGTGAGCCTCGCTATACGGCTCTTCTGCTGACTCATGTACAATTTGAGCCAACTCAGCCAATAATTCCATCTGCCTTTCAATGCTCATAGTCTTCCTAAGTTAACATTCTTTTACTTTAGGTGTGCGTCTCACACCATCGGGCGGTTTTCAAAACCAGTAACAACCTGATAGCTTGCACCAAGCTCCCTTTGCAGCTTCTGCTGCAGCATGATGCCTGCACTCCAAAACGCGGTTTCTTCTTGTTGATGAGAAAAGGCGGAGTTAGCTGGATACTCATCGCAGTAGGTCGACTGATACCAAGCCTCCCAATTTTCCACAGTTACAGTCTTGCCATTTAGCCCAATAAATCACATTGCCCAAGACTGCCTTGCTGGTTCAGCATTTTCTAAAACATGCAATTCAAACCCTTGGGCCTCCACGTTAATTGAAACTGACGATGAAAAACCGTGGAGACTCCCTTCTAAAATATACTCTTTTAAGTCTTCAGTCACATTACCTTCGTAGCTTGTGCACATAGGATCCCTCCAAAATAATTTCCCATCTTCATCCTTATGAATCAACGTCACTTGAAAATCGAATTTTCTCACTCCGGTAAATACAAGTTTACAATGCCCCGCATACCCTTCATCATTTACTCGAGAAAATTCATGATATAGCTCACGACTAGGAGCCAGCCATTGGTTTACATAAATTTCCGCTGTTGAATCGAAAAATACATGCGCCCCATATTGACAGTTGTAAGTATCTATCTTATCCCAGCAATTTTTGAAAATTTTCACTTGCAATCCTTATGGTTTTTTTACTAACACAACCGACTTCATTGGCGCCGTAAGTACTGAGCCATCCGTTCTCAAGAATGTCATACCTTGAAACTGGGGGAGCAGTGGGCCCTGATACTTAACTGACAAACCTAGTGCATCAAGCTGCATCTGCGTCGGCATATTGGTTAAATACTTATTAGCGGGAGTGCCATTAATAATAATTTCTCCTCCGGGCTGAGTGATACGAGCGGCCTCAGGTAAGTAATCCATCATAGAGCCAGTTCCTCCTGCGTTTGGCGGAATAAATGGATTATTCGCAACTACAGTTGCCTGGCTGCTACTGGGAATATTTGGCATCCTCATTGCATTTGACCCAACTGCATTTGGCGTTGTCGGCCCGACCGCCACTACTCCCGGAACTTTGGCACCTGACGCATCTGTAAACACTTCAACAGTACCACCTTGCGTGATCGCAGGTTTTATTCCCGAGCCAGGAACAAGTGCAGTTCCACTAGGGGTGAATCGCCACATCTAGCCTAGAAATTTTCTGTGCTCTCCAATGGCATAGCTATTCGGAAATCACTCTTCTAGTTTACAGCCTGCACATAGCTAAATAACAACACGCTAACGCGACTCCACTTCTTTAACATAGGACTGATACACCCCACTCTCAGTCTCCAGCCACAACCTCTCGCACTGAGGGCACCTCAGAACACCTACTCTATCTTTGTCAATTCTTTCAAAAAAACCATCAACATCTAAGGCCTCATTACTTTCCAATAGGCACGAAATTTCCTCAATATTTTTCTCAGGAATCAAGGCAAGCTCATACGATTCCCATCCCGTAGATAAATTCATGACACAACCACACTTACATCCAAATTTTGGCATCACTCAATCCTCTTTATGGGCCCGACGCCCCCCATTCTCAGTAGCACTGAACATTAGAGTCCGAGGTTAATTTACCTGATTTCTCTGCAAGTGATTCGGCATAGGCCGCCGGTGTCAAACCACCCAGGACTTTCTTGGGTCTTTCATTGTTTGTTGTATTCCCTTCGCCAGGCTTCGATGACGACCTGGGCATGGCGCAGGCTGGTGAACCAGTGCTCGTTCAAACATTCATCCCGGAAGCGCCCGTTGAACGATGCGATGTAGGCGTTCTGATTGGGCTTGCCGGCTCGATGAGGAAGAACTGAACGCCACGGGCATGCGCCCAGGTGAGCATGGCGCGGCTGCAGAATTCCTTGCCATTATCGGTCTGGATGGTTTTGGGCAAGCTACGTGTCTTCGCCAGCTTGTCGAAGACGCGCGTCAGATGCAGACCTCCCATCGCACGTTCCGGAACAATGGCCACAGCCTCATCCGTGGCATCATTGACCACGGTCAGATTCTTGATGACACGCCCCTCTGCCGTTCGGTCGAACACAAAGTCCATCGACCAGACCTGATTGGCCGCCAAAGGACGAGCCAGTGGGTGACGGTCTGCCACGGGGATTTTCTTGCGCTTGCGCCGGCGGATTTGCAGGCCCGCCTCGGCATAAAGCCGGTCCAACCGCTTGTGATTGACCTGTATGCCCTCCTGCCGCAGCTTCAGGTAGATCATGCCGGCAGTGATGTGCTACTCAATACTGGGGGGGCGTCGGGGGGCATCGTTCCCTTTACTTCCATTTGCTCGACTCAACTTACTCTTCATCCCAAATACCGACAGGCGTCACATATATAGAGTTTTTGAGAACTGGCAACCACCCCATATCTTCATAAAACATTGAAAGATCTTCAATTTTGTATACACCATCAGATACTGGCTCAAGTGAAATCAAGCAGCACCTATGATGCGTCCATGCTCCACCTGCTCCTGCAGGGGCTCGCCACTCCAACTCCTTTCTGTCCCAATCCTCAACGAGCCCAAATTTTTCATATTGCAAGCATGGGAAATGCACTTCAAAATTAATACCTATCTTACAAAGACAGGGTATATTTTTTTGCTGCACCAAGGATTGAGACAATAAATCCTTAGCGAAATTAATTATTAATTTCATTACATTATTTTTTTTTAGGAACGACCACCTAGTTGCAAAACGCACCCCACCTCACCATTTGCCTTCAGCACTTCCACTCTCCCATCCACTCTTACATCTCCAAATTTGAGCAATTAAAACTCACAAAAGGCTTTACTCTTAATGAAAAATCATGCCTCACACCCCCAAACATAACCTTAGCACTTAAAATCCCCCCAACACCATCTCGCCTTATTTTAAAACAAGAAACACACTCACACAAGAATCGAGATATTTCGCGCCCCTGAAATTCCAAAACAACCTGAACCCACCCTGCGACCTCGCAATAAGAAAAAACAACCGTAACATTGCTAACATCAGTATATCTATATGAAAAATGTAGATCCTGCTTGTTTTCAGTTATAGGATCCGACTCAAAAAACCCTAAAAGTTCAATACTGTCTGGCACCGACCTAATAAACACCCCCCCCTCCTTTTTTCGGAATTGTAGTTACAAACCACCTAATTTTACCTGACATGACCTCATAGGTAAGCTCACGCCACCCTATGCTTTCCTACTTTTCCCTAACACCCGCTTCACTTCAAATATGAAATATCCAATATTATGCTCTATCAATACCACCAAATCTCTCACTTGTTTTATCAAAAATATCTTTTACAATCCGCTCATCCTCTGGATGATTTTTCATGTATTTTGCACACGTAATATTAATCAAACTCAAACAAACGTCTAGACTTACAATCACTTCATCATCACCCCCATCCATCGAGTACCCGCAAATAAATTTAATCCCTTCAAATCTATCTTCATCGTAAAAACTATCCATAAATGGGAAATGGCAATAAGCGCCATCCACACTCAAGCCGACTCCATCTGAAATAGACTCAATCGCCTCGATAAATTTTCCATCACTGTACATTCTATCCAAATACGCCAACACAACCCAATTTGTATCGCGCTCATCATATGGCTGACCAAAAATCTCTTTATGCATGCCAACACCATTTCATGCTACTTCTTAATAATCGTTTATGCAGATTACCAAAACCCAGTGAGTAAAAGTTCGGCTCAGACAGCCTTTACGCCACTCAACTATGGTAGCACTACATGCAAGTTCACCACGAGATACACCTCAACCATCACAAAATAGAATAGCGAGATCTTATTTTTCCTATGTAACGTTCAACCGCTTGCTTGTCCTCTACATGCCGCTCCACATAAGCCTTTGAAATACACGAAATCGCCAGTAAAAATTCAGAAACTTTCAAGGTAGAGCTTTCAAAATATCCAACAAAAAAAGCAACCTCATCAAAGTCTTCTGGAAAGTCCCAGTCTTGATCTAATGAATACCCTAGACCTTCATGGACATGGCATCCATGTCCCTCGCTTGCACGGGCAAGAAACTGTAAATAGTTCATTTTGTCCTCCAACAAGACAGAGCTTAAAACGTGATACAGGTCCTCCCCTCCTGTGCCGAAACCATCCAAATATTCTCTAATTTCACAAATCCATTGCTTATCAATTCTATCCATACAAATCTCTATCTAGACTGTCCACAGTACCTTTGAGAAGGAAGGGCTTGCTCACCCCGTCACTTTACCGAATGGACGCAAGCTCTGATTTGTGCAACAAAGCCGCTGAAGCATCAACCAGAATGCTGCACAAGTTCTAAATCCTCCTCTTTCACTGTTAAGACGGCTAGTGATTCGCCTTCGCTGTCAACAAACTCGACTTCATACTGAGGATGTTCTGATGCAAACACCATCAAAATGGCTCCGGTTGTCCCACTCGGCACACCATCCACGAGAGAGCAAGTTGATCTCACCACGTCATACTTAAAGAATTTTGTATTCATTTCTTGGTCGGAATAGCTGTTGTTAATCTGACGATGCCGTCATTGTTTCGAATCCATCCAAATGTCACCGACGCCCCCCCCTCACGGATAGCACATGAAAACTATGCTATCTTGCAGATGGTCTACCACCAAACTATCCAACAGCTTCACGACCATGAAAATCTAGGGCCTCTCTCCTTATCACAGCCATAGCCACAATGGAGGTTGATCATGTTATTTTGAATCAGTCCCTTTCTTCCTCAACAAACTCGCTTTCGGACACTCTCCACAACCTAGCTACACAATCATCTTCATCATCAACATAAAACAAGCCTTTAATATCCAAGCCAAGCTTAGTCAGCTCTAACACTGCCCCCTTAACAAACAGCAAGTTATTTTTATTTATGCTTGCACCAAAAAAACAAAGCTCACCCAGTTAATAGGTTCCACAGGAAAGCTCCACCCCTTGCCATACAAAACAGCAACCGCCTCCTCTACTTGAAACTCAGAAAACTTCATCCAGCAACTCTCAACTGACTCCTTGATTTTTACCACATCCTTAAAGTCACACTCAATCCAACCTCTTATCAGAACATAGCTAGCCATTTACCGCCCCATTTCCACACGAACCACTCCACCCTTTGTCTCAATATAACTTCTCACTTTTGGGCGCGCTCCATATTTAAACCAAAATTCAGCTGCTTTGCCTTGCTGATTAGCCATATCAATAGTGGCCTTTATTTGGTTTCTTGTCGACTTGCTCAGGAAGTCTACGGGCTTATCCACTGCTGAGTACGTTCTTTGACCTGAATTAGTGCCTTCTCAGTCACAACATCTATTTCTCGGCCATTTATCACTTCAGAGGCTCTATTTGCAACCCTTCTGACCAAATCCACATAATGAACATCCAATGCTTTCCTATACTTATGCATATAAATTTCTTGCCTGATCTGAGAGTTTTACTCCTGAAACAACATCGGGCATGCTTACCCCCTTAACACCATTCTCCGTAGCGAGTACTTCTGACGCAATAGTGGTCTTCACTATGGCATTCGATACAACACTTTTTCCTGCTTTTGCAGCTACTGCAGCAGCATGATGCCTGCACTCCAAAACACGGCCTCTTCTTGAGCCAATAAAAAATCACAGCAACAAGACAGATCAAATATAGACTTATCAAGAAGGCACATTGTCATGTGCATCATTTTCAAGCAACTCCAAGCAAATAAAAGACCATCCAGATGCAACCTAAAGTCACGCCGCCAGCATAGCTAGCACCAACAAGCCCGCACAATTCACAGCAAAAAACCCGCAGCTGCGGGTTTTTTGCAATACAGTACATTCTATACAACACCCAAAGGCCGAGATCTGTGCATAGCCTTTGAGCTTACTCCTCAATAAATGAAGTTAGTATGGGCTTTACCATTAGCATCTATAGACAACACAAACTCCTTCCAAGACCCACCAGTATGCTGCCGCATGAGTTCGTGTAGTTCATGTACCAGCTGGGATGAGCGATCATTTGGATCATTCAAAAACTCAGATCTACCCACCCCTTGCAAAACATAGGAAAAACTAGAGCCAACAGTCCAGTCTTTTTCCGAACATTCATAATCAAACTCGCAGCGGGCCTCGCTATAACCCTCACTAGCCGACTCATGCACAATCCGAGCCAACTCAGTCAATAATTCCATCTGCCTTTCAATGCTCATAGCCTTCCTAAGTTAAGCTCATTCTTTTACTTTAGGTGTGCGTCTCACACCACCGGGCGGCTTTCAAAACCAGTAACCACCTGATAGCTTGCACCAAGCACCCTTTGCAGCTTCTGCTGCAGCATGATGCCTGCACTCCAAAAAGCGGCTTCTTCTTGTTGATGAGAAAAGGCGGAGTTAGCTGGATACTCATCGAAGTAGGTCGACTGATACCAAGCCTCCCAATTTTCCACTTCATTTTTTAGGGCCAAACTAATGGGAAGGCGCTCCACTGGAAAATCTTCAACTCCGCCATCATCAAAAAACACCCATAGGCAATGGCAGAAGTACTCGGGAGAAAGTCGGGTAACTTGTTTCATCTAAAAAGCGCGTCGTTACAACTCAACATTCAACTTGCAAAGAATGTAAGTTCTAAACCCCACCCAAAGATGGACCTCAGCACCAATGACAACATCCACTTTATCTACTTTAATATTTCTGTTTGTCAGATATGTTCCAACAACGCCACTTAAACAAGCACAACATCCCTAGCGACTAATTATTCCCCAAATTACCATAGCAATCTGGCAGTTCATATCCTTCAGGCAGCTCCGGCCACCCCCCTGTTTTAAGTATAGTTTCGGCGTCATCAGCAATTGCATCAAATAAACTTGACAAGCCCATTGCGTAGCTCCTTAGCCTTAGCAACGCCGATTACATTGCCAATTCATCGTTAACACTTTTCGCGCCTGAAAGCAGAGCAGCTCTAGACTGGCAAAGTGCCATATACTTTAATAGCAAACTCTCCAGTGATGCACCATAGTCAATCGACAAATCATCAACAGCACTAGAAGACTTTTCGTTAATAATTTCTAAAAAATCACTTTTCATTTCATCAAGAAAAGAATACGTTGCCATTCACTACCCTATCAGATAAAAAATTCATTTCCGCGCAAATCCGAAGCGGATTGCTCCGCTACCTTTTCCACTTCCCGAATGGTGTAACACATCTTCGCTTTCAGAAATTTTATTCATCAAAGTAGATCTTTATTGAAAAACAACCAAACCGATATGAATTTAGCTCAGGATTACATTAATCTTCTCTCAACGCAAACCCCGCAAGCAGGACAGCCTTTACGCCCACAACAATTCGTTAAATTTAAAAAATCTCAAAATGCAGGCCGCTAACAATTAAATTAAATTTTTTAATATCAACAATCTCTCCTTGGAATTTTACATCCTCACTTTTTCGCAGGGTACCAATTATGCTTGCATCACACAAATAGCTGAACTCACTCCCACCGAGGGCAGGAACCAAGGAGAAAAGTATTTTTTCAAGATCGGGATGCTGGATTTTTATAGCATTTTTCATAGAGAATGCGTCTTCCTTACTCTCTACCAAGAACCCAACCCCTGAGACCATTACAAAACAGCAATTTATCTCAACCTCTTTATCGAGGCCACTAACAAGGAAACAATTTTCCATTTACTCAAGCATCAACACGCACAAACCATCACTTCTTTTTTAGCAGAACCCAGCATCAATAAGCCCCTCCTCTTTAATAATCTCCAAAAATCTACGATATGCATCCTCATCAGACTCTAACAAATCATCCAGCAATTGCTCTTCAATCATCGACCAATGATAGACACCTTTAATCTGATTAAGCTCACAAAACACCAACCTACCTGCCAATGTGGCGTCTACAACTTCTACTTGAGAAGATTCATAAGAAATCAAACCTCCGTGCCCAGCTGGCAACCCCAGGAAAAATGTCTTTCCATCAATCCAATAAATGGAAAAAACATCAATAAAGTAATTTTGAAACACAATTTTCATACTCAGCTTCCTGTCAAAAAACCCTACCCTCCTGTACCGAAACCATCCAAATACTCTCTAATTTCACAAATCCATTGCTTATCAATTCTATCCATACAAATCTCTATCTGGACTGTCCACAGTACCTTTGAGAAGGAAGAGCTTGCTCACCCCGTCACTTTACCGAATGGACGCAAGCTCTGATTTGTGCAACAAAGCCGCTGAAGCATCAACCAGAATGCTGCACAAGTTCTAAATTCTCCTCTTTCACTGTTAAGACGGCTAGTGATTCGCCTTCGCTGTCAACAAACTCGACTTCATACTGAGGATGTTCTGATGCAAACACCATCAAAATGGCTCCGGTTGTCCCACTCGGCACACCATCCACGAGAGAGCAAGTTGATCTCACCACGTCATACTTAAAAAATTTTGTATTCATTTCTTGGTTGGAATAGCTGTTGTTAACCTGACGATGCCGTCATTGTTTTGAATCCACCCAAATGTCATGTCAATAACTTTGCCATTTGCTCGGCGCTGTTGCACAAATCCTTCTCCACCGCAGCTTGGTAGGATAGCGGCATGACCAAGCCCGCTCCGAAACGTTACCGCACTACCAACTGGAACGCCTACAACCAAGCCCTGATCCAACGCGGCTCTCTGTCCGTCTGGCTGGACACGAGCATGTCATTGCAGGCCGCTCCTCGGGGCAAGCGCGGACGGGCGCAAACCTATAGCGATGTGGCTATTCAGTTCTGTTTGACTATCAAGAACCTGTTTGGACTGCCTTTGCGGCAGACCATCGGTTTCATCCAAAGTCTGCTCAAGTTGGCCGGCTTGGGCTGGGGCGCCCCCGACTATAGCACGCTGTCCAGACGGCAGCAGACACTGCAGGTCAAAATTCCCTATCAAAAAAGTTCAGCCGCTCTGCATCTGCTGGTGGATAGCACCGGCATCAAGATGTTGGGCGAAGGGGAGTGGAAAACCAAGAGGCATGGCGCGGAATATCGCCGGCAATGGCGAAAAGTACATCTAGGCATCGATGCGGAAACCCTGCAAATCCGCGCCATTGAAGTCACGGACAACCGCCAGGGCGATGCGCAAATGCTGCCTTCGCTATTGACGCAAATTCCGGCCGCTGAGCCGATAGCCTGTGTGACCGGCGATGGGGCTTTCGATACCAAGGCATGCCACGAGGCGATTGCCGCACGGGGCGCGATCGGGTGCATTCCGACCCGCAAGAATGCGAAACCATGGAAAGGAAACTCCTTGGGTGTGCTGGCTCGGAATGAGATTCTGCGGGCGACCAAACGACTAGGCCGGGCGATTTGGAAGTGTTGGAGCGGCTACCATCGCCGCAGCCTGGTGGAAACCAAGATGCATTGCTTCAAACGGTTGGGTGAAAGGGTGACGGCCCGTCGCTTCGATAGCCAAGTGGCAGAGCTGCAAGTACGCGCTGCCATCTTGAACCGTTTCAGCATGCTGGGCCGTCCATGCACGGTGGCGGTGGCGTAAATCGGCTTGGGGAAAGGGGAAACTCGCCCTTTTGAGGATTTATGCAACAGCGCCGAACAAAACCAACAGTTACTCTGGCTTACAGCAGGCCTTCACTTTCGTAGCAAGAAACACCTAAAGCAATATTAAGCCCCCTAGCCTTTTAAGTAGATTTAGCTCTAATTCAAAGTCATATTGCCCATCATGTACCATCAACTAACAAACATCGATAAAATCAATATTTAGCCCCCCCTCTAGAACCTCCATAAACAACAACACATCACCAGGCCACACCCCATTAATTAAAAAATTTTTCTCCACCCCTCTCCGCAAACTGCAGAATTTAGAAATGATGAGGGGCCAAAATACATCATATCCTTATCAAAGGTAGCTGGTCGAAAAACCAAAAACCTAATCTCCTCATCAAATAAAACACAATCCAACAACGGCAGTTCGAGATCAAAATCAAACCTTTGAAACTCCTCCAACCTCTCCTTTGTTGACTCGAATATAAGACACTCGACCCTATTGCTGTTAGCGCTCACATCCATGCCCCGAACCAAAAATACGCTGCCAGCATCGATGCCATTTATCGCCAAACTCAAACAATCCGCGTCTTCATCAAAAATATTTTTATCATCCAACGCATACCCCCCCCAATCTAAACTACGAATTTTATCAAAATCAATATAGCCATCAGCCTTAAAGTATCCTGACAGGCGAAAAACCAAGCCTTCATTCAAAAAACCTCTTTTAAAATCACTTAGAGCCATATCTAATCTCCCGAATTGTTCGTCCTTTTGAATTAATAATTTCAATTGTTGGTCGTGATGCTCCGCCATCATTGCTTGGTCTAACTTTGACTACCGTACCATCAGACATAACTCCCATACGAATCTCTCCTTTCGGGGTTTTTATCTCCCGAACATTTTTCAATTTTAATTTATCAAAATCTGCATCTGCCTGCTCCCGATTTCCATTCGGCACACTTTCAATACTGGTTCCACGAGAGGTAACATTTTCAACGGTTGTATGCCCAGAAAAAACCCTGTCAACATCAGGATGCACGCTATAGTTATTCGGATCAATCGGCTTAGTGATACCAAACCCCTCCAGCACCCACTCTCCAAATGCTGCAGGATTCCCAACTGCCTCACCAAAGCCTGACATCGAAGCCTGAACTTCTTTAGCGATTTGCTCAGCCAAATTAGGTTTACCATCCAAACCTACATTAACGCTGGGAACCTGCATTCCTGGAAGTGGCGGCGGAGGTGTAGGAATAGCTAAAAAGTTGTTCTCGACTTCATTCTTAGCCGCCTGCGCCCCACTCAACGCGCCAGCACTATCCCCCCCAGCCAGTGAGCCAGCCAAGCTGCCCGCCATCGTGGTCAGCGCGGAAATGGTCTGTTTCTGGGACTCGTTGAGATCCTTGACTGCTTTCCCTGGGTATAGTTGGTTAAGCAGCAATTCTGCCACGACCGGAGCCGCTGCGCCGCCCGCGGCTCCCGCCGCCGCGCTCTCACCCTTCATCTGTGCCAGCGTCGCACCCAGCAAGGCGTGCGCCATCACATTGGCTTCTTTATTGCCATCGGTCATGTTCTTGACCACGCCAGCCAGGTAAGGCGCGGCGGCACCGCTGAGGGCGGCTTGCACATTGCCGCCAGCCAGGCCTTGCAGCGCGGCGGTGGCGGCTTGGGCGGCACGCTGGAAATCGCTGTCGGCCCCCCATTTAGCGTTCAGCTCCTTATATTCCTTGCTGTCCGCATATTTGGGATTGCGTCGCAACTCCTCGTTCGCCTTCATCATCATCTCAGTGGCGACGATCTGGGTGGCTTGCGCGCCGATCTGGCCGACCAGCTGCGCTTCCTGCAGGCGGTTGAGCTCCTTCTCCTTATCGAAGATAGGGCTCAGGCCGTTGGCGGCGTGTTCGGCGTCGCGGCTCAGGGCTTTCAGGTCTTGTTGCTGTTTGTCCTGGTCGCGGACCTTGATCGCGCCTTCGCTGATCGCGGCGTAGGTGGTGGATTCGGCGTGGCCGCTGCTGTTGCCGCCGCCCAGCACGCTGCTGGCGCCCTGGCTCATCAGCGTGCCTTTCAGCGTGCCGGTGAGGCTGCCGCCGGTGCTGAAGCCGAAGCTTTGGCTTTCCACCTTGAAGTCCGCCTGGTTGTGCTGATTGCTGAAGCCCAGCGTGCCGGTATCCAGCGTGTTTTTGTCGGCCTTGGCGGTGCTGGCGATCACCGCGCCGTCCAGTTGGGTATGGCGGCCCACCTGGATGTCGAAGCCGCCCTGGCCGGCGTAGAGGCCGGTTTGCTGCTGCACGCTGACAAAGTCGCTGTCCGCCTTCTGGCGGCTGCCGCTGATGGAGGTGCTGCCGTTCATGCTGCCGAAAGTGAAGCTGGCGCCGGCTGAGATATTGCTTTGCTGGCTGTGGTAGTAGTCCCGATCTTGCTGGCTTTGCAGCGTCAGATTGCGGCCGATGTCCGCCACCACGGTCTTGCCGCTGGCTTGCGCTCCGGTCAGGCTGGTATCGCGGCCGCTTTGCAGGTTCAGGGTGTCGCCGGCGCTGAGCACGGTTTCGTTCCAGCGGCTGCCATTGCCCTCCTCCTTGCCCTTGCCCTTGTTGGCGTTGGCGAACACGGAAATGCCCGCGCCCTGGCCTATGCCTATGCTGACGCCCACGTTCCAGCCGCTGCTGTTGT
Source organism: Chromobacterium sp. LK1 (assembly GCF_001043555.1). Lineage (NCBI taxonomy): Bacteria > Pseudomonadati > Pseudomonadota > Betaproteobacteria > Neisseriales > Chromobacteriaceae > Chromobacterium > Chromobacterium sp. LK1. The sequence goes on along the minus strand of NZ_LDUI01000012.1, from coordinate 25,410 downwards.
TGCCGCCGTTCTGGCTGTCCTGGTGATGGCCGGCCTGCAGCTGCAAGTCGCGCGCGGCGTCCAGCGTCAGCTCCTTGCCGGCCTTGAGATGGCCGCCGGTGACGCTGATATCGCCGTCCTGCGCCTTGCCCTGGGCATCCTTCGCGCCGCTGCCGGTGGCGGTGAGGCTGAGATTGCCGCCGGCGGTGAGCTGGCTGCCCTGGCTCTGGCTTTGCTGGCGCTGGCTATGGGATTCGCTCTTCTGGCTGCCCACCGACAGGCTGACGCCGACAAAGCTTTGCTCTTCCGCCGGCTTCAGCATTTCCTGCTGATAGGCCTGGTAGGCTTGATAGCCTGACAGGCCGGCCTGTATGCCTTGCAGCGCGGCCAGGCGGCCGCTTGGCGCCTTGCTCAGTTCCTGCGCCTGTTGCACCGCGGTATTGGCGGCGGAGCCCACCGCTCCGGACAAGGCCACGGTCAGGCCGCTCTTGCTGGCTTCGTGCTTCTCGTCGCGCTGATAGCGGTTGGCCACGTCTTCGACACGGATGTTCTGCGCCAACACGTCGATATCGCCGCCGGCGACCAAGTCGGAGCCCTTGATCAAGGCATTGCGGCCGGCATCGACATTGACATGGCCCAGCACGCTGCCAACGGTGCTGCTGGTATGGCTGACGCTGGTTTCGCCTACTTGGTCTCGCTGTTTCTGGCTGCCGATGCTGAAGCCGATGCCGCCGCTACTCAGCAAGCCGGATTTCTTGACGCTTTCCTCGTGGTGGTTGTACTGACGATTCTCTGCGGTGGTGACGTTGGCGTCCCGGCCGGCGAGCAGATCCACGTCATGAGTCGCGGCCACGCTGCTGCCGGCCACGGTCAGGTCCTGTCCGGCTTGCATACGAATGCTGTCGCCGGACAGGCTGCTACCCTTGGCTGTCGTTTGCCAATTATCGGTCTTGCCCTGGCTTTGCTTGCTGCTGGCCAAGCCCTTGCGGGTGCTGCTGGATTGTTCCTGGAAGCTGTAGTTTTCTGCCGCCGCGCCCACTTGGATGTCGCGGGTGGCGCTGAGCTTGAGATCGCCTTTATCGCTGGCGATATCGCTTCCCAGCACTTTGATGTCGGTATCGCGTGCCTGGATGGTCACACCCTGCTGACCGCCGATCTGGCTGCCCTGCGCTTGCGTGTCACGTATGGCTTGCTGGCGCTGGCTGCGGGTCTGGCCAATGTGGTTGTTTTCGTAATCGTCGATTTCCACATGGCGCTCCGTCGCGCCGATATCCACTTGCGTGCCGGACAGCAGCACCTGGCCCTGATCGCTGGCGACGCGGCTGCCTTGCACGCTGAGCGCCTGGCCGGCCACGGCGACCACGCCGGCTCCGCCGCTGAGCTGGCTGGCAATCAGCGTATCGGCCTGATAGCGCGCCTCCACGCGAGAGCTGGCGCTATCGGCGGTGAGCTTGGTGTTGTTGGTGGTCTTGTCGGCCAATACCGACAGCCGGTTGCCGGCGCTGACATTGAGCTGCCCCTTGGCCTGAGCGCTGGAGCCGGTCAACGTCAGGTCCTTGCCCGCGCTCAAGTTGAGCTTGCCGCCGGATTGCAGGCTGCTGCCCTGCGCGGTCTCCCACACGCCGCTGACGGTGGCGACGCCGCTGCCGCCCACATCGGGGCCCAAGCTGGCATCGCGGTTGCCCATGCTGCCGGCGATCAGGTCCACGCTGCCTTCCTTGCGGCTGCGCGCGGTGCCCAAGGTCAGATTGTTGCTGGCGCTGAGCGTCAGTTGTTCCAAGGCGTCCACCTTGGCGCCCTTCAAAGCGATGTCAGCGCCGCTCAGGCTGACATCGCGCCCGCTGACGGCGGCCTGGCGGCCGGCGTTCTGCAGATCCGTGTCCAGCGTCAGGTTGTCCGCCAGCAGCTTGACGGTGTCGGCCTGGATCAGGCCGCCGGTGTTGCGGATGACATCGGCCTTGGCCACCAGGCTTTGATCGGCTTGCAGCTTGCCGCTATTGCTCAGGCTGGCGGCGGACAGGCTGAGGTCCTTGCCGGCGATCACCGCGCCGTCGCCGGTGAGCCCCACGGTGTTGTGCGCCAGATAGACGGTGGGCACCAGCACGGTTTGCGGCCCGTTGGCGGTGTGGACGGTTTCGCTGACCATCCAGACGATATCTTGCTGCAAGGCGGCGATTTGCGCCGGCGTCAGCGCCACCCCGGTGGTGAGCCGGAAGTCCTTGGCCACGTTGACGCCCTGGTTCATCAGCGCCTTGAATTGCTCGGTGGCGTCTTCGCCGCGCAGCGATGGGCGGCCGGTCAGCGCCAGGATCTGGTCGCGCACCAGCTTTTGCTCGTAATAGCCGTCGCCCAAGCGCTTGTGCACGCCGGCCGGGTCGTAGTTCAACTGTTTCAGCATGTAGTCGCTGCTGACGAAGTTGTTGTACTCGGTGAAGCGGCTGTCGGTCTCTATCAGGTAGGGCGCCGTGGGGCTGGGGTTTTGCTGGAACAGCTGGTTGTTGGGCAGGCGGTCCAGCAAGCCGGGCTGGGCGGCGCTGCCCTTGAGCGGATGCGTTTGCGCGCGCGGCTGGGCCGTGGCCACTTGCGCGGCGGCGGGGGCGCCGCCGGCCTGGGCGTGCTCCAGCTTGGCGCCTTCAAGCGCCGGGCCGACAGTGGACGGGTTTTGCTCCAGCTTGACCTGCTGTGCCGCCGTGCCGGCTTGCACCGCGGCCACCGCGTTATGCCCTGCGCTAGGAGCGATGCGTTCGCCCGCGCCCAAACTCAAGGGCAAGGCTTCCGCGCCGGATTGCACCTGGCCCAGGCGGCCGGCCTGCGGCCCCTGGCCGCCACGGGCCTGGCCGGCGCTGGCGGCGGTCTGCGCGCCGTCCCAAGCCGCCTGTTCCGCCTGCGCGGCGGCCTTGGCCGCTTCGGCCACGCTGACCTGGGCCGGATTGACGGTGATGTTTTCTATGCTGGGCGCGCGCACGCTGACGCCCTGGTGACCGGCGATGGTGGCGTCTATGGTCTGCAGCGCCACCGTTTTGTCCAAGGTGTATGTGGGATACCAATGGCGGGTGTTGCGGTCGTAGTGATCGGTGCCGGTTTCCTGGATGCGCTCGTTGACGGAATAGGCGCGGTTGATCACCCGGCCATCTCCGCCGCCGTTGTCCGCCCCGTTGATGGTGATGCCGCCATTGGCGGCGATGCGGCTGGCGTCGTTCAAGAGTTGTCCGCTGATGCTCACCGTCATATTGCCGCCGGCGCTCAGGCTGGCGACTTCGCCGACGGAGATCAATTTGTCGCGGGTCTTGGTGCCGCTGGCGGAGCGATTCCGCAAGTTGAACTTGTTATTGGGGTCGACAAAATCCAGCTCCAGCGGATTGATGTGAATGTCCGGGTTCCATTGTTCGTTGCGACCAGACCATACCTCGCGCCAGACGGTGTGCTCGTAAGGACAGGCCGCACCCTGGAAGCAGCTGTAGCCTTGGTAGAAGGTCATGTCGTAGCCGCCGCTGTCGTTTTTCTTGATGGCGTTGTAGTTGACCCAGCGTTCCTGAGTGCCTTGGAAACGGACCAGGGCCTGCTTCTTGGCTTCATTCACCTGCAGGATGGTGCCGTAACGCGTCTTGGCCGCTTCAGCGTCGTTGACCGGCAGCGATTTGGTGACGGCCGACCAGTCCCAGCCGCCCACGCGTTCGAACACGTCCCAATAGTAGTTGTACTTGTACCAGCTATAGTTCTCGCTTTCCGCCGCGCGCTGGATATTGACGTGGGTGCGCTGGTTGTTGAGCCGGCCGGCGCGGATGGAAACATCGCCTTCGGCCTCTATGGTGGTGGAAATGTTTTCAATCAGGTCGCCGCTGCTTAGACTCAAGGCGCCGCCGCTGTAGATGTAGCCGCTGTCGCGGTTGCTCAGGCGGCTGCCCGCGTTGAGGCTGAGGCTGCGGGTGGCGGCCAGCACCGCCTGGCCACCGTGGTTGTCGATGACGCCGCCGTTCACCATGACGTCGCGGCCGCTGATCATGCCGGTGTTGTCCAGCGCCGCCGCGGTCAAGCTCAGCTGCTCGGCGTCCAGCCGGCCCTGGTTGAGCGCCTGGCCGGCGCTGTTGATGTCCAGCTGGCCGCGCGCGGCCAGCTTGGCGCCGGCGGCATTGCTGAAGCTGGCTGCTTGCAGGCTGATGTTGCCGGCGTTGGCCCATTTTCCCTCATTGCGCAGGCTGCCGCTGGTGCGCAGGCTCAGCGCGCCCTGGCTGGCCAGGGTGTCGCCGTCGCGGAAGACGTAATCCTGCCGCAGGTCCAGACTAAGGCTGGCCTGCCCCACCATCTTGCCGCCCTGGTTGTTCAATTGCCCGGCGTTCAGGCTCAGCGCCTGGCCGCTGCTGACCGCGCCGCCCTGGTTGTGCAGCAGGCTGGCGCGCAGCCGCTGGTCGCGATCGGCGATCAGCTTGCCCTGGCGGTTGTCGATCTGGCCGCTCAGTTGCGCGTCCAGCGCACCCGCGGTCTGTACTTGGCCGTATTGATTGTCGAAGCCGCTCAGGCCCAGGCTGATGTCGCCCAGGCTCAGCAGGCTGCCATAGCGGTTGCCCAGTTCGCCGGCGCTCAGCGCCAAGGCGCCGCGGCTGCTGAGCATGCCGCCGGCGTTGTTGACCGCGGCGGCCTGCAGCTGCAGGCCCTGGTCGGTGATGATCTTGCCCTGGCTATTGTCCAGCGCGCCGCTCAGGCTCAGTTGCGCCGCGCCGCCGCTTTGCAGTTCGCCGTCCTGATTGAGCAACTGCGTCAGCTGATAGCTCGCATCGCCGCTGCTGATCAGCTTGCCGTGCTGATTGCGCAGCACGCCGCCGTCCAGCTTCATGGCCTGGCCGCTATTGATCAGGCCGCGCTGGTTGTCCAGTTCGCCGGCGCTCAGTTGCAGGCCCTGATTCGCCACCAGCTTGCCGCCCTGATTATTCAGCAGGCCGGCGCTACTCAGCGTCATTTCGCCCAGGGTCTGCATCTTGCCGTCGCGGTTGTCCAGCGTGTCCAACGTCAGGCTCAAGCCGCGCTGGCTGGCCACCGCGCCGTCCTGGTTGTCCATCTGGCCGGCGCGCAGCTCGATGCCTTCGCCGCCGGCCAGCGTGCCGTGCTGATTGCGCAGCGCCCTGCCGTCCAGCCGCATCGTGCGCTGAGCGCTGATGCGGCCCTGCTGGTTGTTGATCTCGCCTTGGCTCAGCAGGGTCAGCGCGCCGCCGCTTTGCAGCTTGCCGCCGCCATTGTCCAGTTGATCCAGCTGGATCTCGCCGTCGCCCAGGCTGGTGATGCGGCCGCCTTGGTTGCTGGCGACGCCGGTTTGCAGCTTGAGCGCGGCGCGGCTGACGATGTCGCCATCGTCATTGTTCAGGCTGCCCGCTTTCAGGCTTTGCCGCTGGTTGCTCAGCAAGGAGCCTTTCGCATTATTCAGCTGACCGCTGGCGCTCAAGGTCAGCGCGGCTTCGCTTTCCATTGCGCCGCCGGCGTTGTCGATCTTGGCGGCCTGCGCCGTCAGGCCGGCGCCGGCGCTGATCGCGCCGCCGCGGTTGTCCAGGCCATCGTTGGCGGACAGGTCCAGCGCGCCGCGCCCGTCGATGACGCCGCCCTGGCTATTGTCCAGTTGTTGTCCGCTGGCGTTCAACGCGCCGCCGGACAATAGCTTGCCGCCCTGGTTGTCCAGCTTGCCGGCCTGGCTGCGCAGCTCCAGTTGTTTCAACGCGCTGAACTGGCCCTTGCGGTTCAGGAGTTCACCCTGTGTCCGCACGTCCAGCTTGCCGTCGCCGTGCACCTTGCCGCCGTTGTTGTCCAGGCTGGCCAGCTTGAGTTCGGCATCCCCCAGGCTGAGAATTTCGCCGCCACGGTTGCTGGCGGCGCCGCTGTCCAGTTTCAAGCCGGCGCGGCTGCCGATGCTGCCGCCGTCGTTGTTCAGGCTGGCGGCCTGCAGGCTCTGCGCCTGCTCGCTCAGCAATTTGCCGCCGTGGTTGTCCAGCGCGCCATCCACCTTGAGCGCCTGCGCGCCGGTGCTTTCCAGCGCGCCGCCGACATTGCTCAGCTCGCCGGCCTCCAGCTCCACCGCCGCGCCGCCACGAATGCGGCCGCCGTCATTGCCCAGTTGGCCGGCGCTGTGCAGCGTCAGCTTGCCGTCGCCGTCGATGACGCCGCCCTGACCGTTGTCCAGCTGTCGCGCGCTGAGCGCCAAGGTGTCGCCGGCCTGCAGCTTGCCGCCCTGATTGTCTATCTTGCCGTCGCGGCTGTTCAGCCTCAGTTGTTGATCGGCGCCGATCAGGCCGCGCGCATTCTGGATGTCGCGCTGCGCGGCCAACTGCAGTTGGCCGCCGCTCAGAATCTTGCCGTCGATGTTCCGCAAGCTGTCCAAGCGAAGCTCGCCCTTGCCCAGGCTGGCGATGGTGCCGCCCTGGTTACTGGCCGCGCCCGTCTGCAAATCCAAGTCTTGCAGGCTGGCGATCTCGCCGCCGTCGTTGTTGACGCTGCCGGCCTGCACGCTTAGCGCCTGCTTGCTGCGTAGCTTGCCTTGGCCATTGTTCAAGGCCTGGTCGATATTCGCGCTGACGGCGGCCTCGCCTTCCACCACGCCGCCTGCGTTATCCAGTTCGCCCGCTCGCAGCGCGATGTCGGCGCCGCTGCCGATGCGACCGCCGGCATTGTCCAGCTGGCCGGCGCTGTTCAAGCTCAGCTTGCCGCCGCCATCGATGACGCCGCCCTGGCTATTGTCCAGCAGCTGCGCGCTGGCGTTCAGCGTACCGCCGGACAGCAGCTTGCCCCCCTGGTTGTCCAGCTTGCCGCCCTGGCTATGCAGTTCCAGTTGTTTCAGAGCGCTGATCTGACCCTTGCGGCTCAGGATGTCGCCCTCTGCCCTCAGCTCCAGCTTGCCGTCGCTGTGCAGCTTGCCACCGGCGTTGTCCAGGCTGGCCAGTTTGAGCTCGGCATCGCCCAGGCTGAGGATTTCGCCGCCGCGGTTGCTGGCGGCGCCGCTGTCCAGCGTCAATCCAGCGCGGCTGCCTATGCTGCCCTGGTCGTTGTTCAGGCTGCCGGCCTGCAAGCTCTGCGCTTGCTCGCTCAACAGTTTGCCGCCGTGGTTGTCCAGCCTGCCGTCCACCTTGAGCGTAAGCGTGCTTGCGCTTTCCAGCGCGCCGCCAGCATTGCCGAGGCCGCCGGCCTGCAGCTCCACCGCCGCGCCGCCATGGATGCGCCCGCCGTCATTGCCCAGTTGGCCGGCGCTGTTCAGTGTCAGCTTGTCGCCGCCGTCGATGACGCCGCCCTGGCCGTTGTCCAGCTGTTGCGCGCTAAGCGCCAGCGTATCTCCGGCCTGCAGCTTGCCGCCCGCATTGTCTATCTTGCCGTCGCGACTATGCAGTTCCAGTTGCTGCAGCGTGCTGACCACCCCTTGCTGGTTCAGGATGTCGCCCTGCGCCCCTAGCCGCAGCGTGCCGTCGCTGAGCAGCTTGCCGCCGACATTGTCCAGGCTGGCCAATTGGAACTCGCCATCGCCCAGGCTGAGGATTTCACCGCCGCGGTTGCTGGCGGCGCCGGCTTGCAAGCTCAAGCTCTGATGGCTGGCGATCTCGCCGCCGTCGTTGTTGACGCTGCCGGCCTGCACGCTGAGCGCCTGCTTGCTGCGCAGCTTGCCTTGGCCATTGTTCAAGGCCTGGTCGATATTCGCGCTGACGGCAGCCTCGCCTTCCACCACGCCGCCTGCGTTCTCGAGTTCGCCCGCTCGCAGCGCGATGTCGGCGCCGCTGCCGATACGACCGCCGGCATTGTCCAGCCGCCCGGCGCTGTTCAAGCTCAGCTTGCCGCCGCCATCGATGACGCCGCCCTGGCTATTGTCCAGCAGCTGCGCGCTGGCGTTCAGCGTGCCGCCGGACAGCAGCTTGCCGCCTTGGCTGTCCAGTTTGCCGCCCTGACTATGCAGTTCCACTTGCTTCAAGGCGCTGATCTGGCCCTTGCGGCTCAGGATGTCGCCCTCTGCCCTCAGCTCCAGCTTGCCGTCGCTGTGCAGCTTGCCGCTGGCATTGTCCAGGCTGGCCAGCTTGAGTTCGGCATCGCCCAGGCTGAGGATTTCGCCGCCGCGGTTGCTGGCGACGCCGCTGTCCAGCGTCAAGCCGGCGCGGCTGCCTATGCTGCCCTGGTCGTTGTTCAGGCTGCCGGCCTGCAAGCTCTGCGCTTGCTCGCTCAACAGTTTGCCGCCGTGGTTGTCCAGCGCGCCATCCACCTTGAGCGTAAGCGTGGTCTTGCTTTCCAGCGCTCCGCCGGCATTGCCGAGGCCGCCGGCATGAAGTTCCACCGCCGCGCCGCCACGAATGCGCCCGCCGTCGTTGCCCAGTTGGCCGGCGCTGTTCAGCGTCAGCTTGCCGCCGCCGTCGATGACGCCGCCCTGGCTATTGTCCAGCAGCTTCGCGCTGGCGTTCAGCGTAGCGCCGGCCTGAAGCCTGCCGCTTTGGCTGGCTATCTTGCCGTCGCGGCTGTGCAGCTCCAGCTGTTGCAACGTACTGACCACCCCTTGCTGATTCAGGATGTCGCCCTGTGCCTGCAGTTCCAGCTTGCCGTCGCTGTGCACCTTGCCACCGGCGTTGTCCAGACTGGCCAGCTTGAATTCGGCATTGCCCAGGCTGAGGATTTCGCCGCCGCGGTTGCTGGCGGCGCCGCTGTCCAGTGACAGGCTGCCGCGGCTGCCTATGCTGCCGCCGTCATTGGCGAAGCCATCGGCTTTCAGCATCTGCGCGCCGGCGCTGAGCAGCTTGCCCTGATTGTTGTCCAGCAAGCCCTGGGCGCTCAGCCTCAGTTCCCCCAGGCTTTCTATCGCGCCCTTGGCATTGCTCAGCGCGCCGGCGCTGATGGCGACATCGGTATTGCCCGCCAGCAGACCGGCCCGGTTGTCCAGCAGGCCGGAGGTATTCAGCACCAGATTTTTGCCGGCATCGACACGGCCGCCGTCGCGGTTGTCCAGGCTGCCGGCCGTCAAGTTCAAACCGTCCGCGGCCAGCAGCTTGCCGTCGCGGTTGCCGGCGGCGGCATCGATTCGCAGCGTGAGACCGCGCGCGCTTTGCACCGTGCCGCCGGCATTGTCCAGGCTGCCGGCGTTCAGGCGCAGCTCGGCGTTGCCGCCGATCAGGCCGCCCTGATTGCTCAGATCTTGCCGCACGCTCCAGGACTGCGCCGTGTCGCCCAGGGCCAGCAGTTTGCCGCCGCCGTTATCCAGCCGGCCAAGGCTCAGCGCCAGGCTGTCGGCCTCGATGCGGCCGCCGCGGTTGTCCAGCAGTTGGCCGATGCGGAAGTCGCCGCTGCCCTGGCCCAGCTGTTCCCAAACGCCGCCCTGGTTGCTGAGCGCGGCGGCGCTGGCCCGCCATTGACCGGCTTGCAGCTTGGCCGCGTCGCTATTGAGCTGCCCGCCAGCCTGGATGAGCAGCCGGCCGGTGTTCAAGCTGGCGCGGCTGAGGCCCAGCCCGTTCTCCGCCGTCAGCCTCACGCTATCCTTGGCGCGCAGTTTGGCGTCGGCCGCATCCAGCGCCGCCGCCTTCAGTTCCAGGCTGGAGCCGGCCAAGGCGTGGCCGCTCAGTTGCAGCTTGTCGCCGGCGTTCAGGCTCAGCGCGCCGCTCGTTCCCACTTGCCCCTTGTCGTCGCTGCCGGCGGCGAAATCGCCGCTGGCGGCAATGCTGCGTGCGCCAACCGTCACATCGCCGGCCGCCGCCACGGTGCCGCTCTGGCGCAGGGCGGCGTCGCCGCTCAGCTCCAGCTTGCCGCGGCTATAGCTGGCGCCGCCGTGTTCGATGTCGCCGGCGGCATGGTATTGGATGTCGCCGCCGTTCTGGCGGCCGTTCAGGGTCAGTTGGCCGGCGCTGTCCAGCTTCAGTTGCTCGTCGCCGCTCAGTTGGCCGCTGCTGCGCACGCCGACGCCGGCCTCGGTGGCCAGCAGACGGATCTTGCCGGCGTACATGCCGCCCAATTGCGCCACGTCGATGGCGAAGCCGGGCCGTCCGGCGCTGTCCGCCGCCAGGGCCTGGATGTTTTGGTGATCGGCGCTGATGCGGTTGCGGCCGGCGCTGACGCTAAGCTGCGGCGCCCAGATGCCGGCCTGCACTTCCACCGCCCGCGCCATCAGTTCGGCGTACTCGGTGCTGCCGGCCTGCATGCCGGCGCCCTCGATGCGGATGACGCCGCTTTCCACGCGGTAGCCGGCCAGGCTGCCGTCCGGGTTCAGTTCCGGGCGGCCGGTGGTCAGGGTCATGCGCCCGGCGTTGATGGTGCCGCAGCCGTCGCAGAGAATGCCGGAAGGGTTGGCCACGATGACCTGGGCGCGGCCGCCGGCCACTTCCAGGAAGCCGCGCAGCTGGCTAGGGTGGGCGCTGTTGACTTCGTTGAGGATGACCCGCGCCGGCGCGGCCGGATTGAGATTGGGGTTGCCCTGGATCCAGCCGCCTAGCTGGGTCTGCACGCTGGTGGCGCTGTTATTGAGAATGGCCCCGCCCTTGTTGACGTCGAACTGGCTGTACTGGTTGCGCGACACCCCGGCGGCGCTGGGCGCCTGGATGTTCACCTGCGGCAGGCCGTTGGCGGTGTTGATCACGCTGGGGCGTTGCGCCGCCGGAGCGTTCGGGTCCGCCACGATGCCGCCGGCCAGCGCGGCGGCGCCGGCCAGCGCGCACCAACTGGCCCAGACGATGCCGCGCAGGGTCACGCCCAGGCGCTGGCTTGGCGCCGCCGGCGCGGCGGAGCGGCCTCCGCCCGCGCCCATCGGCTTGACGATCTCGGCAACGGCCATGATCAGGCCGCGCGCGCGGTTGAAAATCAGACGATAACAAAGACGGTTCATGGCCAAAACTCTCGATAAGGGCGGGACCCTCTGTGCAGCGTCTTGCCGCCGGCCCCGAATTCAAAGATCAAAATTGCAGGTTCAGGCTGAAGCCAGAGGCGGCGCCAGTGTGGAAGCCGGCGGGTTTCTGGATCGGCCAGCCGGTGAACATGTCGTAGGACAGGCGCTTGAACAGGCTGCCGCGCATGCCGACGGCGCCTCCGGCCAGTTGCCGGCCTATCAGCTGGCTGCTGGCGGCGCCGCTGACGCGCCCCAGGTCCAGGCCCAGATACAGCTCCTGCCCGCTGGGGCCCATCGCCCAGGACAGTTCGTTGCGCCACAGCCAGCCACGCTCGCTGGACAGGCTCAAGTCGCCGTCGAAGCCGCGCACGGTGTAGCGGCCGCCAATCGAGAAACGGTCCTGCGGCACCAGCGCGCCCTTGCTCCACTGGCCGCGCCATTGGCTGTTGAGCCGCAGTTTCTGCGCGCCGATTTGCAGCGGCTGGGTATAGCTCAGCTCCGCGGACACGATGCTGGGCCGGGAACCGCCGTTGCCCGTTTCCTCTTCCGGCGCGTTCAAGGCGCCCAGCATGCCGCTGCCGCGCCGCCAGTTGAGGCCGGCGTCCAGCGTGGCGTCGCCCAGATAGGAGCGCTGGTTCAGCCCCAGCTCCCAGCCCGCGGTCTGCCGATGCTGCAGGCGGATTTCCGTGTCTTCGACGAAGTTGCGCGATTTGCGCTGGTAGGCGCGCAGGCTCAGCGTGGTCTTGTGCGCCTGGCTGCGATACACCACTCGCGACAGGCTGAGTTGGCTGTTTTCGCTGTCGCCGCGATACAGGTATTTCTCATTGGCGCCGGCTATGGTCTGGTGATAGCGGTAATCGTTGAGCGTGAGACCCAGCTGCCAGTAGCCCAGGGGCAGCGAGTAATGCAGCGACCGGCTTTTGGAGCCCAGCGGGTCATGCTGGAACAAATCCTTGCCCTGGCTGTAATAGAACAGGTCGTTGACGGTGAGCAGATTGTCCAGCGACAAGGTGGCGCTGCCCTGGTAGCGGCCGGTGGCGTCGCTGCCGCCATCGTCCAGGCTCAAGGACAGCCGGATGGGCAAGGTCTCTTTCCAGGCGATCACCAAGTCGCTTTCGCCATCGGCGCCGGCTGGTTCGATCTGGATGTCGGCGTCCGCCGTCGGCACCCGTTTGAAGTTTTCCAGCGCCTGTTCGATATCGCGCAAGTTGAGCACATCGCCCGGCCGCGCCGGCAGCGCGTTGAACCAGCGCGCGCGCCACGACGCCGGATCGGCGAAGCGGATCGCATGAATGCGGCCGGGGATCAGCGTCAGCGTCAGCACGCCCGGCTTCAGGTCCTGTGGCTTGATCAACACCCGGGTGGTGACATAGCCCTGGGCGATCAAGGCGTTCTGCACCCGCTTCATCGCCAGGTTCACCCCCTGGACGCCCAGGCAGCGGCCGGCGGCGTTGGCCGCCTCCAGCGCCCAATGGAAACGCTCGGCCAGTTCGCCCTCCAGCCTGAGCTCGCGGATGGCGAAGCATGGGGCCTCGCCAACGGGGTAGTCCGCCAGCGCATCGGCCTGGCGCGGCAGGCGCACATCGGGTGCCGCCGGCTGCACTTGCTCTTGCAAGACCCGCTCGCGCTCCTGCTGCAAGATCAATTGCTGATCGGGAGACGGCGTGGCCGCCGGCAGCGCCGATGCCGGCACGGCAAAACCCAGCGCCAAAAACGCAGCCGCGGCCTGGCCGGCCGGCTCACGGCAAACCCAGTCCGATACTTTCAAATGCCCCATACAAAAATAGCGTTTTCTTGAAAATCCGCGATTTTATGACAATGGAGCCCGCTCCCAATCCGTATAACTACGTAGTTTCGAATTGTTAATCTTCACATAAACACACAAAAAAACTGTTGTTTTGATTAGGAATTTTTGCTCTAGACCATTATGCCCATTCAGCCAGCGAGCCCGGTGGGACATGCCTCGGCCAAGGCTGGAGCGCAAACAAAAACATGGCTGGGATTCCGTTGGCGATGGATTCGCGCTCGGCCAAATCCCTTTCTCTTCGCATGACGGGAATCTGTAATTCACCTAGAAAAATCACATTGGAATGGTAAAAAAAACAACAAATCCATGTTCGAATCTTAATACCCTCGCCCAAAGCGACAAATAAAGATTGCGGCCATTCCCCGCGCAATGTCCGGTCAGCCGCGTATAATCGCAATGGTATTTTCCGGAGCCTTGCCCATGTCCTTGCCATCCCGTCTCGCGTCCGTCCTGCTCGGCGTCGCCAGCGCCGCCAGCCTGGCCGCCGGCGTCACCACCTTCAGCCCCCAGGGTGAAGTCAAAGAAGTGCAGCAGGTGCGCGCCACTTTCAACAGCAGCATGATTCCGCTGGGCAATAGCGCCGCGCCGGCGCCGTTCGCCTGGAGCTGCGGCCTGAAGGCCAAGGGCCATTGGGTGGACGACAAGAGCTGGGTGCTGGACGTATCGGAAACCCCGGCCGCCAATACCGATTGCCGCTTCACGCCCAAGCCCGGCCTCAAGGATCTGCAGGGCAAGGCGGTGGGCGCCGGCCTGAGCTTTCGTTTCTACACCGGCGCGCCGGTAGTGGTGGAACGCTGGCCGCGCAACGGCCGCATCGAGGAAGACCAGGCCTTCGTGCTGCAATTCAACGGTGTCGGCGTGCCGGCCTCGTCCCTGTATTGCCAATCCTCCAGCCTGCCGGAACGCATCCCGGTCCAGCCCTTGCCGGCCGGCGAGCGCGCGGCGCTGCTCAAGCATCTGAAATTGGAATCGCAAGCCGCCAAGGTGCTGACGCTGCGCTGCGGCCAGCGCCTGGCGCCGGACAGCAAGCTCACCCTGGTGCACCAGCGCGGCGCGGCCACGCCGGACCGCCTCAACTACCAAGTGCGACCGCCGTTCAGCGCCAGCATGAGCTGCCTGCGCGAGAACGCTAAAGGCGCTTGCATCCCGTTCAAGCCCATCACCCTCAACTTCAGCTCGCCGGTGCCGGAAAAACTGGCGATGGCGGTGCGCCTGAGCGGCGCCGGCGCCGAACGTGCGCCGCAGCCAGAGGCCCGCAGCAAGGGCGAGCCAGTGGACAGCATCAGCTTCGCGCCGCCGTTCCCGCCCTTGGAAACGCTGACGCTGAAACTGCCCAAGGACTTTGGCGACGAGGTGGGCCGGCCGCTGGTCAACGCCGAGCGCTTCCCCCTGGCCATCAAGCTGGCCGACTATCCGCCGCTGGCCAAATTCGCCGCCGCGCCGTTCGGCATCATAGAGTCCGGCGCGGACGCGGCGCTGCCCATCACCCTGCGCGGGGTGGAAGGCGATCTCAACATCAAATCGGTGCAATTGGGCGGTCAGGCGCTGCGGCTGAACAAGGACCAGGACATGATGGCCTGGCTGGCCAAGGTGCTGCGCTATCACGAGAGCTACCTGCCCGCGGGCAAGGACAAGACCATAGAAAGCCGCCGCCTGTCGCTGCTGGCCAAGGAGCCAGACGCCCAGCCGCTGAAGCTGCCCAGCCAGCCGGACAAGCAGGGCAAATGGCCGTTCGAAGTGGTGGGCATCCCGCTGCCCAAGCCCGGCCTCTACGTGGTGGAAGTGTCGTCGCGGCTGCTGGGCAAATCGCTGCTGGCCAGCAATAAGCCGATGTATGTGCGCACCGCCGCGCTGGTCACCAATATGGCGGTGCACTTCAAGAGCTCCAAGGAAAACGCCGCGGTGTGGGTGACCACGCTGGACAAGGGCAAGCCGGTGTCGGCCGCCCGCGTCAACATCTATGACTGCAAGGGCAATGCGCTGTGGTCCGGCAAGACCGACGCCAAGGGCGTGGCCGCGGTCAAATCCGTGCTGCCGGCCGGCAACTGCGATAACGAAGAACTGTCCGGCCTGTTCATCACCGCCGCCGCCAAGGACGCCAATGGCAACGACGACGTGTCCTTCGTGCGTTCCAGCTGGAACCGCGGCATAGAATCCTGGCGCTTCCCCTTCCCCACCCAGTGGAGCGACAGCCCCAACATCCTGGCCCACACCATTCTGGACCGCGCCTTGTTCCGCGCCGGCGAAACCGTGTCGATGAAGCATCTGCTGCGCACCCAGGTCAGCCGCGGCCTGGCGCAGCTCAAGCCCGGCCAGTTGCCGCAGCAATTGCGCATCGTCCACGACGGCAGCGGCGACGAAATCAACCTGCCACTGAGCTGGCGCAACGGCCGCTACGCGGAGAGCAGCTACGCGCTGCCCAAGGAAGCCAAGCTGGGCGAATACACCCTCTACCTGGAACGCAAGGGCGCGCGCGGGCCGGACGACAAGGACAAACCCTCCAGCCCGGAGCTGGACGGCTATTCGCTGCACAGCGGCGGTTTCCGGGTGGAGGAATTCCGCCTGCCCACCATGAGCGGCCGCATCTCCACGGTGAAGAACGCCGGCATCGCGCCCAAGCAGTTGCCGCTCAATGTGTCCCTGTCCTGGGGCAACGGCGGTCCGGCCAAGGGCTGGCCGGTGGAAGTCAGCGCCATGCTGGCCGACGCCTACCAGCGCATCAAGGGTTATGAGGATTACAGCTTCTCCCCGCCGCAGCGCCAGCGCGAGCAGGCTGAGTCCTCGCTCGATGGCAAGGTGCTGCTGGACAAGTCCGCGCTGCAACTGGACGCCAACGGCAACGGCAAGACCACGCTGGACAAGCTGCCCAAGCTGGACCGCCGCTACGACCTGGTCACCGAGGCCGCCTACCGCGACCCCAACGGCGAAGTGCAAACCCTGACCCGCCGCATTCCGCTGTGGCCGGCCGGCCTGCAAGTGGGCATCAGCGTGGACAGCTGGATCACCGCCGGCCGCGCGCTGCAGCTCAAGGCCGTGGTGCTGGACACCGCCGGCAAGCCGCTGGCCGGCAAGAACGTCAAGATCAGCCTGCGCGAACACCGCTACCTGTCCAGCCGCAAGCGGCTGGTGGGCGGCTTCTACGCCTGGGACCACAATGAGGAAACCGACGACAAGGGCAAGGTGTGCAGCGGCGGCACCGACGGCCGCGGCCTGATGTTCTGCGAAATCAATCTCAAGGACGCCGGCGACATGGAGTTGATCGCCGAAGCCAGCGACGACAACGGCAACCTGGCGCAAAGCGCGCAATCGGTGTGGGTCAGCAAGCACGACGAGCTGTGGTTCGACGTGGACAACAACGACCGCATCGACATCCTGCCGGAAAAAATCAGCTACGCCCCCGGCGAAACCGCCCGCTTCCAGGTACGCATGCCTTTCCGCAAAGCCACCGCCTGGCTGGCGATAGAGCGCGAAGGCGTGATCGAAACCCGAGTGGTGGAACTGGAAGGCAAGAACCCAGTGATCGAGCTCAAGATCGAGCCGGGCTGGACCCCTAACGTCTACGTCTCGGTGCTGGCGGTGCGCGGCCGCGTGCGCGAAGTGCCGTGGTACTCCTTCTTCACCTGGGGCTGGAAAACCCCGAGCGAATGGTGGGACGCCTACTGGAACGAAGGCGGCGATTACACCCCGCCCACCAGCATGGTGGACCTGTCGCGGCCGGCCTTCAAATACGGCATCGCCGAAATCCAGGTGGGCGACGCCGCCAAGCGGCTGGACGTGACGGTGAGCCCGGCGCGCAAGAGCTACGGCATACGCGAAACCGCCGACGTGACCATCCAGGTCAAGCTGCCCGGCGGCAAGCCGGCGCCGGCCGGCACCGAAGTGGCCTTCGCCGCCGTGGACGAGGCGCTGCTGGAACTGCAGCCCAACCGCAGCTGGGAACTGATGCAGGCGATGTACCAGCGCCACAGCTACGGCGTGGAAACCGCCACCGCCCAACTGGAAGTGGTGGGCAAGCGCCATTACGGCCGCAAATCGCTGCCGCCGGGCGGCGGCGGCGGCAAGGCGCCCACTCGCGAACTGCTGGACACCCTGCTGCTGTGGCAGCCCCGCGTGGTGCTGGACGCCAACGGCAGCGCCCGCGTCAAAGTGCCGATCAACGACGCGCTGACCCGCTTCCGCCTGGTGGCGGTGGCCGACGCGGGCAATGATTTGTTCGGCACCGGCGAAGCCGGCTTCAATGTCACCCAGGACCTGCAATTGAGCTCCGGCATCCCGCCGCTGGCGCGCGAAGGCGACCAGTTCAGCGCCGGCGTCACCGTGCGCAACGGCGGCGACAAGCCGCTCAAGGTCAAGGTCCAGGCCGGCGCGCCCGGCCTGCCGGCCTTGCCGCCGCAGGAAATCAGCCTGCCGGTGGGCGAAGCGCGGCTGTTGAGCTGGCCGGTGACGGTGCCCAACGACGTCAAGGAACTGAAATGGAGCTTCAGCGCCCAGCAAGTGGACGGCAAGGCCGCCGACAAGCTGGCGCTGCGCCAGGAAATCGAGCCGGCGGTGCCCATCACCGTGGAGCAGGCCACGCTGCAACGCGTGGCGCCGGAACTGAGCATCCCCGTCGCCTTGCCGCCGGGCGCCCTGCCCGGCCGCGGCGGCATCCGCGTCAGCCTGCAGGCCAAGCTGGGCAATGAACTGCCCGGCGTGCGCCGCTGGTTCCAGGACTACCCCTATGTCTGCCTGGAACAGCGCAGCTCGGTGGCGCTGGGCCTGGCCGACGCCAAGCGCTGGGATCAATTGATGAGCGAGCTGCCGCTGTATCTGGACGGTAGCGGCCTCGCCGCCTACTTCCCGCTGGCCGAAGGCGCGCCGGATCGCGGCAGCGACATCCTCAGCGGCTATCTGCTGGCCGCCGCCCACGAAGCCGGCGTCGCCATCCCCGAAGCCCAGCGCGCGCGGCTGCTGGACGGCCTGTCCGCCTTCGTCGAGGGCCGGATCAAGCGCGATCTGCCGCTGGGTCGCCAGGACGCAGACGCCCGCCGCCTGAGCGCGATGGAAGCGCTGGCGCGCTACGGCCGCTTCCGCCCGGCCATGCTGGACGTGCTGGATCTCAACCCGCAGAAGATGAGCACCGCCATGCTGGTGGACTGGCTGGCGCTGCTGAACCGCGCCGCCGACATCCCGCAGCGCGCCGCGCGGCTGAGCGAGGCGGAAAACCTGCTGCGCGCGCGGCTCACCTACCAGGGCACGCGCATGGGCTTCAGCACCGAGGCCAGCGACAACGCCTGGTGGCTGATGGGCAGCGCCGACGTCAACGCCGCCAAGCTGCTGCTGACGGTGCGCAAGCTGCCGGGCTGGCAGGCGGACATGCCGCGCCTGCTCACCGGCCTGCTGGGGCGTCAGCAAAAAGGCCATTGGGGCACCACCACCTCCAATCTGTGGGGCAGCCTGGCCGTCGCGCAATTCTCGCGTCAATTCGAAACCACGCCGGTCAGCGGCCAGACCAGCGCCGCGCTGGGCGGCGCCAAGCTGAACCTGGGCTGGCCGCAGGAAGGCATCAAACAGTTGGGCCTGCTGCCCTGGCCCGCTGGCGGCGGCAGCCTGCAGCTCAAGCACGCCGGCGGCGGCGCGCCGTGGGCCACCATCCAGGCCGAAGCCGCCATCGCGCTCAAGGCGCCGCGCTACGCCGGCTACAGCATCAAGAAAACGCTGAGCCCGGTCAGCCAGAAAACCAGCGGCCAGTACCAGCCCGGCGACGTGGTCAAGGTCACACTGGAAATCCAGGCGCAAAGCGATATGACCTGGGTAGTGGTCAACGACCCGATCCCCGCCGGCGCCACCATCCTGGGTTCCGGCCTGGGCCGGGATTCCGCGATCAACGCCAAGGCCGACAACGACGGCGACCCCGCCGATTACGTGGAGCGCCGCTTCTCCGGCTACCGCGCCTACTACGGCTACGTGCCGCGCGGCGGCCTGAAAGCCAGCTACACCATGCGCCTGAACAACCCCGGCGCCTTCAAGCTGCCACCGACGCGGGTGGAAGCGCTGTACGCGCCGGACGTGTTCGGCATGTTGCCCAACCCGGTATTCAAGATAGTCGATGGCAAATAGAGCGAGATGGACCTGGCTGGCGGCGCTGGCTTTCAGCGCCGCCGCCGCGCCGGCGCTGGCCCAGCCCAGCTTTCAGCAGGTCAAGGCGGAATGGCGGCCGTCGGACGTGGTGGTACTGGACCGCAACGGCCAGCCGCTGCAGCGGCTGCGAGTGGACAAGCAAGGCCGGCGGCTGGACTGGGTGGGCCTGGCCGATACCTCGCCCGCCTTTCGCCACGCGCTGGTGGTGTCGGAAGACCGGCGTTTCTATCAGCACAGCGGCGTGGACTGGTCCGGCGTGGCCGCCGCGGCCTGGGGCAATCTGTGGAACACCCGCACCCGCGGCGCGTCCACGCTAACCATGCAGCTGGCCGGCCTGCTGGATAACGATCTCAAAGTGGGCCGCAATGGCCGCAGCCTGTGGCAGAAAATGGGCCAGGGCTGGTCCGCTGCCTGGCTGGAAACCCACTGGAGCAAGGCGCAGATCCTGGAGGCCTACCTCAATCTGGTCGGCTTCCGCGGCGAGCTGGTGGGCCTGTCCGCCTTGTCCGCCACCTTGTTCGGCAAACTGCCGGCCGGCCTCAATCTGGAAGAATCCGCCATCGCGGTGGCGCTGATCCGCGCGCCCAACGCCACGCCGGACAAAGTGGCCGTCCGCGCCTGCCGCATTCTGCAGGACATGCGCCGCCAGCCCAATTGCGCGGCGCTGGCGGTGCGCACCCGCCAGGCGCTGGCGCAGAGCCGCGCCGCCAATCCGCTGGCGGAGCAGGACGCCCCCCACTTCGCCCAAAAGCTGCTGCAGCGCCAGCCGTTGACGGCCGGCAGCCGCATCGCCTCCACGATGGACCTGGGCCTGCAGCGCTATGCCGCCTCGGTGCTGCGCCGCCACCTGGCCGCGCTGGCGCAGCGCAATGTGCAGGACGGCGCGCTGGTGGTGTTGGACAACGCCAGCGGCGACATCCTGGCCTGGGTGGGCTCCAGCGGCCGCGGCCTGTCCAACGCCGCCGAAGTGGATGGCGTCACCTCGCTGCGCCAGGCCGGCTCCACCCTCAAACCCTTCCTCTATCAGTTGGCGCTGGAGCGGCGCTACCTGAGCGCCGCCTCCCTGCTGGATGACAGCCCGCTAAGCCTGCAAACCGGCACCGGCTTGTACGCGCCGCAAAACTACGCCAAGGACTTCAAGGGCCTGGTGTCGGCGCGCACCGCGCTGGCCTCCTCCCTCAATGTGCCGGCGGTGCGCGCCATTGAAATGGTGGGCCCCAACGCGCTGCGCGACCGCCTGTACCGGCTGGGCCTGAGCAGCCTGCAGCAGGACGGCGACTACTACGGCTTCAGCCTGGCGCTGGGCGCCGCCGACATCCGCCTGCTGGAGCTGGCCAACGCCTACCGCACCCTGGCCAATCAGGGCCTGGCCAGCCCGACCCGCTGGACGCTGGCGGACCCCAAGCCCAAGCCGCAGCGGCAGCTGGACGCCGCCAGCAGCTTCATCATCGCCGACATCCTGTCCGACCGCACCGCGCGCGCGCGCACCTTCGGCCTGGAGAGCGCGCTATCCACCCGTTACTGGAGCGCGGTCAAGACCGGCACCAGCAAGGACATGCGCGACAACTGGGCGGTGGGCTTCTCGCGCCAGCGCACGGTGGCGGTATGGGTGGGCAACGCCGCCGGCGAGCCGATGTGGGACGTGTCCGGCATGCACGGCGCGGCCCCGGTGTGGCAGGCGGTGCTGGACCGCGCGCAGCAAGGCGCGCCGGCCTCCCTGCCGCCGCCCCCGCCGCCCGGCGTGGTGAGCCAGAACGTGCGTTATGAAGGGGATGTGGAAGCCAGCCGCCGCGAATGGTTCCTGGCCGGCACCGAGCGCGCGCTGATCGTGCCGGAGCGCGGCAGCGCCGCCAGCCAGACGCCGGGCATCGCCGCCCCGGTGGATGGCAGCGTCTACGCGCTGGACCCGGACATTCCGCCGGCCAACCAGCGCCTGTTATTGCGCGCGCGCGGCGTGGCCCGCCCGCAATGGTGGCTGAACGGCAAGCGCCTGGGCGTAGGCGCCAGCCTGCCCTGGTTCCCCTGGCCTGGCCGCCACGCGCTGGAACTGCGTGACGCCAAGGGCCTGGTGGTGGAGAAAATCCGTTTCGAAGTGCGCGGCGCGGTGGCCACACCTGTCCGAAAGGCCGGCAAACCAAGCGCTCGCGTCAACTAGTAGCCGCAAACGCCGCCTCATGCCGTAAACATAAATGGCGAGTCATTCCCATTTCAACGACAAGGAGCGGCATATGAAATATTCATTCGAAAACCTGGCGCTGTCCGGCGGCGGCGTCTGGGGCATCGCCTACCTGGGCATGCTGGAGGAACTGGAGCGGGCCGGCGCGCTGGCGCAAATCCAGCGCGTGGTCGGCGCCTCCGCCGGCGCCATATCCTCCATGCTGATCAGTTTCCGCCTCAGCGCGGCCAAGACCCAGGAACTGTCCGACTCCCTGGACTACAGCAAGATTCCGCAAAAAGTGGCTGATCCGGCCACGCCGCAACTGCAGGCCGCGCACAAGGCCTTCCAAGCCCAGCTGGCCCTGGAGCCTCACGCCAAAAACATCTCGCTCGAAGACTTCATCTGCCTGCTGCGCCTGTTCAACAAGAAAGGCTGGTATTCCAGCGACTACTTCTACCACTGGCTGAAAGGCGTGGTCGCCAGCCAGTTCAAGGACGGACGGCCGGACAAGAAATACACTTTCGCCGACTTCGCCAAGCCGGCGCTGCACAAAAACGACCAGCCCTTCCGCCAGCTCCACGTGATAGGCTGCGACGCCAACACCCATCAGGCCAGAATATTCTCCGCCGAGCTGACGCCGGACGTGGAAGTGGCCGAGGCGGTGCGCATCTCCATGTCCATCCCCTTCTTCTTCGAAGCGCAGAACTTCAGCTACCCCGGCCAGCCAGCCGGCGTATTCGTCGACGGCGGCACCATCTGGAACTACCCGATCAACTTCTTCGACGACAAGTACCCAGCAAAGCCCAAGCAGGGAGAAGATAAGGAGGAGGAGAAAACCTTCGGCGCCCGTTTCGACGCGCCGCTGGGCAAGCCGTCACCGGACGCCAACCTGATCCAGCACATCCAGAACATCGCCCAGAGCGCCTGGCAAGCGCAAAACCTGAACTATCAGTATTCGCCGCGGGATCAGGCGCGCAGCATCAATATCCCCACCGAAGGCGTCTTGGCCACGGACTTCAATATCAAGACCGGTGACGACAAGTATCAGCGGCTATTCCAGGCCGGCGCCGCCGCCACCCGCGCCTTCCTCTCGCGCTGCGAGCGCTAAGCTGGAGCCCCCGCGCTGTTGAGCGCGGGGGTGCTCGCCTCATCCACGATCCGGCTTTGCAACTGATCTTTCTACCCATGCGGTGATGATTACAGGCACCCTACCCCGAAGAACTGATCTTTCGGCGTAGGAAACCTCTATTCGCCTGCGCGCCTTTCGCAACACTAAGTACCGCCTTCCCTTAAATGGCCTCACGCAGATTTCCACTTAAGTGTTTTCCATCGGCGCGCCGTTCTAGCCGGGCTTTATGCTGATTGAGCGCGGCGACTAGCGACGACTCGGCTTCCGAGATCTATATGCTCCCCTGCCTGCCGTCTACTCCATATCGGAAAAACCGCAACGCGAAATTATTTTTGCACTCCCAAGCCAGCCGCATCGAAATCCCGCATGCGCGCCGTATGCGTTCTTAATTTCAGGAGTAGATCTCATGAGCACGAAATGGAATGACATCTTAATCAGGAAGGCACTCAACGACACAGGCGTCACCCCTTACACCGGAGGCACCTGGACCAACTCCCCCGACATTATTCCGAACGGCACCTTAGTGGAACCCAATCCGCAGCAAGCATTCGGAGCCAAGACTTACAATGCCGACGTTGGCAAACCCACCATCTTCATGCAGCAGAATTATTTCTATGTTCGCGGCAAGAATCTCTCTTCCGGCGCCGACGCCGGTAAAATCTACCTGTATTACTGCCCGCAAAACCTGTTCCTGTTTCCGTCCCTGTGGTCCCAAAACCAGCTCAAAACCAGTTCACACCAAGACTATGTGCAAGTGGTGGCCAATGATGTCAATGAAGTCACCGTCACACCGGAGCCCTTCACCTTCTTGCCCACCTCGGAAACTCACAGCTGCCTGATTGCCCGGGTCAGCACCCCCAATCACCCCAATCCCCTGCCGCAAGATGGGGAAATCGGCACCATGGCGCAATTAGCCAACTACATCGCCAGCCACCCCAATATGGGATGGCGCAATGTGGCCTTGGTCAACAAGGGCATTCCGTCTTACACCAATTACTTCACCCTGGACACAACCTGCCTGAAACCGGGCACCGAATACCTGTTCTTGGTGGGGCTGAGCTATAAAGGCTTGACCCCGGGCAGCATCCTGGCCTTCTCCTCCGGCACCCCCATCCCCTCGGGTCCGGACAAAGGCGTCGTCATTCAACACCCACCCACCCCCGTAGACCAGGCCGACGGCTCCTTTGGCACTCGTTACCTGACGATCCCGGCCGGTTTCAAAACCAGCGTTTCGTTCACCTACACAGCCAAACCGCCTATCCAGCAAGGATGGTCTTTGCAGTTCTTCGCGGTCTACCTGCCCTTGCAAGCCGCCGCCAACAGCGATGATCAGACCGCCCGCGACCTCGCCATCCCGGTGCATGAGCACGGCATTCCGGGCCTGGACCTCAACCATCCCCTGCTGCGCCTGGCGCCGAACGGCATTGTGCCCGGCATCAAACTGGGCGATGTCAGCCTGATCGGACAATAAAAAACGCCCCCGATGAGCATGGCGCTCGTCGGGGGCATTTCAATTTCACACCGGCCCGCAAAACCGCTCGGGCGCGCCGCGTTCAACGCTGGATCAGATAACGTATCGTCGGGCCGTCCTGCTGGATTTCCAACACCGTGTAGCCATGGTTCTTGGCGTCCAGCGGGATGTTGTTGATCGACTGCGGGCAATCGGTCACCACCTCCAGGATTTCGCCTGGCTGCAGCTGCGGCATCGCCTCCAGCGTGGCCACCGCCGGATATGGGCAAGGCTCGCCCATCATGTCCAAACGGTAATTGGGAGTGTAACTCTGCTTGCTCATGCCGCCTCCTTGCTGAATCTAGCCGCCCGCGCCTTATTGGCGAAAAAGCGTTTTTCCCACCACATCACCGCCAGCATCGCCAGCGCCAACATCGCGTAAGTGAGCACCAGGCCGCCTTGCGGGCCAAACACCGCCAGCAGATTGACCTTGGCGTAATCGGTTGCCACCGCCGGCGCGATATCGTCCCACCACGCCGCCAGCAAGGTGGCGCCGACGATATTGCCCAGCCCCACCCACCAATAATGCACCTGGCCCTCCACCGCGCGATACATCCAGCCGGTTTCGCAACCGCCGGCCAGCACGATGCCGAAGCCGAACAAGACCCCGCCTATCACCGCATTCGGGCCGGCCCACAGTATCTTGGGCGGCACGCCCAGCTGCACATAGCTGTACACGCCAATCACGCTCACCGCCATGCCGGCGATGATGGCCTTGGCCATCTGAGTGCGGCCGGTCAGCCACAGATCGCGGAAGGCCGAGGTGAAGCACACCTGCGCGCGCTCGATGATCAGACCGAAAGCCAGGCCGAACAAGGCCGCCAGCCCCAGCTTGGGCATGGAGAAGGTGCGGGCCAGCGCCCACAGCGTGAAGGCGACGAAAATCAGCATGCCCAGGCGGAAACGACGCCGCGCCTGGTCCTCGCGCTGCTGCAAGGGCTGCGGCGCGCTCACCTTCTGCAGCTTCACCGGAATGCGGAACACCGGCAGCATGGTCACGCGCGCGCCAAACCAGGAACCGGACGCCGTCGCCAGCGCAAATAGCCAGGCATGCAGGGAAAACTGCGGAATGCCGGTGAAGAAGGCCGCCAGATTGCAGCCCATCGCCAGACGCGCGCCAAAGCCGGCGATCAAACCGCCCAGTACCGCCTGCACGATGCGGACGCGATGATGCGGCATGCGCAGCTTGACGTTATTGGCCCACAAGGCCGCGGACAGGCAGCCGGCGAACATGCCTATGATCATCATGCCGTCCACCCGGTCCAGCGGCGTGCCTTCCAGGTGGATCACCTTGAAATAGCCCCAGGTTTCCGGATGAAAGCCAAACAGCTGCAAGGCGTGACCGCCCCAGCGCGTGAACTCCCCGGTCACCGCCCAGAAAGTGCCGGTAATGCCAAAATAATAAGCGGACAACACCCCGGCGGCGATCACCGCCGGCACCGGCGCCCAGAAGCGCACCAGGTATTGCGTCTTGAAATCCTGCCAAGTCATGGCTCAGACGTCTCCCAATAAAAAAACCTGCCCGCGGGCAGGGTCAAAAACATACGGTTGGCATTGTAGAACAGTGCGTGAACCATGTCAGCGCCAGATTGTCGCACCCACGGCCGTCCGCGGCAAACCCGAAACCGGCCCGCCTTGATCCGGCTCAGCCGGCGCCGGCCTATCCAACTGGTTTCGATTAAAACAAAATCCCTTTGGCATCAAAGCCTTTGTGCCGGCCAGCAAAAACACATAGAATAAGCTCGCTTTTTAACAAAAACTATCAACAGCTGCTGAAACCAGCAGCTGCCAGCGGCGCGAAACCCGCATGCAGCCTGTGTTCGCCCCGATAAAACCATCGCTCAACGAACCTTAAGCCCATGGATCTCAACACCCTGCTCGCCAGCTTCGC
>NZ_LDUI01000011.1:0-143118 GCF_001043555.1 Chromobacterium sp. LK1 | reverse complement strand
AAGCTGCCTACCCGGCAGTGAGCGCGTCCAGATCCGCTTCGACGTTCTTCAGCAATTTCTAAGCTGCCTACCCGGCAGTGAACTGTTGCACTCTACGCAATACCAGATGGCAGGATTTCTAAGCTGCCTATCCGGCAGAGAACAGCCCCAATCAATACCGCATCCTCCGCGGCATTTTCTAAGCTGCCTATCCGGCAGAGAACGTGATTCCAAACTCGCATCGGTTCGTCGGGTTTTTCTAAGCTGCCTATCCGGCAGAGAACCAGCAGATGTTCGCCGACATCAACGCCAAGCATTTCTAAGCTGCCTATCCGGCAGAGAACGCGAGGGATTCATCTCGCCCACCAGCATGGAATTTCTAAGCAGCCTATCCGGCAGAGAACTTATCTCTATGCCGGTATGCAGTGCTTATCTTTTTCTAAGCTGCCCATCCGGCAGAGAACACGACACGAAACTGATGGTGGCCTATCCCATATTTCTAAGCTGCCCATCCGGCAGAGAACACGCGCTGGGGCTGATGTCGATGGTCACGCGCTTTCTAAGCTGCCCATCCGGCAGAGAACGTGCTGCAGGACGGCGTGACGGGGAACTTTTTTTTCTAAGCTGCCCATCCGGCAGAGAACGTCACCGCAGGCTAGACCAGTGAAGTCTGGCATTTCTAAGCTGCCCATCCGGCAGAGAACTTGCCAAGTGCACGCTGGAAATGGTCACGAACTTTCTAAGCTGCCCATCCGGCAGAGAACACACCATCCGGTTCTTGCACGACCTGTCCCAGTTTCTAAGCTGCCCATCCGGCAGAGAACTCGGCGGCCTCCGCCGGCGATATGCGCGCCACTTTCTAAGCTGCCCATCCGGCAGAGAACAAACAGTCGATTCGTAAGACTTTCCCGAGCGTTTTCTAAGCTGCCCATCCGGCAGAGAACACACAACAGGCGACGTTGATTGAACGACTGATTTTCTAAGCTGCCCATCCGGCAGAGAACTAGAGCCTTTCCCCCGCAAACCCGCGCCAGCGGGGGGAAGCATCGCTTTCCCCAATAAAAACCCTTTTATTTATCCCCGCGCCAAGCCCTTGATTTAACAGGCCTGGCGGCGGGGAGCAAAAAAAGGGTTAGAACCACGGCACGGTGGCGTCGGGGCTGAGGCCGAAGGCGTTGAAGCGGCCGCTGTGGGTGGCCGGGGCTGGGCGCTGCTCGATGTGCAGCTGGTAACGCTGGCCGGTGCTGGCGCTGTTGAGGGTGAGGAAGGGCAGGGTCAGGCGGCGGGCGGCGCTGTCCGGGAAACGCTGCGCGGCCTCTTCCGCGCTGATGCCCAGCCGCCGCACCAGCCGGCGGCGTTCCTTGTCCGGATTGGTCTTGGCCTGCTTGCGCCGTACCTGCCAGGCTTCCGCCTGCGGCGGCACCGGCTGGATGGCGGCCAGCGCGATGTGGTCGCGCATGCCGCTGAGCCAGTCGCCGGCCATCAGCCGCTGCAAGGCGGCGTGGCCGCCGTGCAGGCGCAGGGTGTCGCCCAGCGCGGCGGCCGGGGCCGCGCGTGGGAAGCTGACGCCGATGTCGTCGCGGCCTTGCTCGCTCAGCGCGCGGTGCAGCTTGGCGAACAGCGCGTTCATCAGCAGCGTGGGCGCAAACTCCGGGTCCGGGCGCAGCCGGATGTCCAGGTAATGATCCATGGCTTACTCCGCCGCGCCGAACACGCCGCCGCGGATCAGCGTGGCCAGCACAAAGTGCTGATCATGCGGCGCTGGGGCCTGGTCTTTCAGCACCCAGTTGTCCAGCAGGGTGTAGAAATCGGACTTGGCCTTGGGCTGGCGGCAGGCCTTGCCCAGCGTGGTGACCGAGCCGTAGGGCTCCACCGCGATGGGGCCGAGCTGCTCGGCTTCCGGGTGCCAGTCGTCTATGGTGCGGATGGCGTTGCCCAGCTTCTGCGAGTGGATGGCGGCGATTTTCAGCGCGCCTTGCTCGATGGCGTACAGGGTTTTGCTCTTGTCGCCGCGGCTGCGGTCCAGGATCAGCTCCTGCGAGGGGAACACCTCCTGGCCGGCGCCCAGCCGCGCAAAGGCGGTGATTTGCAGCAGCAGATGGCGCTGGCCGGCCAGGCCGGCGGCGATGGCGGCGGCCAGCTGTTCCAGCGCGGCGGCCTGGTTGCCGGGGTCGAAGTGGCGCAGGGACAGCGCCAGCGCGTCGAACTGCCATTGCTGCGCCGGCTGGCCTTGCTCCAGCAGCGCTACCCGCACTTCCACCTGCTCCGCGCCCACGCGGTTGCGCCACAGGAAGCGGCCGTTGGCCAGGTTGCAGGCATAGCGGCGCGCCAGCTCGGCAAAGCCGTGGGCCTGCACATAGCCGGCCACGGTGGCGCGCAGCTTGGCCTGATAGGCGCTGTCGTTGCAGGCGGACGGTGCGCCGACATTGCCCAGCACCCGCAGCGTGAAGCTGATCTTCAAGGTGTCCGCGTGGTGCGGCAGCGCGGCCACGTCCACTTTTTGCAGATTGGGGTTTTCAATCTGCGCGTCCAGCTTGGCCGGGTCCTGGTCCTTGGTTTTCAGGCGGTTGGAAATGGTGCCGCGCACGGATTTTTCGATGACCCTGACCGGCTCCCAGCCGGCGTGCTGCTCGCGCTGTTGCCAGCCGCCGGCGTGGAACAAGGCGTCGGACGGGTCCAGCTTGCGTTCAAAGGCCAATACGGTAGCGGTTTTCAGCGGTGCGGTGCTCATGAGGCTTCCTTTCTAGTCTTCTATTTCCAAGGTGGCGGCGTAATCATTGCGGCAGCGGTACAAGCCGCTGGCGGTGTCGTCGTCGGCGTACCACAGCAACTGGCCGACATCATGCAGCCGGTGCGGGCTGACCCATTCGCCCAGCGAATACAGGCTTTCCACAAAACGGAACGGCGTATGCGCGTCGCGGGCGTTGGCGACGCTGCCGGCCGGGTAGAGCGGGGACAGCGCGCCGTAGCCCACCGGCATCGGCACCGTCCAGCCCTGGCTGTGGCCGCGTTGGCTGCGCCATTCCAGCGTGCGGCGTGGTTCGCCGCCGGCCGGGTCCGCTTGTTCCTGCCAGTGCGGCGCGTGGTTGATGCGGGACAGATCCAGCCAGGCGTCGAAGAGGTCTGTCTGCGGCTGGCTGGCGCGCAAGGCGGCCAAGTGGCTTTGCAGCAGATCGTCGCGGGACACCAGCGCAAAGCCGGGCAGCAGGCTGCGTCGCAGCTGGCGGAATTGCTCGCATCGTTCCGTCTCGTCCTCGCTCAAGGTCATCAACTGCGGTGCGGGACGGCGACGGCCGGGCAGCGGCGGTGTCACGCTGCCGCCGGCAATGCGCATGCCGTGCAGGGTGTCCGTCACCTGCCGCGCCAGTGCCGGCAGTTGCTCCCCTGGCGCGGCCAGCGCTTCGCCGGTGAGGCCGAACAGCAGGCTGATGTCCAGATGGATGCGGCCTTCCTCCACGATGGCGGCGGTGGCGCCGTCCTTGTCCACCGGGTTGCGGCTGAGGTGGAAACCCTGGGTATACGCGCCGCTGGTCTGCGCCTGGTAATGGTGGCAGACCACGCCCACCGCCTCGAACTGCAAATCCAGGCTGCCGGCCAGCTTGCGCTCCAGCGCCTGGGCCAGGCCGGTGAAGGCGGTAATGGCCGGAAAGCCCCAGGTGAAGGGGCTGGAAATGGCGTTGGCGTTTTGCACCCGCAGCCGGGGCACGCTCAGCAAGCCGGTGATCACGGGCAGAGTGCTCATGCTTGCTCCTTGGCCATGGCCGCCAGCTGGCGGCGGGTTTGATCGTGCTGGGCCTGCCAGCCCAGATCCCCGGCCAGCTCGCGCGCCCAGTGGCGGAATTCCGCGTCGCCCATCTCCAGCGGGCTGGCGTCGAATTGCTGGTTCAGCCAGCGGCCGAAGCGTTTGGCCACTTCCAGCGGCCAGTCCTCGCCATGCCAGCGCGCGGCAAAGTCCGCGTCGGTATCGGCGCGCCAGGGGTCCAGCCACAGCTGCTGGTATTCCGGCAGCCGGCAGCGCGTGTCCGCGCTCCAGCCGGGCGGCAGGCCTTCGTGCATCTCCTTGCCGAACAACAGCAGCTCCTCCAGTAGCGCATCGCTCAGCTCGTCGCGGCGGTCGCGGGTGTCCATGATCTTGCGCGGCTGGCTTTCCAGAAAGGCACGCAGCTGGCGGACCAGCCGGCGCACATCGTTGCGGCGGCCAAAGCGCAGCAGCGCGTCCTCGCTATTGAGCGGCGGTTTCAGGCCCTGGCTTCGCCACTGCGGCGGCAGGGAAGCCAGCAGATAGTTATTGCCCTTGCGCTCGCTATTGAGCTGGGAAATATTCTGCGGCTTGGTGCCGCCCAGCTTCTGCACCGCCAGCTGCGGATAGTCGCAATAGCCGTGCGGGTGATCGCGTTGTTCGCGGCGGGCCTGGCGCGCGGCCTTGGCGGCTTCGCCGAAGCGCTGCTCCTGGATGGTTTGATACAGCCGCTGCGCCAGCGCGCTGGGGTAGAGCGGGGCCAGCAAGTGGTAGTGCTCGTCCTTGGCCGGCTCGTAACCCACCAGCCAATACACTTGCTTGGCGCGGCTATGGCTGGCGGCCGCCGCGCCGGCGTCGGTCAGCGCGGCGAAGGCGGCGATCCAGGCCTGAGCCTGTTCGGCATCGTCGCTGAGCGCGGCAGCCAGGTCGGCGTCCTGAGCCAAGGCCAGCGCCAGCAGGCTTTGGCCGTTGTGCTGCTGCTTCAGAAACTTGTACACATCCAGCGCGGCGGCGTTGCCCACCACGTCGTCGGCAAAATCCGCGCCCAGGCAGTGGCTGCCCACTTCGCGGCGCGGCGGCAGGGTGGAGGGCGGTGCGTACAGATTGCTGCCGCGGGCGTCCGGGTGGATGGCTTTAAGGGTGTGGGTGGCGGCTTGCAGTTGGCCGGCGCGGCGGGCGGCGTCCGCCAGCCAGGCGGCGGGCTGGTGTTGGGCCAGCAGCGCTTCGCGCTTGGCGTCGTCGTCGGGCGCAAGCTTGTCCAGCTTGTCGTCGCGCCGTTGCCGGATGAAGCCGGCCATCAAGGTGCGTAGTGCGGTGGCGCGGGGCGTGAGGGTAGGGGGCATGGCTGGTCCTTGAATCACAAAGTCAGGAACAAACAGCAGCGCGGCCCCGGCGCGATTGGGCTGCCGGGGCCTTGGCTCGGTGCTTCATTACATGCGCATCCTCCTGTTTTGCAAGGGATAGGGATGGGTGTGGGTCGGTCCTCCAACTTTGCCACGCGCTTGCGCAACACCGACCATACGCTAATTTTTTACCTAGTAAAGCTAAATTTTACATTTATCGGTAATTGGCAGGGTGGCTTGTAACATCGGCGCCACTGCCGGCATAAGGCAGCTTAGAAATAGTAAAGCTGGAATTTTCATTTCAGTACTCTGCCGGACAGGCAGCTCAGACCGGCCAGCGCGCAAGCGACTGGCCTTTTTTTACGTCCATTCAACTGGCATGCCGTCTGCTAGTGTGCCTGCGCCGGGGGCGTATTGGAATGGACAGTGGTCGGGATTTACTTGACCTGTATCAGGCATCAGGTAGCCAGGCGGCGCGACGCCTTAGAACCTGTTTACGATCTCGCGAGCTAAGGCGAGACCAGGCGAAAACGGGCGAAAAAGCGGAATGTACAAGTGGTACATGAGCATTTTGAGCTCGGTTTCAACGCCGTATCGCCGACGCGCAGCAGATCGTAAACAGGTTCTTAGCCAATGCGTCCGCTAGCCGCATCATAGATTTCATTGTCGCGGCGCATGCCCACGGCGATGATCAACACCTCAATACGCAGACCATTCACGCGGTAGACGATGCGGGTTTGGCCGGTGCGAATGCGGCGGCAGCCTGCCAGCGGACCGGATAGCGCTTTGCCTAGTTTGTCCGGTTCCCCGTGGGCGATACGTTGCTCAATCACGCGCAGGATGATTTTGGCTTCGCTACGGCCCAAGCTGTAGAGATCGTTGGCGACTTCCGGGTGGTAAAGCAGGGTCCAGGCCATCGGCGTCTCTCATTATGGCGGCGGGATGGGGGCGCTTAATCTTCGCCGGCAAACTTCGCGCACATTTCCGCATGGCTGATCAGCGTGTCCGGCTGCTGCGTGGCCAGCCTTTGTTGGGCGATCGCTTCTATTCTCAGGTCTTCCAACTCCGACATCAGCGCTTCGTAGCGCTCCGTGGACAGCATCACCGCGGTGGGGCGGTTGTCGCGGATGACGACATAGCGGTCCTGCTGGCCATCGGCGATGCGGTCCAGCAGGTGGCGGGTATTCTTTTGCAGATCGGTGGATGAGATCGCTTGATCCGCGCGGTCCAGCAACATGGCATTCTCCTGGATTTGTCGGATTTAAATCAGATTAAAATCCAATATAGACGGGATTCCGCTGTTGCGCAAAGCCCATGTCTGACTCCGAGGAGAGGCCTGTTGCGCAGATGGAGGGGTTTGATCGGCGTCTGGAGCGAATGAATCAATATTGATAATCATTCCTATTTATAGTGTAAGATTGCTGCTCTCATTTGATCTGCCCACGCATCATAGCGCTGGCATGGAACCGCAACGGCACGCCTTCTTATGACTTTGACCGCTTCTCGCCTCCCCGTCAGCGCCGCGCAGCACGGCATCTGGATGGGGCAGCAACTTTCCCCGGACAACCCGAGTTACCTCACCGCCGAAGCCACCGAGCTGCGCGGCGCGCTGGACCTGGACGCCTTGCGCGACAGCGCCGCCGAGGTGCTGGCCAATTGCGCGGCGCTGAACATGCGCTTCGAGTTTGACGGCAGCCAGCTTTGGCAGCAGCCGGTGGCCGCGCAGGCGGAGATAGCCTGCCTGGACTTCAGCGCGGAAGCGGAACCGGAAGCGGCGGCGCGCGCCTGGGTGGCTCAGGCGCTGGCGCGGCCGTGCGATCCGGCGCGGGACGCGCTCTATCTGGGCGCGCTGCTGAAGTTGGGGCCGGAGTGGCACTGGTGGTATCTGCAGACCCACCATATCGCGCTGGACGGCTTCGCCTACGGCCTGCTGAGCCAGGCGCTGGCGGCGCGCTACAGTGCCCGCGTCAAGCAGCAGGCCCTGCCGCCGCTGGCGGATTGGTCGCTGGACAAGATCGTCGCCGCGGATCACGACTACCAGGCCAGCGAGGCCTGCGCGCAGGACCGTGCCTTCTGGTTGCAGCGCCAAGGCCGGCAGCCGGCGGCCAGCACGCTGGCGCCCGCCGCCTTGCTGGCGGACGGGGTGAACAAGGCCGAGCAATGGCTGAGCCCGGCGCAGATCGCCGCTTGGCAGGCTTCGGCCAAACAACACGGCGTGGACTGGGGCGCCTGGCTGCTGGCGGCGGTGGGCGCCTGGCTGGCCAAGCACAGCGGCCGCCGCGCGCTGACCCTGGGCCTGCCGGTGATGAACCGCCTGGGCACGCCGGCGCTGGCGGTGCCGTGCATGGCGATGAATATCGCGCCGCTGAGCCTGCGGCTGGACGAAGAGCTGGGCGCGGCGGAGCTGAGCCGCCAACTGGCGGACAGCCTGCGCGTGATCCGGCCGCATCAGCGCTATCGCTACGAGCAGCTGCGCGGCGATCTGGCGCGCGTTGGCGGCCAGCAGCGCTTGTTCGGCGCGGTGGTGAACCTGATGCCTTTCGACCGCCGCGCGCCGTTCGCCGGCCTGGACAGCCGGGTGCTGCCGCTGGGCTCCGGCCCGGTGGAAGATGTGTCGATTAATTTCAGCCTGTTGAACACCGAATGGCGGCTGTGCCTGGAAGCCAACCCCAACGCCTACCCGCAGACGCAGCTTGAAGGCCTGCGCGACGATTTGCTGGCCTGGCTGGACGCCTGGGCCGGCCGCGCGCCGGACGCCGCGTTGAGCGAGCTGCTGCCTGAGCTGCCGCCGCTGAGCGTGCTGGACGGCGCGGCGCTGGAGCGCGAACCGCGGGAGGTATTGAGCTTGATCCGCGCCGCCGCCGCCGCGCGGCCGGACGCGACGGCGCTGGAACAGGACGGCGAGCGCCTGTCCTACCGCGAGCTGTTGCAGCGCGTGCTGCAACTGGCCGGCCGCTTGCAAGCCGCCGGCCTGCAGGCGGAGGAACGGGTGGCCATCGTGCTGCCGCGCAGCCCGGAAGCCATCGTCGCCATCCTGGCCACGCTGTGGGCCGGCGGCTGCTATGTGCCGCTGGACCCGCACGGCCCGCCGACGCGGCTGGCCATGGTACTGGACGACGCGCAGCCTCGGCTGGCCGTCACCCTGAACGCCTGGCGTCCGCTCTTGGGCGCCGTGCCGGCGCTATGCCTGGACCTGCCGCCGCAACAGGACGCGCTGGCCGCCGCGGACCCGGCGCCGGAAGCCGGCCAAGCCGCTTATCTGCTCTACACCTCCGGCTCCACCGGCAAGCCCAACGGCGTGCTGGTCAGCCACGGCGCGCTGGCCCAGTTCGTCAGCAGCGCCGGCCAGCTGTACCGCATCGGCGCCGACGAACGCATCCTGCAATTCGCGCCGCTGCATTTTGACGCCAGCATCGAAGAAATCTTCCTGGCGCTGTGCCATGGCGGCACCCTGGTGCTGCGCACCGACGCGATGCTGGAATCCATGCCGGCCTTCGCCGCCGCTGTGGCGCGCCAGCGCATCAGCGTGCTGGACCTGCCCACCGCCTTCTGGCACGAACTGGCCTTTGCCTTGCAGCCGGAACTGGCCGCGCAGCTGGCCAGCGTGCGGCTGACCATCATCGGCGGCGAAGCCGCGCTGCCGGAACGCGCCGGCCGCTGGCAAGCGCTATTGCCGGACAGCGTGCTGCTCAACAGCTACGGCCCCACCGAAGCCTCCATCATCGCCACCAGCGCCATCCTGTCCGGCCCCGGCGCGGTGTGGGACGGCAGCGACAGCGTGCCCATCGGCCTGCCGCGCCCCGGCGTGCGCGCCGTCATCGTCGACGAGCGCCTGCAGCCGGTGGCGCAGGGCGAGGACGGCGAACTGTGCCTGCTGGGCGAGGCGCTGGCCATCGGCTATCTGGGCCGCGAAGAACTGACCGCGCGCCGCTTTGTAACGCTGGATGCGCTGCCCGGCGCGCCGCGCGCCTACCGCACCGGCGACCGTGCGCGGCTGAGCGACGGCCAGCTGCGCTTCCTGGGCCGGCTGGATCATGAAATGAAAATCAGCGGCCTGCGCATTGACCCGGCCGAAATCGAAAACGCGCTGCTGGCCTGCCCGGAGGTGCGCGAGGCCGCGGTGGTGGGCCTGCCGCTGGCCGGCGGCGGCTATACCCTGGCCGCCTTCCTCAGCGGCGGCGAGACGGAACCGGCGACGATGCGCTCGCGTTTGGCCGAGGTGCTGCCGGCGGCGGCCATCCCGGATCACTGGCGCTGGCTGGACAGCCTGCCGCGCAACGTCAACGGCAAGATAGACCGCAAGCAGCTGGCCGCTGGCATGGAAGCGCAAGCGCCGGCCGCGGCGGAAGATGCCAACCCGCTGGAGCGCCAGGTGATGGAGGTGTGGCAGCAAGTGTTGGGAGTCACCCCGCCCAGCCGGCAAGCCAACTTCTTCGAACTGGGCGGCAAATCGCTGCAAGCCATCCAGGTAGCCAACCGGCTGGCGCAGCGCCTGAACCGCGAAGTGGCGGTGTCCGCGCTGTTCAGCCACAGCACGGTGGCGGCGTTGGCGCAGGCGCTGAGCGCGCCCGCCGCGCACCGGCCGCCATCGGCCAGCGAGGGGCAGGAATTCGCGCCGCTGCTGACCATCCAGCCCGGCGCACTGCCGGCGCTGTTCTGCCTGCACCCGGCGGAAGGCCTGTCCTGGTGCTATCTGGGCCTGGCCAAATACCTGCCCGGCGTGGCCATCTACGGCTTGCAAGCCACCGGCATCACCGGCGACAAGCCGGCCAGCTTCGACGCGATGGTGGCGGACTACGTGGCCCGCGTGCGCGAAGTCCAGCCGCAAGGGCCGTACCGGCTGCTGGGCTGGTCCCTGGGCGGCGGGCTGGCCCAAGCGATGGCGGCGCAGCTGCGCGCCGCCGGCGAAACCGTGGAACTGGCGGCGCTGATGGACAGTTATCCGACCGCCAGCTGGCAGGGCCGGCCGCAACCGACATTGCACGACGCGCTGGTGACGGTGCTCAGCGTCAACGGAGAAGTGGACGCCGACGAGAACGGCCAGCCGCTGGACAACGAGGCAATCTACCAACGCCTGCTGCGCCCCGGCAGCCCGCTGGCGCCGCTGGGCCGCGCCGCGCTGGAACGGCTGGGCGAGGCCTCGCTGCACGGCATGCAATTGTTCCGCGACAGCCAAACCCCGCCTTACGACGGCGACGTGCTGCTGTTCCGCGCCGGCATCCACCCGGAAGACGCGCCCAAGCCGGAAGACTGGCGGCCCTTCCTCGGCGGCAAGCTGGAGTGCGTGGAGCTGGACTGCGACCACTTCGGCATGAGCGATCCGGAGCCGATGAGAAGGATAGGCGAGGAGTTGGCGCGGCGTTTGGCTTGAGCCGCGCCGGTTTGAGGAAAAACGCCGTTCACCTTGGGTGAGCGGCGTTTTTGTCTATGCTGTCAGGCTGTTCATTCGCTGGCAGCAGGGACTGCTTGCGTATGATTTGCCGGGAGCGGGGTGGTCATCTCCGCTGTGGCGGGGAGAGGCTCAGTGACGTGCTTTTTGACGATCAATCATCTCCTTCGCACTGATACGGCGTTGCAAGAACCGCACGGTTATAAACAGGAAGACACCGACATAGGCACTTAGAAACAAAAACAGCATGCGTTGCTCTGATACGCTGTCGCTGATTACTTTGGGGTAATTGGCCTGCTTGAAGAATTTGCAAAAAATCTGGGCGTCGCCCGGGGAGAAACCCGTGGCGGGAAGCGTGGGTTTGGCGCAGTCACTTTCGCTGATTTTGTTATTGCCCCATAAGCCGGTGATGGTTTTTTGGCTGCTGGCAAAGAACCAGGTCTTGCTTTTCGTGGTGGTATAAAGCCCATCGTCTATGCCAGTGCTGGCAACCATGCCAGCGGTGACGATGCCCAGCGCGAAAACCGCTAGCAGTAGGGCTATGCTGCCGAGTCTGTTGGGCGAGGTGATATTGCCGGGCTCGCTGAGCTTGAAGTAATGCCCGCAGCGTTTGACGTCATCAATATCCTCATTGTGCTTGGCCGCCCATTGGATCAGCGCCAGCATCTCTTGCTTGGTGCGGATCTTAAGCCCGGTCAGGGTACGGAACTTCATGATGGCGTTTCTTTCATCCAGAAAGTCCGCCAGCAGTTTGTCGTTGATCTCCTTCTTGCCGCCCACAATGCGCCATAGCAGCGTCAAGGGAATGTGGTAGGACTGAGTGCGCAGCACCACGAACAGAATGGCCAATACCGGCAGCGCGCCCAGGAAGATGGCGGTGAGGGGCGAGATCAGCTTGGATGCCTGATTGACGTAGTCAATGTATTCCACGGCCACTCCTTTGGTGATTTTATTGGCATATTTTATCCTTTGGGAGTGGCTTTGTTCAGGCGGCTGATCAAGAAAAATGCCCCATCAGGGGCGTTTTGTTTGCTGCCTATCCGGCAGTGAACTTTTGTCCTTATCGCTTTTCTGGGTGCTTTCTGTTTCTAAGCTGCCTATCCGGCAGTGAACGACGAACAACTGGCTGCAAGTCATTGTCGACTTTTCTAAGCTGCCTATCCGGCAGTGAACGTGATTTCGTTCGTGAGTGTATCGAGGCTGGCTTTCTAAGCTGCCTATCCGGCAGTGAACCCCGGATGAATACAGCATGCCGGGGGTTGTAGATTTCTAAGCTGCCTATCCGGCAGTGAACTGAATGCCTTTCTGTTAATTCAGGCTGTCTTTTTTCTAAGCTGCCTATCCGGCAGTGAACTCCCACGTTGTCTTGCTCAAGCCGGTAGACAATTTCTAAGCTGCCTATCCGGCAGTGAACGCAACTGTGTAGCCATGCAAGCAGCTGGCCAATTTCTAAGCTGCCTATCCGGCAGTGAACTGTTGCGTTTTATTAACCTGTACAAAAGGACATTTCTAAGCTGCCTATCCGGCAGTGAACCGCAATCGTCTGTTCAAAGTCCAGGTTGAACATTTCTAAGCTGCCTATCCGGCAGTGAACTGAGGAAGTCGGCGCACACCACCATGCGCTCGTTTCTAAGCTGCCTATCCGGCAGTGAACTTGTATGCAGCCTCTTCATCGTCAACGGAAGATTTCTAAGCTGCCTATCCGGCAGTGAACGCGCGGCATTGACCTGCGTTCGTCCCTGCCCATTTCTAAGCTGCCTATCCGGCAGTGAACAATGACGGCATTCTCCCGCCTTTCCCGATTTGTTTCTAAGCTGCCTATCCGGCAGTGAACAAACTGTTGGCCGCGGTTTGATTTTCCTTCTTTTTCTAAGCTGCCTATCCGGCAGTGAACATCCACGGCTATCAGCTTGGCCAGAAATTCTAGTTTCTAAGCTGCCTATCCGGCAGTGAACCGATGGACCCGACAAAAGAAGGGTGCCCATCTGTTTCTAAGCTGCCTATCCGGCAGTGAACAAGGACGGCAAAGTGGTGGCGACGGGCACTGATTTCTAAGCTGCCTATCCGGCAGTGAACGCTGGTATCGGGGTGCTGGCGCTGTTCTTCGGTTTCTAAGCTGCCTATCCGGCAGTGAACATTAACAAACGCTGAGCGTCAGCGACGCTTTATTTCTAAGCTGCCTATCCGGCAGTGAACTTCTGCGATTTGACATAATATACATTGCCTCAGTTTCTAAGCTGCCTATCCGGCAGTGAACTTCTTGCCCGCGAGACGGCCAAATGCCGGATATTTCTAAGCTGCCTATCCGGCAGTGAACTAGAGTCTACACCGCCCACAGTCCTTATGGCGTGGGCATTTGCAGCGATTCTTTCGGCTTTGACCCAAATTTTCAGCTTATCGCTAAGTCATTGTTTTTAAATGTTGGCTCCAGGGGGCAGAAAAAAAGGGTAGTCCGCGCCGGCTGTCCCATTATTCATGCTCATGGCAAGATGCGCTGTCGCGTTCCATCCCGAAGGTATCGCCATGTCCGATTTTTCCCCGTCCGATCTCAAGACCATTCTGCATTCCAAGCGCGCCAATCTTTACTATCTGCAGCACTGCCGGGTGCTGGTCAATGGCGGGCGGGTGGAATACGTCACCGACGCTGGCAAGGCTTCGCTGTATTGGAATATCCCCATCGCCAACACTAGTTGCATCCTGCTGGGCACTGGCACCTCGGTGACGCAGGCTGCGATGCGGGAGCTGGCCAAGGCTGGGGTGATGGTGGGGTTTTGCGGCGGGGGCGGCACGCCCTTGTTCAGCGCTAATGAGCTGGAGCAGGAGGCGGCGTGGTTTGCGCCGCAAAGCGAGTACCGGCCCACCGAGTATCTGCAGTACTGGGTGCGTTTCTGGTTTGACGACGCGCAGCGGCTGGCTGCGGCCAAGGATGTGCAGCTGGCGCGGCTGGGCTGCTTGCAGCGGCATTGGCTGGGCAGCCGCGCCTTGCGCGAAGCCGGTTTCGTGGTGGAGGAGGCCGGCCTGGAGGCGGCCTTGCAGGCTTCGCGCCAGGCGATCGCCCTGGCGCCGGACCATGCGCATTTGCTGACCGAGGAGGCGCGGCTGACCAAGTTGCTGTTCCGTTTGGCGGCGCAGGCCACTGGTTATGGCGATTTCAGCCGCGCCAAGCGCGGCGCCGGCACGGACCCGGCCAACGCTTTTCTGGATCACGGCAATTATCTGGCTTACGGCCTGGGCGCCACCGCGGCCTGGGTGCTGGGCTTGCCGCACGGCCTGGCGGTGTTGCACGGCAAGACCCGGCGCGGCGGGCTGGTGTTCGACGCGGCGGATCTGGTCAAGGACGCGCTGATTCTGCCGCAGGCCTTTGTCTCCGCGATGCGCGGCGACGATGAGCAGACTTTCCGCCAGGCCTGCATCGAGGTGCTGACCCGCGGCGAGGCGCTGGATTTCATCATCGACACCTTGAAGGACATTGCCGAGCGGCGGGGGCGGGCGGCATGAATATCCTGCTGATTTCGCAATGCGACAAGAAGGCGCTGACGCGCAGCCGGCAGATCCTGGACCAGTTCGCCGAGCGCCGCGGCGACCGCGTCTGGCAAACGCCCATCACCCAGGCCGGGCTGGACACGCTACGGCGCTTGCTGCGCCAGAGCGCGCGCAAGAACACCGCGGTGGCCTGCCACTGGATACGCGGCCAGGATCATAGCGAGCTGCTGTGGATCGTCGGCGACGCCAGCCGTTTCAATGCCGACGGCGCCACGCCCACGCACAGCACCCGCCGCAATGTGCTGCGCAGCGCGGACGAGAACGATTGGCACAGCGGCGAGGACATCCAGCTGCTGGCCGGCCTGGCGGCCTTGCTGCACGACTTGGGCAAGGCCAGCCAGGCGTTTCAGCAACGGCTGCGCGGCGAGCGGAGCGAGCGCAATCTCTACCGCCATGAGTGGGTGTCGCTACGCTTGTTTCAGGCCTTTGTCGGCGATGACGACGACGCCGGCTGGCTGGCGCGCTTGCGGCAGCCGACGGCTCGGGACCATGCCAGCTGGCTGGCGCGTTTGCAGGCGGACGGCATGGGGAAGGCGTGCGAACCGCCGTTTTCCCGTCTGCCGCCGCTGGCCGCCGCGGTGGGCTGGCTGGTGCTGACGCATCACCGGCTGCCGCTGATGCCGGAGTTCGAGCAGGAGCGGCAATGCCGCTTGGGCGGCAAGCTGCAGGGCTTTCAAAGCCGCATGCTGTTGAATATTCCGGCTCATATCGACGCGCGCTGGAACGAATGGCGGGAGACGGAGGCCGAGCCGGCGCAGCTGGCGCCGTATTGGCGTTTCCCGCAGGGCCTGCCGGTGAACACGCCGGCCTGGAGCCGCCGCGCCGCGCGGCTGGCGGACAAGCTGGCCGCGCGCCTGACCGCGCGTGGCGAGACGCGCTGGCTGGACAATCTTTACGCGATGCACGTGGCGCGGCTGAGCCTGATGCTGGCGGATCACCATTTTTCCAGCCTGGATTATGCCCAGCTGCGGCACAAGCGCGGCCAGGCCGGTTATCCGCTGTGGGCGAATACCCATGGCCGGTCCGGCGATTTCAATCAGCCGCTGGACGAGCATTTGCTGGGTGTGGCGGAGCAGAGCGCCCTGGTATGCCGCGCCTTGCCCGGTTTTGAGCGCGAGCTGCCGCGGCTGTCGCGGCGCAAGCGCTTGCTGCAGCGCAGCGCCGATGGGCGCTTCCACTGGCAGGACCGCGCCGCGGACCTGGCCGCGGGAATGCGCGCGCGGGCGGCGGAGCAGGGCGCTTTCATCGTCAACATGGCGTCCACCGGCTGCGGCAAGACGCTGGGCAATGCGCGGATCATGTACGCCTTGGCGGACCCGGCGCTGGGCCTGCGTTGCGCGTTTGCGTTGGGCTTGCGCGCGCTGACGCTGCAAACCGGTCAGGCCTTCCGCCAGCGGCTGCGCCTGAACGAGGATGATCTGGCCATCTGCGTGGGCGGCAGCGCCAACACCCAGTTGTTCAAACACTATCAACAGCAGGCGGAAGCCAGCGGCTCCGCCTCGCGCCAGGCTTTGTGGGACGAGGGCGGCGAGGTGCGTTACGAGGCCGGCGGCGAGCACCCGTTGTTGTCGCGCGCGCTGCGCGATCCGCAAACGGCCAAGCTGCTGCAAGCGCCGCTGCTGGTGTGCACCATAGACCATCTGACGCCGGCGACGGAAAGCCAGCGCGGCGGTCGGCAGATCGCGCCCATGCTGCGGCTGATGAGCGGGGACTTGGTGCTGGACGAGCCGGACGATTTCGACCTGGCGGATTTGCCGGCGCTGACCCGGCTGGCGCATTGGGCCGGCTTGCTGGGCAGCCGGCTGCTGTTGTCGTCCGCCACCTTGCCGCCGGCGCTGATCGAAGGCTTGTTCGAGGCCTATCTGGCTGGCCGCCGTCAGTTCCAGGCCAATCGCGGCCAGCCGGGGCGGCCGCTGGCGGTGTGCTGCGCCTGGGTGGATGAACAGGACCGGGCCCAGGAAGACTGCGCCGATGTCGACGCTTTCCGCCGGCGGCAACGCCAGTTCGCCGGCCGGCGCGCCGATTGGCTGGCCACGCAGCCGGCGCGGCGCAATGCCGAACTGCTGCCGTTGAGCTTTGGCCCGGGGCAGGCGCCGGCCTTGCGTCGGGAGTTCGCCGCCCAGTTGCAGCCGGCTATCGAGCGCTTGCACCGGCTCAATCAGCAGCGGGACCCGATCAGCGGCCAGGCGGTCAGCTTCGGCCTGGTGCGCATGGCCAATATCCAACCCTTGTTCGAGGTGGCGCTGGCCTTGTACGCGCTGCCGTGGCCGGCGCACTGGCAGCTGCATTTATGCGTCTACCACTCGCAATACCCGTTGATGCTGCGTTCCGCCATCGAGCGCCAGTTGGACCAGGCGCTGAACCGCGAGCAAGCTGAAGCGGTGTTTACGTTGCCGGCCATCCGTCGCGAGCTGGACGCTGAGCCGGAGCGCGAGCATGTGTTCATCGTGCTGGGCTCGCCGGTGACCGAGGTGGGTCGGGATCACGATTACGACTGGGCGATCGTCGAGCCCTCGTCGATGCGTTCGCTGATCCAGCTGGCCGGCCGGCTGCGCCGCCACCGTCCGGATCCTTGGGACAAGGTGAATGTGCTGATTGCCGAGTGCAATCTGCGCAGCGTGGAACAGCCCAGCCAGCCGGCCTTCCGCAGGCCGGGCTTCGAGAACGAGGCGTTTGCCTTGGACAGCCATTTGTTGAGTGAACTGCTGGAGGAAGACGAGTACCGGCATCTGGACGCGCGGCCGCGCATCGTGCAGCCGGAGCCCTTGCAGCCGAAGCGGCGCTTGTCGCACCTGGAGCATGCGCGGCTGGCGCAGATGATGTCGCCGGCCGGCCAGGCCAAGGCCGCCAGCAGCCGGCCGGGGCGGGAGGGTCAGGCCATCGCGCCCTTGGGCGCGTATAGCTGTTGGCAGCAGCCGCAGGCGCTGCTCAGCGGAGTGTTGGCGCAGCAGCAGCCTTTCCGCGCTGGCGGCGAGCCGGAGCTGGACTTGTTGTTATTGCCCTCCGAGGACGGGGAGGATTACGCGCTGCACCGGGTGGAAAGCCGGCCCTGGCCGGAGCCGCCGCATTTCACGCCGGTGGAGGCCAGCCTGAACCAGCGGGTGCCGGACGCGGCGTTGACACAGCCGAATATCCGGCCCTGGGGCGTCAGCGATTATCCGGCGGCCTTGGCCGAGCTGGCGGCGGAACTGGGCATGGAGCTGGAGGCCTGCGCGCGGCGCTTTGGCGGGCTGAGCTTGCCGCAATCGGACAATGGCTGGCGCTTCCATCCGGCGTTGGGGTTTTGCAAGGCTTGAGGCGCGCCAGCAATGAAAACGGCCGAGGCGGCGAGCGTATCGTCGGGGGCCTCGGCCGTTCGCAGCAGACATCTGACAGACTCTCAGAGCCTGTTCAAAATCTCGCGAGCAAGAGCGAGACAAGGCGAAAACAGCTGAGAAAGCGGAATGTACAAGTGGTACATGAGCATTTCGAAGCTGTTTTCAACGCCGTATCGCCGCAGCGCAGCAGATTATGAACAGGTTCTCAGCGCAAACCGCTGTGCAGCCCGTCCACCAGCACATGCGCCACGCCCTGGGAGCAGCGCTCCACCCGGCCGCTGACGCCGTAGACGCGGCGCAGGCTTTGGCTGTCTATCACCTCGTCCGGCGCGCCGTTGGCTTGCAGCGCGCCGTCCTTCAGCATCAGCACCCGGTCGCAGTGGCGCAGCGCCACATTCAGGTCGTGCAGCACGATGACGGTGACCATGCCGCGGCGGCGGGTTTCGCGGCGCAGCAGGTCCATCACGTGGAACTGGTAGTTGAGGTCCAGCGCCGACAGCGGCTCGTCCAGCAGCAGCACCGCCGGTTCGCGGATCAGCGCCTGGGCGATGCCCACCAG
This sequence comes from Chromobacterium sp. LK1, assembly GCF_001043555.1. NCBI lineage: Bacteria > Pseudomonadati > Pseudomonadota > Betaproteobacteria > Neisseriales > Chromobacteriaceae > Chromobacterium > Chromobacterium sp. LK1. The sequence goes on along the minus strand of NZ_LDUI01000011.1, from coordinate 125,249 downwards.
CTGGCGTTGGCCGCCGGACAACTGGTCCAGGTAGCGCAGCGCCAGTTGCTCGATGCCCAGCGATTGCAGCAGCGCGAACACTTGCTGGTCGTCGTGGCGGCGCGACAGGCCGGCGGCGGTGGCCTGGCCGGCCACCATCAGCGATTCGAACACCGACAGATGCACGCTGGGCGGCAGGGTCTGCGGCAGATAGGCCACTTCGCCGCGCTGGCGGCTGAGCGCGCGCTGGTCCAGGCGGACGTCGCCACTGCTGTGCTGCAGGCCGGCCAAGGCGCGCAGCAAGGTGGACTTGCCGCTGCCGTTGGGGCCCAGCAAGGCCGTGATGTCGCCCGCCCGCAGACAGGGCACGTCCAGCGCGCGTATCACCTGGCGCTTGCCGTAGCTGACCGAGAGTTGATGGATGGACAGGGCGGAGCTCATTGGCGGCCTCCGTTGCGCAGCACGATGGCGATGAAGAAGGGGATGCCCACCAGCGAGGTGACGATGCCCACCGGCACGATGACGCCGGGCACCAGGTTCTTGGTCACCACCGAGGCCATGGACAGGATGGCGGCACCGGTCAGCGCGCTCACCGGCAGGTAGAAGCGGTGATCCTCGCCCACCAGCCGGCGCGCGATATGCGGCGCGATCAGGCCGATGAAGCCTATGGTGCCGACGAAGGCCACCGCCAGCGCGGTGAGCAGGCTGGCGCGCAGCAGCGAGCTGAGCCGCAGCCGGCGCACATTGATGCCGAAGCTGGCGGCGCGGTCTTCGCCCAGGCGCAGCGCGGTCAGCCGCCAGGACTGGCTTAGCGACCAGGGCAGGATCAGCGCGAAGGCGCCGAACAGCAGGGCGATCTTGGGCCAGTCCGCGCGCGACAGGCTGCCCATCAGCCAGAACACCAGGTCTTGCAGCGAGTCCGCGGTGGAAACGAATTGCAGCAGGGACACCAGGGCGTTGAAGCTGAAGAACAGCGCAATGCCGAACAGCACCACGCCGCTGGTGGGCATATTGCTCCAGCGCGCCACCACGTCCAGCAGCAGCGCGGAGCCGAGCGCGAACACGAAGGCGTTGACCGGCAGCATCCACGGGCCGGGGATGCCGGGGAGGCTGACATCCAGCAGGATGGCCAGCGCCGCGCCGAAGGCGGCCGCCGGCTGCAGGCCCAGGGTGAAGGGGTCCGCCAGCGGGTTGTGCAGCACGGTCTGCATTTCGGCGCCGGCCAGGCCCAGCGCCAGGCCGGCGGCGATGGCGATCAGCGCATAGGGCAGGCGGATCTGCCAGACGATCACCTCGGTGGCCGGATCGGCGGCGGCCGGGTGCCACAGCGTCTGCCAGAACTCGGTCAGCGGCATGCCGCTGGCGCCGGTGGTGACGTCCAGCGTCAGCGAGACGGCGAGCAGGCTCAGCAGCACGGCCACCAGCAGCAGCCGGCGCAGCAGGGTGCGGCGGTAGTCCGCCGCCACCATGGCGGCGGAAAGCGTCATGGTTTCGCTGCTCATTTAACGCCCTTGACCCAGTAAGTGCCTTGCGGCTCTATGGCCAGGAAGTCGCGGTGCAGCTGTTTCCAGCTGGCGTCCGGGTCCAGCTTGGCGAAGCGCGCCGGCTGCAGCTCCTTGGCGAAGGCTTCCAGCAGCACGATGTGGTAAGGCGTGTTGTAGAAGTGGTGCCAGGCGCCGAAGGTACGGCCTTCGCGCACCGCGCGCAAGGCGCCCACCGGGCTGCGCGCGGCGGTGCGCTTGAGCGAGGCCTGCGCCTGCGCCGCGCTGATGTTGGCGCCGAACTGGATGCCGGTCTTGTCGGCGGCGTCGGCGGTGCCGGTGCCGATGTAAAGATCCGGATTGCTGGCCAGCACATGCTCCATATTCACTTCGCCCACCGCGCCGGGAATCAGCTTGTCGGCGATATTGACGCCGCCGGCGGCGTCCACCAGCTCGCCCAGGCTGCCGCGGCCGGCGCTGGTGACATTGCTGAAGGCGCCAGCGCGCAGGTCCAGGAAGGCCTTGGGCTTTTGCTGCGCCGGGATGGCGGCGACGACTTTGCGGATGGCGTCCATCTTGCCCTGGTAGAAGCGGATGAAGCGCTCGGCCTCGGCCTCGCGCTGCAGCGCCTTGCCCATGATGCGCAGGCTGGGCACGGTGTGTTCCAGCGGCGCGTTGCGGAAATCGACGAACACCACCGGCACCTTGGCTGCTTGCAATTGCTGCACGATGGGGTTGTTCAGGCCCGGGCCGTGGCCGGAGATGCTGAACACGGCGATGTCGGGGCGCAGCGTCAAGACTTTTTCGGCGCTGACCGAGTTCTCGCTGGTCTTGCCGATCAGCGGAATCTGGTCGATGGCGGGGAAGCGCTGCTTGTACTGGGCGTAGGTTTGCGGGTCCAGCTGGCGGAAGTCGCCCTGCCAGCCGGCGATGCGGGCGATGGGCTGCTTGCCTTCCAGCAGGGCCAGAGCGTAGAACAGCCGGCCTTCGCCCAGAAGGATGCGGTTGACCTTGGCCGGCACTTCCACTTTACGGCCGGCGATGTCGGTGACGGTGGCGGCTTGGGCCGCCAGCGTGGCCGCGGCCAGCGCGCCGGCCAGCAGCAGACGGGAGAACAGTGTTTTCATTGTGATTCCTTGAGCGATACGGCTCCGCTGTCAAAGCCCGCCGTAGGGGCGGGGCGACAGGCTTTGGCAGTGGAGCGGGTGGCAAGCATCATACAGAAACGGGAGCGGCCGGGCAGGCCCGGCGCGCCCTGGAAAACGCCGCTGGGCGGGCTGGCGTCTTATTCGGTTTTGGCCCAGTCCAGTTTCAAGTCCGGCGTCTTGGCCATCAGGCCCAGATGCTCGTCCATGATGAATTCGATCTTGGCCAGCTTGTCGGCGGCGTCGGCGGCACAGATCATGTCCAGGGTGTCGTCCTGACGCTGAATCCGGCATTCGCCGATCGGAAAGTGCACATGGGCCTGGTGGCTGTCGAACTCGACGGGCACTTTCAGCGCGTAGTGCTTGCACAGCTTGTACAGCACCTTGTCGGCATTGGGCGTGGTCAATTGGGCGCGGCTGCTCAACATCATCAATTCTCCAATCGTAAAAACGGGAACAGGCAGTTGGCGAATCCGGCGGATTCAGCAACTGCCGTGCGGTGTTTCCGGCCCGTCCGGGGACGGGCCGTCAGGGTGCGGCTTAGAACTTGCCGGTCAAGGTCAGCCAATAGCGGCGGCCCTCGTCGACCATCCAGTTGCCGTCCAGGCCATCGTAGCGGCCGCGATTGTCGATCGCGACGGTGCGGTCGGCCAGGTTGTACACGGCGAAGTTGACGTCAAAGCTCTTGTTCAGCTTGTAGCTGCCGCCAAAGTCCCAGGTGCTGGAACCGCCGCGGGTGCGAGCCACGTTGGCGCCATTGCGGAAGCCGGTGTAGTACTGCTTGCCTTCGAAGTTCAGGCGAGTGTACAGGTCCAGTTTCTCCATCGGCGCCCAGGCCAGCTTCACATTGCCGGCGTGTTCCGGTGTCTTGTCCAGCGGCATGCCATTCAGCGACTGGCCGAGGAAACTGGTTTCCTTGCCGCCTTCGCGCTTGGACTTGGTGTAGGTGTAGTTGCCGGACAGCGTCCATTTCGGCATGAAGGCCCAGCTGCTGGACAGTTCCAGGCCGCGGATGTTGACCGAGTCCACATTGTCGTAAATGTAGATGCGGACTGGGTCTGTGCCAGGTGCGTACTGGTTGGAGAACTTGTCCGTGCCGTAGCTGACCACCTTGTTCTTGAAGTCGTTATTGAACAGGGTGGCGTTGGCGCTCAGGCCTCTCTCATTGTCAAAGTGCAGACTAACTTCGTAAGAAGTACTTTCCTCCGGCTTCAACTTGGAGTTGCCGCACAGAATACCAGCCTCGTTACCGGCGCCGGTACGCATGCAATAGCCGTCAGTGCTCTGGCGGATAGTCGGCGCTTTAAAACCTTTGCCGATACCGCCCTTCAGCGTCCATTGCGGACTTAGGTGTTCAACCAGATAAACACGCGGGGTGAAGTGGGTGCCGAACACGCTGTGGTGGTCGACGCGGCCGCCGGCGGTGATGGTCAGACTGTCGGTGGCTTCAAAGCTATCCTCGGCGAACAGTGCCCAAGTGTTGACGGTGATTTTGTCCGGGTTGGCTGGGCCGATGAAGCCCACAATCGCTTCTTGAGCACGCATGCCGGAACCGACTTGTTGGCCAACTTGGGTGCCAATTTTTACGGTGTTGCGATCCAGCAGGAAGGTCAGTTGGCCGTCCAGCGTGGTATTGCTCAGCTTCAGGCCTGTGCCGTCGTCCACGTTATTAAGCGAGTGGCTGGGCTTGTCGATTTCCTGATACAGGGAGACATTGGAGCGCACATTGCCGTATTTGCCGTTGTGGCTCAGGCTCCAGTGGTCACGGACGTCAAAATAGTCATTTTTCTTGTTTGGTTTGCCGCGCGAAATTACTGCGTCGCTCTTACCCGGTGTCGTGGTTTTGCGCAGCTCATTATGGCCAGCCTCGAAGGTGATCTCGTGATCCTGGTTCGGGGTGAAGCTGAGCTTGGCATTGATGTCGGCCACATGGCTGGCGACTTTGCCGCCGTCGCCGCTCTTGCTGTAGTAGATATTGTCTTCGGCCTGATTATTCATCGCGCCGTAGACTTGCAGCGACAGCAGGTCCTTCATCAGCGGGCCGCCCAGCCAGAAGCTGCTCTGGCCGGTGTTGCCTTCGTTCGAATGTTCGGTGATGGTGCCGCCCAGCGTCGTCGAGCCATGCCATTCCTTGGGCGCTTTGCGGGTGATGATGTTGACCACGCCGCCCATGGCATCGGAGCCGTATAGCGAGGACATCGGGCCGCGCACCACTTCGATGCGCTCAATCGCTTCCATCGGCGGGATTTGGTATTGCTGGAAACCGCCAGTGCCGCGGCTGCGAGTTTCGCGGGTGTTTTGACGGCGGCCGTCCACCAGGATCAGCGAGTATTCACCGGGCATGCCGCGGATGGCGATGTCCTTGTCGCCAGGGCCGGAGCCATTGATGCTGACGCCTTCCAGATCGGTCAGCGCATCGGTCAGATTGGTGAATGGTTTCTTCGCCAGATCTTCGCGGGTAATCACCGAGATGCTGGCCGGAGCCTGCTTGATTTTTTGCTCATAGCCGGTGGCGGTCACCACTACCGAGGGCAGGGTGGCTTCGGCTTCCGCCGCGTGGGCGGCGGGCAGGTAGAGCGCGGAGACGGCGGCGGAGAGCAGGGCGAGGCGCACACCGTGACGGGCGGCGGAGTCAAAGGTTTTCATTGTCGTGGATACCAGAAAATCATCACATGAACGAGGCCCATTTGATCCGCGTTCCGGCTGGGTCGGCGCTCCGTGCATGCCGTTGGCTTTTTGTTTGCGCAAGGAATGTCAAATGGGACCACAAGTATCCCACCGAATTAATGAGAACGCAAATGCGAATCGTTATTGATTGTGGCGTTTTTGGAGGTGAGGGCCGCGATCCGGCAGAAACATGATGTGGCTCAAACTTTGTGCGGGACGCAAGAAATACCGCAAGCATTTGGGAACCAAGGTGTTAGCTGCCAGTCCCACGCCTGTTCCGGCTCACGCGTGTCTCTGAATCAATGTCTCTCCGCCTGCCCTTGCTGCTGTTGCTAACGTGTCTGCTGCTCTTGCCGCAGGCCGGCTGGAGCATGGGCGGACGCGTGGCTGCCAGCGCGCCTTGCGTGTGGATGGCGGATGATGGCGCGGCTTGCCATACCCAGCCGGCCAGCGCCGCCCAGGCCGCCGCTTGCTGCCAGTTGCCGGCCGCGCCGTGGCCGGCGGTGCCCAGCCTGCCCTTGCAGGCGATCCGCCCGGTGCTGCAGGCCAAGGCCGAGGCGGTATGGTCCGGTTTCATCCCCGCCCCGCCGGAGCGCCCGCCGCAAATGTTTTGAGTGATCCTGTCTTGTCCGCTGCCCGCGCCCTGAGGCGCGGCGGTTCATATCATTCGATGCATTGGAAGGTGTTTCATGAACAAACGTCTGCACTGGGCCGCCGCCGCGCTGGCCATTTCCCTGATCTCCCCGCTTGCCGCCGCCGCCGATGGGCTGATGCATAAAGACCCGTATTGCGGCTGCTGCACCGCCTGGGCCGAGCATATGCAGAAGAACGGCGTGGCGCTGCAAAGCCGCAACGAGGCGGATATGTCCACCGTCAAGGCCAAACTGAAAGTGCCGGCGGATCTGCGTTCCTGCCATACCGCCGAGATCGGCGGCTATGTGTTTGAAGGCCATGTGCCGGCGGATCTGGTGAAGAAGGTGCTGAAGGACAAGCCCAAGATCGTCGGCCTGGCGGTGCCGGGCATGCCGATGGGCAGCCCTGGGATGGAGGGGCCGAGCAAGCAGTCCTATCAGGTGTTGAGTTTTGATGAGCAGGGGAGGCGCAGCGTCTACGCCACGCGTTAAAGTTGGTGATGCCCCAGCGGCCTTGTAGCGGCTTGCCTGAGGGTATGAAGGGCGTTCCGCATGTCGGAACGCCCGTTTTGCGTCAGCGCATCGCGAAGGCCTCGTGATGGAAAACCGGCGCCTGCGCGCCGCGTTGTTTCAGGCCGCGCCGCAGCGCCTCGCCCAAGCCTTGCGGGCCGCAGAACCAGACCTCGTCCACTTCCGGCAGCATGCCGGCTTCCAGCCGCGCGCCGGCCTCGCTCTCGATCAGATGCAGCCGCACGCCGTGCTGATGGCAGGCTTGCCGCACTTCTTCCAGCCGCGCCGCCTCGCCGCGGCTGCGCACGCAGTAGTAGAAATCCACGTCCAGTTGGCTGTCGGCTAATTCCTGGCTTTGTAGCCAGGCCAGGAAGGGGGTGACGCCGATGCCGCCGGCCACCCAGGCCTGGCGCGCGCCGCCGCGCGGCTGGAAGCGGCCGTAAGGACCTTCCACGGTGACGGCCTGGCCGATCTGGAGTTCGGCCGGCAGGCGGCGGGTGTAATCACCCAGCGCCTTGATGATGAAACGCAGCCGGCCGTCGCCATGGTCGGCGCTGGCGATGGTGAAGGGGTGGGCGCCTTCATGGGCGGCGAAGTTGACCAGCGCGAATTGTCCGGCGCGGTGGCCGGGCCAGGCCTTCATCTGGCAGATCACTTCCAACTGCCCGGCTGGCAGCGCTTCGATGCTCTGCACCCGGCCGGCGTATTGTTGTCGCTTGCCGATGCGGCCGGCCAGCGAGTAGAGCGCGCAGCCGGAGCCGATCAGCATCAGCGCGGCCAGCAGCCAGCCCACCGGCTGCGCCCACATCTCGGCCGGCATCAGGATCAGGCCGTGGAAGGCACCCATCAGGTAGAGCGGGGCGAACAGCTGGTGCAGCTTGCGCCAGAAGCGATAGGGCACGGCGCGCAGCAACGCCAGGATCACCATGGCCAGCACCGCCCAGGCAGCCCATTCGCCCACGTCCTTGGCCAGCGAAACCAGCGGGTCTTTGCCGCCGCCGCCGCTCTTGATGCGCGGGGCGACCCAGGCCAGAGCGAGCATCAGCTTGGGCGACAGCTTGATCAGCCAGTGAGCCGCCAGCAGCAGGCCGGCGGCGATGCCCAGGCGCTTGTGCAGCGCGTAGAGCCGGTCCAGGCCGCCCAGCAGCGGTTCCAGCCAGCGCGGGCGCGTGGCCAGCAGCATGGCGGCGCTCATCACGGCCATCAATTGCACGCCGCTGAGCAGCACCAGTTCGTGTCGCCATTGCCAGTAGTTGGCGGGCAGGCCGTTTTGCCACAGGCTGGCGGCGGCGTACAAGGCGCCGCTGGCGAACAGCAGCAGGCTGAGCACGGGAAGTCTAGGGTTCATCGCCTTAGTCCTTTCTTGTGATAGGGGATTAAGGTGATTGGAACACCGCAAACTTAAGCGCAGCTTAAACGCGGCGCGGGGGTGGGTTCAGCGTGGTGGCTCGGCGGATGGTGTGTCGCCGCCAAGTGCCTTGTATAGCGCGATCAGGTCGGCGGACAGCGTTTGCCGCGCGGCCAGCCGCTGTTCGCGCAGCACAGCGAGCTGCAACTGCGCTTCCAATACGTGGCTTTGCGCGGCCTCGCCGACGGCGACGCGCTGGCGGGCGTGGCCAAGCTGGCGTTGCAGCGTGGCTTCTCCCTCGGCCAGCCGCGCGTCCTGGATGCGGCCGGCCTGGTTGCGCAGCAGCGCGGTTTCCACATCGGCCAGCGCTTGCAGCACCGCCTTACGGTATTGCGCCAGCGCGGCGTCGTAGCCGGCCTCGCGCGCCCTGACCTGGGCTTGCAGCCGGCCGCCGGCGAACAGCGGCAGGCTTAGTTGCGGGCCCAAACTCCAGTAGCGGCTGGCCTGGGAGGCGAAGTCGCCGGGGCGGACGCTGTCCCAGCCGCCGCTGGCCAGCAGGCTGAAGCGCGGATACTGCTCGGCTGTGGCCACGCCGATGTCGGCGCTGGCGGCGGCCAGCTGTCGTTCCGCGGCGCGCAGGTCCGGCCGGCGCAGCAGCAATTCCGACGGCAGGCCGGCGGCGGGCGCGGCTGGCAGTGGAGGCTCCGGCGCGGCGGCGTCCAGCAGCGCGCGCAGTTGTTCCGTCGGCAGCGCGGTCAGCGGGCCCAGCGCGGCGAGCGCGGCCTGGCGGGCGGCGAGCAGCGGCTGCAGCTGCGCGTCGGCGCGCAGCCTTTCAGTTTCCGCCTGATCCAGTGCGCCGGCGTCGGCCAGGCCGGCCTGGACTTGCAGCCGGCTCAGCCGCGCCAGCTCCGCGCGCCAGCGGACCTGGGCGGCGGCGTTGTCGGCGCGCAGGCTCCAGTAGCGGTAGTCCAGCGTCAGCCGCGCGGTTTCTGCGGCCACGCGCAAGGCGGCGTCGGCGGCTTGTTCCCGGCTGGCGTCCAGCCGGGCGCGGCCGGCTTCCACGCTGCGGGCGGTGTGGCCGAACAAATCTAGCTCCCAACTGGCGTCGAAGCCGGCGCGGTAGTCGGTGAACAGGGTTTGCGGATTGGCGAAGGGGATATTGGCCAAGGCTTCGCCGCGGCGGCTCAGCTGGTCGCGGCTGACGCGGCCGCTGGCGTTGAGCTGCGGCCATTGCGCGCCGGTGTTGATCTCCAGCGCGGCGCGCGCCTGACGGATATTGGCGTCGGTGCTGGCCAGGTCCGGACTGCGGCGCAGCGCGGCGCCAACCAGGCGGTTCAGCGCCGGGTCCTGGAAGGCTTGCCACCAGCCGGCGGCTTCCGGCTCGGTTTCCGCGCTGACGGCGGGCAGCAGTTGCGCTGGGGTAGGCGGCCGGTAGTCGGGGCCGATGGCGCAGCCGGCGAGCAGGACGAGCGACAGAGAAACGGCAAGGCGGGATGAATTCATTGTCCGCTCCTTTGACGGAAGATCAGGTAGGCCAGGCCAAGGCTGACGGCGGCGATCAGCAGCAGCGGCCAGAGATGAGGCCAGGCCTCGGCCGCGCTGTAGCCTTTGAGAAACAGGCCCTTGATCACGATGATGAAATGGCTGAGCGGGTCCGCGGCGCTGAGCGCGCGCAGCGGCCAGGGCATGTTTTCCACCGGCGCCATATAGCCGGACAGAATCACCGCCGGGGCCATGAAGCCGAACACGCCGAGAAAGGCCTGCTGCTGGTTGGCGCATAGCGCCGAGATCAGCAGGCCGCAGCCGGCCAGGGCCAGGCCGTAGCACAGCATGGAAAGATAGAGCAGCGCGATGCCGCCGCCGAAGGGTACTTGGTAGATCCATACCGCGGCGGCGGAAATGACGCTGCCTTGCAGCGCGGCCACCAGCATGCCGGGCACGGCCTTGCCGGCCATGATGTAGCCGGGCGTCAGCGGAGTGACCAGCAATTGGTCGAAAGTGCCTTCCTCGCGTTCGCGCGCTAATGACAGCGCGGTGACCATCAGACAGCCTATGGTGGTGATGATGGCCACCAGGCTGGGCAGCACGAACCAGCGGTATTCCAGATTGGGGTTGTACAGATGGCGAACCAGCAACTGGGCCGGCGGCGGCGCGGGGCTGAGTTCGCGCGCGTACTGGGCGACGATTTGCTGGGCGTAGCCGAAGGCGATCTGCGCGCTATTGGAGCGGCGGCCGTCGATGACGGCCTGCAGCGGCGGCGCGGCGCCCTGGGCCAGGCGGCGCGAGAAGTCCGCCGGAATGCGGATGGCGAGCAGCGCTTGCTGGCGGTCTATGGCGTCGCGCAACTGGGCTTCGCTGCGGATATTGAGCAGACGCGGAAACACGTGGGCGGCGGCCAGGCGTTGGGACAGTTCGATGGAGGCGGCGCCGCCATCCTGGTTGTAGATGGCCAGCGTGCTGTTCTTGACCTCCAGCGTGGCGGCAAACGGAAACAGCAGCAGTTGCAGCAGCACCGGCATGATCAATAGCCGGCGGTTCTGCGGGCTGGACAGCAGGGCTCGCAGTTCTTTGTGGATCAGGGTTAGCAGCGAGTGCCACATGAGAGCCCTTTCTAACCGTCCAGCCGACGGCGGAATTTTAGCGCGGTCAGCCCCAGCCAGAAGCCCGCGGACAGCAGCAGCCAGCCGGTGTTGAGCAGCAGCACCGGCCAGATGTCGCCGGCCTGGAACAGGGTTTGCAGCGCGCTGACGAAATAGCGCGCCGGCACCAGATAGGTGGCGGCCTGCACCGGCGGCGGCATGCTGTTGATCTCGAACACGAAGCCGGACAGCATGGTGGCCGGCAGGAAGGCGGCGGTGAGCGCGCCCTGGGCGGCGACGAACTGGTTGCGGGTGACGGTGGAGAGCAGCAAGCCCAGGCCCAGGGCACTGCCGAGGAACAGGCTGCTGACGATGAACAGCAGCCACAAGGAGCCGCGCAGCGGCACGCCCATCAGCAAGGTGGCCGCCAGCACGCAGACCAGCATCGCGGCCATGCCCAGCAGGTAGTAGGGCAGGATTTTGGACAGCAGCAGTTCGGCGCGGGTCACCGGGGTGGACAGCAGCGCCTCCATGGTGCCGCGCTCCCATTCGCGCGCCACCACCAGCGAGGTGAGCAGCGCGCCGATGATGGTCATGATCACCGAGATGGAGCCGGGCACCAGATAGTTGCGGCTGACGGTGTCGGGGTTGAACCAGTAGCGCGGTTCCAGCCGCAGCTGGGCCGGCGGCGGCTGGCCGCGATCCTGCGCGCGCTGGGCCTGCCAGACCTGCCAAGTGCCTTGCAGGTAATTGGCCAGGAAGTTGGCGGTATTGGGCTCGGCGCCGTCGGTGAGCAGCTGCGCCGCGGCGGCGCCGCGTCCCTGGAGGGTTTTGGCGGAGAAGGCGGCGGGAATCACCACCATGCCGCGCACTTCGCCGGCGGCGAGCCGCGCGCGCATCTCGGCGCGGTCATGTCCGGGATGGACTTCCAGATAGGGGGAGCCCGCCAGCGTGTCGGCGAAACGGCGGGCCTCGGCGCCGCTGTCTTCCAGCACCACGCCGATGCGCACTTTGTTGGCGTCCAGATTGATGCCGTAGCCGAAGATGAACAGTAGCACCATCGGCAGCACGAAGGCGATCAGGATGCTGCTGGGATCGCGCACGATCTGCATGGCTTCCTTGCGGCACAGCGCCAGCAGGCGCGCGGGTTTGACTGCGGTGCTCATGTGCTGGCTCCGGCGCGGTCGTCGGCCGCCACCAGGCGGATGAAGGCCTCTTCCATGGTGATGTCCTCGTCCGGCGTCGAGGCCTGGCGCTTGAGTTGGTCCGGCGTGCCGCTGGCGATCAAGCGGCCGCGATAGACCAGGCCGATGCGATCGCAGTACTCGGCCTCGTCCATGAAGTGGGTGGTGACCATCACGGTGACGCCCTTGTCCACCAGGCCGTTGATGTGGCTCCAGAATTCACGGCGGGTGATGGGATCGACGCCGGAGGTGGGCTCGTCGAGAAACAGCAGCGGCGGCCGGTGCATCAGCGCGCAGGCCAATGCCAGCCGTTGTTTGAAGCCCAGGGGCAGCGCGCCGGCGAGCATGTCCAGATAGGGCGCGAGCGCGAACACGCGGACCATCTCGGCGACGGTGTCGCGCCGCGCCTGGCCGCTCAAGCCGTAGATGCCGGAGAAGAAGTCCAGGTTGTGGGCGACGCTGAGGTTGCCGTAGAGCGCGAATTTCTGCGCCATATAGCCCAGCTGCCGGCGCGCGCGGCTGGCGCTGCGCTTCAGGTCTATGCCCATCACGCTGGCCTCGCCGGCGCTGGGGCGCAGCAGGCCGCACAGCATTTTGAAGGTGGTGGATTTGCCGGCGCCGTTGGGGCCGAGCAGGCCGTAGATCTCGCCGCGCCGCACCTGGAAGTCGATATTGTCGGCGGCGACGAAGTCGCCGAAGCGGCGGGTGAGCTGTTTGGCGCGGATCACCGCGTCAGGGTCCACGCCGGCCGGCAGCTGCGCCGGCGGCATCCGTTCCGCCAGCGCCGAATCGCCGCCGGGGCCGCCGCCCAGCAGTTCGATGAAGGCGTCCTCCAGCCGCGGCGGAACAACGGTGAAATGGGCGTCCGGCCCGGCTTGCAGCGCCGCCAGCTCAGGCGGCTGGCCGGCCTGGCGCAGCACCAGCCGCAGCGCCTGGCCCTGGATCACGCCGTCCAGCACTTGCGGCTGGCGCAAGGCGCGCCGCAGCGTCTGGCGGCGGTTGCCGGCGATGCCGCGCAACTGCACGCTGCGGCCTTCCATGCGGCGGATCAGCTCGCCGGGCGCGCCGGCGTAAGCCAGCTGTCCGGCGTTCATCAGCAGCACTTGGTCGCAGCGTTCGGCCTCGTCCAGGTAGGAGGTGCTCCACAGCACGGTCATGCCATCCGCGGCCAGCTCGCCCACCATCTTCCACAACTCGCGCCGGGAAATCGGATCGACGCCGACGCTGGGTTCGTCCAGTAGCAACACTCGTGGTTCGCCCAGCAGCGCGCAGGCTAGGCCCAGCTTCTGCTTCATGCCGCCGGACAGCTTGCCGGCCGGCCGCGCGGTGAAGCGGGCCAGGTCGGTGAAGGCCAGCAGGCGCTCGAAGCTGTGTCGGCGGCGCTCGCCGACGACGCCGCGCAGATCGGCGTACAACTCCAGGTTTTCCTGCACCGTCAGGTCTTCGTAGAGGCCGAATTGCTGCGGCATATAGCCGATCAGCGCGCGCAGCGCGTCGCCGTCGGCGATGGGGTCCAGCCCTTCGACGCGGACGGCGCCGTCGCTGGCTTGCAGCAGGCCGGCCAGAAGCCGCAGCAAGGTGGTCTTGCCGGCGCCGTCCGGCCCGGCCAGGCCGGTGATCGCGCCGCGGCGTATCGTCGCGTCTATGCCGGCCAGCGCCTCGTGCGCGTCGAAGCGCTGGCGCAGCCCGCGCAGGACGATGGCGTTCTGCGCGTGCATCTCAGCCGCCGTCCGCCAGCGTCACCGTCACCGGCATGCCCTGGCGCAGCGCGGCGTCCGGGTTTTGCACCACCACGCGCAGCCGGTAGACCAGGGCGGTGCGCAGATCCTGGGTTTCCACGTTCTTGGGAGTGAATTCGGCGCTGGGGGAGACGAAGCCGACCACGCCGTCGTAAGGCTGGGCGCGGCCGTCGCTACGGACCTTGACCTTGGTTCCGGGGGCCACCCGGCCCAGATCGGGCTCGGCGACATAGGCGCGCACCCACACCGGCCGGGTCAGCGACAGGGTGAACACCGCGCCGCCGGCGGACAGCATGCCGCCGGGTTCGACCGCGCGGGTGAGTATGACGCCGTCGGCCGGAGCCAGCAGCCGGGTGTCGCTCAGCTGCAGCTTGGCCTGGGCCAATTGCGCCGTTGCGCGCTCGGCGTTGGCGTCGGCCTCGGCGATCTCCTCCTTGCGGTAGCCGCGCTTGAGCGCCTGCCATTGCTGGCGCGCCGCCTCGGTCTGCGCCGCGGCCTGGTCGCGCTGCGCGCGGGCATCGTCCAGCGCGCGCTGGGCGGAGGCGCCGGTGTCGGCCAACTGGCGCTGGCGCTGGTAGGTCTGCTCGGCGTTGAGTTGTGCGGCGCGGCGCGCGTCCAGATTGGCCTGCGCTTGCTCGATATCTTCGCGGCGCGGGCCGGAGCGGTACAAGGCCTGCCGCGCTTGCGCGGCGGCCAGGGCGGCTTCGGCATCGCGCAAGGCGTTGCGGTAGGGGGCCGCGTCCAGCTCGCCCAGCACCGTGCCGGCGCGCACGCTGGCGCCCTCGTCCACGTTCAGGCTGCTCAAGCGACCGGCCACCCGGAAGGACAGGCTGACTTCGCGGATGTCGACATTGCCGGACAGGCTCAGGCGTTCCTGGCTCAATTGCCGCTGCCGCCAGGCGTAGCCGCCGCCGGCGAGCAGGGCGGCGATGAGCAGGCCGATGATTAGAGCTTGGCGCTTCATGGTTGTGACTCCATTGGACGCAGGCCGCGCAACGCCCATTGCAGCCGTTGTTCGGTGTGGCGTGGATCGATGGCGTAGGTATCGAAAGCTTGCTGGATCAGGCCGGGCAGCATGGGCTTGCCGGCGATGATGTGCTGCGTCAGCGCCGGAAGGCCAAGCGCCGACATCAGGAACAGCGCCTGGTGCAGCGGATCGCCGCGTTCCAGCTCTCCGGCCTGCTGCGCGTCGACAATGCTTTGCAGCAGCAGCTTGGGATGGCGCGGCGCCAACGTGGACAGGAAGCCCTGCGCGGCGGTTTCGCCGGCGGCGGCGTCCAGCAGCATGTGCGCGATGAAGCCGCCATGCTCGGAGATGAATTCCAGCAATTGACGCAGCATGGCTTGCAGCCGCGGCAGCGCCGCCGGCTGTTGCTGCTGTTGCCATTGCATCTGGCGCAGCAGCGGCGCGTACCAGCTTTCCAGTAGCTCGGCCAGGTAGCGTTCTCGGCTGCCGAAGTGGTAGACAAAACTGCCCGGATTGACGCCGGCGTGCTGGCACAGGCCGCGCACGGTGAGTGCGCGCAGACCGGTTTCCTTGGCGAGTTCCAGGCCGCAGTCCAGCAGTTGCTGGCGGGTGGCGTTGATCGGTTTGTTCATGAACTGGTTTTATACGAATGTATAAGCGTATGCAAGTAGTATTTGTACGATCGTATAAATCAGGCGCAATTACACAAGTGCTTGTTTTTGCAATATCGCCGGCAAACGCCGCGTGGGCTCGGGCAAATTCACTGTGCGGCGGCATGTGCCAGAGGGAAATAATCGGCCATAATTGGAGCGCCGGCGCCAGCCGGCACCAAGAATCCCGCAGCCGCGCCAGGCTCCTTGAGCCGTGGCCGTGGCGAAAACAGCGATTCATCGCACCATCTCAAAGGGGACACATCATGTTGGCCATCATCGGCGGCAGCGGCCTGGCCCAGCTGCCCGTACTGGAAGTCACCCATCGTCAAGTTGTGCGCACCCCCTATGGCGACCCTTCTTGCGCGCTGACCTTCGGCCTGCTGAACGGGCAGAACGTGGTGTTCATCGCGCGCCATGGCTATGGCCACTCGCTGGCGCCGCATGAGATCAATTACCGCGCCAATATCTGGGCCTTGCATGATCAGGGCGTCAAAGGCGTGATCGCCATCGGCACCGTGGGCGGCATCCGTCCCGACATGCCGCCGGGCCGCCTGGTGGTGCCGGACAACATCATCGACTATAGCTGGGGCCGCAAGCACACCTTCTTCGAGGGCTTGGACCGGCCAGTTGTGCACGCGGAATTCTCCTCGCCCTATGACGACGCGCTGCGCCAGCGGCTGATCCGCGCGATGGCGGACAGCGGCCACAGCGGGGTGGTGGGCGGCGTTTACGCCTGCACTCAGGGCCCGCGGCTGGAAAGCGCCGCGGAAATATTGAAGTTGGAGCGGGATGGTGCCGATATAGTCGGCATGACCGGCATGCCGGAGGCGGCCTTGGCGCGGGAGATGAACCTGCCTTATGCGCATCTGTGCCTGGTCAGCAACTGGGCGGCCGGCAAGGGCGGCGCGGCGACGGTGGAGTTCGACGCCACCACCGGCGCGATGGGGGTGGAAATGTGTACTGGGGTGTTACAGGCGCTGTTGCAAACCGGGGCCTAGCATATCAAGACCTAATCCGGCCTGATTGGCTGCGAGCTTTATTTATTGAGGGGGTGTGTGTGCTTGTAATTCGGGATCGAGAGTCATGAGACAGTGTCCGGTGTGTGCCGAGGAGGGGGGACGCTACGCGGTTGATGTTGGGAGCCATCAGGTAGTCAAGTGCGGCGCCTGCGGTTTGGAATATACCTTGCCGATCCCTACGGACCAGGAGCTGAGCGCGTTTTACGCGCAATACCAGGATATTAGAGCTCGGCAGGATGTTGTGATGCGCAATGCCGCACGCAATTTGTCGACATTGGGTGGGCTGGGCTGCGAAGAGGCTTCCGAAATTCTGGATTTTGGCGCCGGGCACGGAGATTTTGTCCGCGTAGCCGGCGCCAGGTGCCAGGGGGTCGAATTGGGTTCGCCTGGTGCGGAGCGAGTCCATGGCTCCTTGCGGGCGTTCAGGCCGCAGCAATTTGATTTTGTAACGCTGTGGGGGGTGCTGGAGCATCTGAATCATCCGCTGGAAATCTTGCGTGAATTGATGCCCTTGTTGAAGCCGAATGGTTATCTGGTGCTGACTACGGTGGACGCCGAAGGCTTGATCCCCTATTACTATAAGCCGGTCGAGCATTTGACTTATTGGACGAAACCATCGTTTCAAGCGCTATTCCGGCAATTGGGGCTGGAGATGTGTTGGCACAAGCCATACCGGATGGAGCAGGCGAAAGAAGTCTATGTGGATCGCCTGCTGAGCCGCACGCCTGAGGGCTACCGGGCGGCATTCGCCGCAGCTTTGCCCGCCTTGCCAGACTATGTTGAAGTGCCCACCAATGAAGTCCTGGTTGCGGCCAGGAAAGTTTGAGCGGACAGCCGCGCGTCTGGCGGCTATCCGCGGTAAGCTCACGTGCTGGCCGCGGACTTAGTTGAAGTTCAGACCCGCCTTGGTGGGATGGTCTGCAGCCAATACTTTTGCACGCGCTTTCTTGATTTCCTCTATCCCCATATCGTCGTAGCGGCTGTAAATCTCAATGAAGTCCTGTTTCATGCTTTGCCAGGCGCGTACGGTCCTGGAGTCGAATTCCTGACCATTGCCAAGACGACGTCTGACCTGGACGGTGATGTCGTTGAAGTGGGCGAAGGGGATTTTGCGCGACAAGCGAATCAGCAGATCCCAGTCTTCGTGCGACGGCAGGTCTTCATCGAAACCGCCGACTTCGTCGATGACCAGCAGCGGATGAGCCAGCGCGTTGATGGGGATGTAGTTGGAGATTTGCAGGCGGTTGAAGTCGAATTGCTTGCATGCCATCAGTGCGCGGCCTTGTTCCTCGCGCATACCGCATTGCACCTGTTCGGTGATGAAGTGGGCGTTGCCGAAAACCAATGCGCCAGGGTGGCGGCTGGCTTCATGGTGCAGACGTGCCAGGTGATGGCTGTACATGATGTCGTCGTCGTCCAGATAGACGACGTAATGGCCACGACACAGACGTAAGGCCAGATTGCGCGCGGCGGCTACGCCGCGGTTGGGTTGGCGCACATAAGTAACGTTGATGTCCTTGCCCAGCCATTCCAGCAGGCTTTCCTGTGGCAGGCCACCATCGTTGACCAGGATGACTTCGAAGTCCTTGAAGCTTTGCTCTGCAATACTTTGCAATGCGTTGACCGCCAGGTGTGGACGATCATAAGTGGTGAAAATGATGCTGAAAAACGGCTGCTCTGGATTGAGTTCAGTAGGGCCGACTTCGGGGAGCTGCGATTCGGTGAAGTCGTGGGGGCCTTGTTGGGCGTGCTGGGACAGCACGCTTTCCACTTTCGACAACACCTCGTTGGCGCGGGCTTCCGCCAGTTCACGTCTATGTGCGAATTCCGGCAGCGCCTGGCTGTGAAAGTATTCGAACTTGGACTGGAACAGGCGGATGATATCGGCCAGATGGGGCAAGAGCCGGTCAAGGTTGGCTGTGGTGAAGTATCTTTCGAGCAGAAGCGCATGTTCGAACAACGCCAAGCCGGAGCGGCCGTATTTATCTCCGGACGAGGCCTGCTGCTGATGCACCCGGAAGATGGAGATGTTCTTGTTGACGAAGCCGATCTTGATGCCTTGCGCCGCTAGCTGCAGGCTTTTGTCCCAATCGGTAGCCCGGAAAAATGGCTCATCGTCGAAGGCTTGCAGGCTGGTGTCGAAAAAGTCGCTGTCCAGAACTATTTCGCGCCGGAACATGGAGGCGACGATATTGATATAGCAGTCGAATTTCAGCAGGTTGGGGAGCTCGTCCCGCTCTCCGAAGTAATCGTGGTCCAGCCAGCCCGGATGTTGCAGCGGGAAATGCTGATTGTCTTCGTTGATCAGGGTATAGCGGCCATAGACGAAGCCGCACTCGGGGTGCTGGTCCAGCGCGTCTTTCAGGGTCTTGAGGCTATTGGGGGCCAGTAGATCGTCGGCGCCGACCAGCACGATGTAGTCGCCGCTGGTTTTCTTGACGGCTTGATTGATATTGAGCGTCGCGCCCAGATTTTTGTCGTTCAGGAAATACTTGACCCGCTTATCCTTGGCGGCGAATCCTTGGATGACTTCTGCGGTATTGTCGGTTGAGCAGTCGTCGCAGACGATGATTTCAAGGTCATCGATTCCTTGCCGCAATATGCTGTTGAGCGCATCCGGCAGGTATTTTGCGTAATTGTAGGCAGGGATGACGACGGAGATCATAAGACGGGCTACCCAGGGTATGTTGAAAAACGGGGCGTTTTCCAGCGCCCCGATTTGAAGATCGAATCAAATAAAATTGATGTGTTCGGGGGGATTCTTGAGATCCCACAAGAACTTGTTCACATAATCTTGTCGGCAGCCAATGGCGCAGTCTTTGTGTACGTCAACCGATTCGGTGACGTCCTTGTGCACCGCCCAGTAACGGTCTCCCATTACCATATCGTAGAACGATTGCTCATGCAGGTCACCGATGTAAAAACGTTCCTTGTTGAAGAAGGGGCCGCAGGGGTAGACCTTGCCGTTGCCGGAGATTTGCAGCAGGAAGGGCGTGCCGTGGCAGACGTCGTATTTGCGGAAGCCGTTCTTGTACAGGGCGGATTCAGAGGCGGCGTTGATTTTGTTCCATTTCGCCTGCACCACGTAGTCGGCGGTGGAATAGCCTTCCGCTTCCTTGAGCATATCGCCTATCGTCAGATATTCATCGTAGTTGATGCCGATTTCCTTGTACTCGGAGTCGGAGCAGTGCTTGATGACGAAGTAGTCAACACCGAGTTCGGCTCCTAGCTTGGCTTCGGGGATGACTTCGTCGAAGCACTCCGGGATCAGCACCATCTGCAAGCCCAGCGTGCACTTGTAGCCATATTCCTTCTTGATCTGCACCAGCGCGCGGATCTTCTCCACCAGCAGATCGAAGTTAGCTTCCTTGGACTGATGCACGCGGCGGAAGCCCTCGCGGGTGCCGGCGGACAGATTGAAGCGGATCCAGCTCATGTTCTTGAGCAGGTCGTGAGCGCGGTCCATGTCCAGCAGCAAGCCGTTGGTGGCCATCGAGGTATCCACGCCCAGTTCGCCGGCCAGCACGGTGGCGTCGTACAGCGCCGGGTTGAGCGTGGGCTCGCCGTCGCCGATGAAGCCGATGGAGCGCACGCCAAGGCGACCGCAATCGCGGATATAGGACAGCAGCGCCTCGCGGCCTATCATGGTGCCCTTGGTCATGTTCTGCACCACCGCGTAGCAATAGATACAAGCGGTGTTGCAGAACTTGGTCAGGCCCATGTCGATATGGATGGGCGCGAAGCGCTCGCCGCGCTGCCAGGCCAGTACGCGGTCCAAGTGATGCATCATCTTATGGCCGTCGAAGCGGAAGCGCTGCGGCGGGTTGCGGAAGCTGGGGCCGGTGAACTGGTTGGGCACATGCTCTTCGCCGTCGCCCTCAGACATGCGGATCACGCCAATCTGGTTGCCTTCGCTGTAAAACTGGATTTTCTGGCCGCTGCTCTTGTCCAGTTGGTAGCTGTCCAGCAGCGCTTCCGCGTCGGTCAGCGCCTTGCGATTGACGATGACATTGGAGGTGCGCAGCTTGTGGCCTGGGTTGCGGGCCAGCGGCGCTTCCTCCGGAATCATGGTGGTGGTCTTTTGACCGAAGCGGTTGACGCCTTCCTTGGGTTTGTTCTCGCTCATGGCAAGCTCCTTGCAGTCTTTCAGAATGGCCCGGTGAACCAGTCCCCCGGTACATCGTGGTGGGGACGGGCGGGGGGGAGGGCATCCAGGGGAAGGGTTGCCAATCCCAACATGTCGCCGACGGCTGTGATGATGTCGGCTGCTTCTGTGTAAAACGCCTTGCTCAAGCCATAGCTGGTGGGTTCCGGGCAGTCCGGCGCGCAAAGCCGGCGCGGCGGGCAGCGGAACGACGACCAATGGCTGATGCTGAGCCGGGCGATGATTTCCCCGGCGACCGAGCCGGTGGTGGCGCCGGTGTCCAGCACCAGCAAGCGGCCAGTCTTGGCCAGCGAACGCTCCAGCGCGGGCATGTCCAGTGGCTTGATGCTGCGCAAGTCGATCAGATCGCAGTGCACGCCTGCCTGGGCCAAGGCTTGGCAGGCGTGGCGCGCTTCCGCCACCAGATAAGACATGGCGACGATGGTGATGGCATCGCCTTCCATTACGGTCTTGGCTTTGCCGATGGGAACGCGGACATCGCCTTTGGGTACTTCGTCGGTGGCCGGATGCACCCAGCGGTGCTCCAGAAAGACCACAGGGTCGTCGTCGAAGATCGCCGACAACAGCAGGCCTTTCGCATCGGCGGCGCTGGCTGGCATCACCACTTTCAAGCCCGGCACATGGGCGAACCAGGCTTGCAGGTTTTGCGAATGGGTGGGGCCTTGGCCCCAGCCGCGCCCTAGGATCAGCCGCAGCGTGAAGGGCACCCGGTGCTGCGCACCGAAGGTATAGCGCCATTTGGCCGCGTTGTTGACCAGTTGATCCATGGCCAGCAGGAAGAAGTCCAGCCGCTGGTGACACATCACCGGCCGCAGTCCGCCCAGAGCCGCGCCGACGCCGATGCCGGTCATCGCGTTTTCCGAGGTGGGCATGTCGAACACCCGCTGCGGGCCGAACTGCTGTTGCAGGCCGGCGGTGGTGCCGAAGATGGTTTTGGGGTCGTCTACGCCCAGGCCATAGCAGATGACCGCCGGGTCTTGCTCCATGGCCAGGCGCAGCGCCTGGTTGATGGCCTGGGCGGCGTTGATCGTGCTCATGCTCGCTCTCCCAGTGGCGTGGCGTAGATGTCGTCTTGCGCGCTGTCCGCGTCAGGAAACGGCGCGGCCTCGGCCTTGGCGAAGGCCGTATCTACGCGGGCGACGACGCGCGCCTCGCAGGCGGCCAGCCATTCGCGGCTGACGCCGGCGCGCTCGATCTGGCGCGGAATCGGGTCGCGCTCCTTCCAGACCTGCAATTCGCCCTCCGGCCGGTAGTTCAGGTGGTCGTCGTCAAACGCGCCGCAATGCTCAAGCCAGCGATAGGTCGGCATCTCGATGAAACAAGGGCCGGCGCCGTTGCGGATTGTCACAATGGCTTCGCATGCTGCGGCGTAGACGGCCTCCGCGTCATTGCCGTCCACGGTGATGGCGCGCAGGCCGATGGCTTCGGCGAAGCCCGCCAACGAACGGCCGGCGGGCTGGCGTTTGGACAGCGGGCTGTAGACTGAGTAAAGATTGTTCTCGCAGGCAAACAGCACCGGCAGCTTGCGCACGACGGCGAAGTTGGCGCTTTCAAAGAACACGCCTTCTTCCGTAGCGCCGTCGCCTAGAAAGACGCAGCTGATCTGGCGCGAGCCTTGCTGCTGCTGGGCCAGCGCCATGCCGACGCCAATGGGTATGCTGTTGCCGACGATGGCGGTGCTGGCCAGGAAGCCGGCTTGCGGGTCGGACAAATGCATAGAGCCGCCACGACCGCCGCAGCATCCGCTGGCCTTGCCGTACAGTTCGGCGATCATCGCGTCGAGGTCGCCGCCCTTGGCCAGGTAGTGGGCGTGGGCACGGTGGGTGCTGACCGCCTGATCCTGACGTTCCAGCGCCAGGCCGATGCCGGCTGCAGCGGCCTCCTGGCCTATGGACAGGTGAACCGGGCAGCGCATCCGTTGTTCCGGATAGCGGCGGGCAATGGCCTCTTCCGTGCGCCGGATGAGCAGCATGTTTTCCAATAATGCGTGAGCGGAGTTCATGGCGGCGCTCAGATGAAGTTGATGTGCGGCACCGACTGGTTCACCAGGCGGTCCAGATAGCGGTTGATTTCATCCATCCGGCAGTTGCGGCGGCAATCCTTGATGTCCAAGTGATTGCGGATGAAATGGAAGCTTTCCTTGCGGCGTTCACCCTCCCAGATTTCCTGGAAGCCGGCCTGGTTCAGGTTGCCGTATTCGAAGCGCTTGTCCAGCAAATAGGCGCTGCAGCCGTAGACGCTGCCGTCGGCCATCACATAGCCCCAGACAAAGGGGGTGGCATGACACTTCTGATAACGGGCTTCAGGCTTTTCCAGGTACTTCTGCATGGTGTGGCTGCGGAAGATCAACTGGAAATCGGGGCTGTTGAACGCCGCCAGTTCCTCTTCCATCGCCAGATAGGGATGGTAGTTGATGTCTTCGTACTGATGGGTCTCGCTGTACAGGTGCTGGGAGTAGGGCTTGATCACTAGGTAGTCGGCGCCGATTTCGTCGCGGCAGATGCGCGCCAGCTCCGGCATGTCCGCGGCGTTTTCCGGCAGCAGCACCGCTTGCACGCCTATGGTGCAGGCAATATTGTGCTGGCGCTTATAGGCGGCGGCGTATTTCAGATTGTCCACCACGCGCTGGAAGTCGCGCTCCCGGGTCTGATGCACTGCGGCGTAGGAGGCGGCGGTACCGGCGTTCAGCGAAACCTTGATCCAGGAGGTTTTGTCCAGTGAGCGTTCGACAAACTCGGTGTTCAGCAGCACGCCATTGGTGGTGAAGGACACATCGATGCCGGAGGCCTTGGTCAAGGCGACGATCTCGTTGATCTTCTTGTGTAGCAGCGGCTCGCCTTCGCCGGCGTACATGATGCTTTTCACGCCGAGCCGCCCCATTTCCGGCAGCCTTTGTTCCAGCATCGCGTAATCCAGCATCACCGACTTATAGCCGATGTAGTCCACCGCGCAGAAAGTGCAGCGATGGTTGCAGGCGCCTACCGGCGACAACTCCAGATAGATCGGGTAGATGTGTTTGGCTTTTTCCCAGTCGTCGCCGGATTCGATCAAGTCGGCGACGCGGCGCGGGTGGTAGACCAACTTGTGGCTGTCGATCAGAAAGGTGTCCATGAGCGTTGCTCCTTCACTTCAACAGCGTGGTCGCATACTTGGCGAACAGGACCGGGTCGATCGGCTCGCGGTTGCAGACGATTTGCACATCCAATGCCGCGGCGATGCTGCCGGCCAGCACAGCCATTTCGGACGAAGCGCCCGAGGCCATGCACAGGCCGGCCAGCGACAGGAAGGCGTCGCCAGCTCCGATGCGGTCCACCACATGGGAGGACAAGGCCGGAATGGGTACAGCACGGTCCTGATCCACGATCAGCGCGCCCTTGGCGCCGCGGGTGATGGCCATTGCCCGAGCGTCCAGCTGGGCGCGCAGGTCGGCGGCGACTTCTTCCAGCGGGGACTGGCGGTCATGGGTGGCCAGCCGCGCTTCCGGCTCGTTCAGGCACAGGAAGTCCGCCTTCGGATAACGGGTGATGATGTGGTAGCCGCGGTTGCCGCTGTTGATTTGGGTATTGATCGCGAGGAAGGCCGCGTGCTGGGAGATGCTGTGCGCCATCTTGCGGCTAATCAGGCCGTTGCCGAAGTCGGGCACGATTACGGCGTCGAAGGCGCCGGCGTGCAGGGCGATCCAGTCGCAGAAGGCCTGTTCAAGCACCTCGTCCTCTTGTTCCTCTCCGCCGAAATAAATTTCGAACAGGCGTTGCAGGTCCTGATCGACGAAGCGGCGCTTGATCAGCGTCGGAGCGCTCTTGAAAAAGCGGTGCTCAAGCTGGACATTGGCCTTTAATTTACTGCTGACGTATTCCAGCGAGTCGTCGTGCTGGCCCAGTGCGGTCAGCAAAGTGACGTTGGCGGCGAAGCCGGCGATGTGGTTGGCTACCGCGATGGCGCCACCGGCGAAGCGTTCTTCGCTTTGATAGCGTACCGCCAGCGAGGTGCCCTTACCGGTTTGGCCCAGCGTATGGACGTAATGGTATTCGTCGATGATGGCGTCGCCAATGACCAGCACCTTCATCTTCGCCAACGCGCGGACATGAGCGAGGAAATCCTCCAGTGGGCAGCTTTTCTTGAAGCTCTCCAGAAACAGGCGGGTGTCTTGCGGCAGAACGTCGAAATGATCGTTCAACAACTTGGTGGAGCTGAAGGTGATCTCGTCGGTGAAATACACTTCGCCGCCGTGCTGGCGCACCGCCGCTGCCTCGCGCGCGATGTTGCCGCTGGGGTCCTGGCTGGCATCGGCGTAATCGCTGCCTTTGACATAGAGGTGGGGTTGGATGTGATCGATGGCGTTGATCGCGGTTTCGGCGTCGCTGATTGCCAGATAGTCGACACAGGCGAGCGCAGCCAGGTTTTCGGCACGCAATAGCTCAGTGAATACGGGACGCCCCGGCCCCTTGCGCACGAAGGCGTCAGAAGTGACGGTGACCACCAGCATGTCGCCCAGAGAGCGAGCGTGCTGCAGATGTTTGATATGTCCTGCGTGCATCAGGTCGAAAGTGCCATGGCAATGGATCACTTTGCGGCCAGCCTTCCTGGCTTGTTGCGTCAGTTCGCCCAGCGCGTCCAGGGTTTTGATTTTTTCCATGCTCATGCTATTTCCCTGCCAACGCGTCCGACAGATAGTGAAGAACCAACTGATGTCCGACTTCAACCTCGCCGTAATCGTCCGATGGTAGCCAGATATTGACATGGCCGGCGCCGCGCAAAGGATTGTCCGGCGCAAAGCCGGACAGGGTGATGACCTCGGCCGAACGGGTGCTGGCGGTTTCAATCGCAGCCAGAATATTGGCTGAGCGGCCGGAACTGCTAACGGCGATCAGAATATCACCGCTTCTGAGGTAGCGTTCCAGCAATTCGGCGTAGGCGCGCGCATAGCCGTAGTCGTTGCTCATGCAAGTCATCAGCGCCGGTTCGTGCAGCACATGGGCGCGCAGCCGCGCCTTGTTGACCAGGTCGTTTTGCACATGGGCGACCAGCGCGGCGCTGCCGCCGTTGCCTATCAGGTAAACCGCACGGTCCTCTGCTCCGGCCCGGCGCAGCAGTGCTAGCGCATGGCGCAGCCCCGGCTCGGCGGCCAACTCCTGTCCCGCCGCAGTGACGCGTAGGCTGGATAGCACTTGTTGGAAACGGGCAAGCGCCGCTGCGAAGCTATCGGTGATCATGATGCCTGCCCCAGATGAGTGAACCAGCTGCGGGTGGCGGTATCGATGCTGTTTGGGGTCCACACCGGTGCATCAGCCCAGTCCTGGATGCAAGAACGCATGATGGCCACGCCCTGTTCGAAACTGACCTTAGGACGCCAGTTCAAGCGCTCGCGGATGAGGCGGGTGTCTGCGAAGGTGCAGTCAGGCTCCCCGGGGCGCTTGGGAATGTAAGTTCGTTCACCACCCAACAGTTCAACCAGATAGTTGACGCTGTAGTGGTTGCCGCTGCCCACATTCAGCGCTTCGCCGCTGAGCGCAGAGGCCGCGGCGGTGACGAAGGCATTGGCGACATCGGTGACGAAAGTGAAGTCGCGGGTTTGGCTGCCGTCGCCGACTATGGTCAGCGGCAGGCCTTTGAGCTTTTGAGCCAGGAAGACGCCGAATACCGCGCCGTAAGCGCCATTGGTGCGAGAGCGCGGGCCGTAGACATTGAACAGGCGCAGCGACAGCGTGGGCAATTGGTAGACGCGAGCCCAGTGCAGCACCAGTTCTTCGCCCATCGCCTTGGTCAGCGCATACGGATACTCTGGCTTGATCGGCGTGTCTTCGGGTGTCGGATAAATGTCGGGAATGCCATAGCTGGATGAGGAAGCGGCGTACACCAGCTTTTTGACGCCATGTTGTTTGGCCGCTTGCAGCACGTTCAGCGTGCCGCTGACGTTGACGTCGAAGTAGTCTTCCGGCTGTTCGATGGAAGGTACGATGTCGGAGCGCCCGGCCAGGTGGATGACCCAGTCGACGCCGGCGAAATACGGCTTTATGGTTTCGCGCTCGCGAATGTCGGCGCGCACGAAACGGAAATGGGGATGCGAGGCAAAAGCAGATAAATTGCGTTCGTTGCCGGTGGACAGGTCATCCAGCGCAATGACCTGATGGCCTTCATTCAATAGCAGATCGCAGACATGGCTGCCGATGAAGCCGGCGGCTCCAGTTACCAAGACTTGCATGGAGGATTCCTTGTGATGCCAATGTGTGCGGGCTAGCATTTTATCGTCTGGTATACGCTTAACTTGAGTGGCCGTAGGCTATAGAAAGGGGGGCATTGCCGCAAGGCTACTAATGGCCTTTAGCCCGTGGAGCCTGGCCGGAAGCGTTAAAGGGAGGTCGATATGGTGGCAATGCCTTGCTGCTTGCGGCATGATCCGGGCGAAGGAAAATAAGTAAATAGTCGCCATGCTCTTGCCGTTGGCTGAGGGAAGGCGACAGAATTCGATTGCCGGGCACTCTATCCGTTGTCATTCCATGTTTAAAGAAAAGAGATTAGAAAATGAGTGAAAACAAGCTGCAGCATCGTCTTCTAGACATCATAGGCAAGAAACCAAGGATAGGCGTGCTGACGCGGGATGGCCTGGATGCCGCCTGCTTTCGCCTCCGCCTTGGCGATATGCTGAATATGCTGGCGCCTGTTTTCGATACTTGCTTCTACAGCAATTCGGCGCAATTGATGCCGAATGGCGAATTTCCGTATGAGTCCGAACAGGCCTACGTGGACGCGATGGACGCTTTTGTCGTGCAGCGGGCTTTCCCCTCCAAGGGATGGAAGCCCTTGCTGCAAATGATCATCGACTCGGGCAAGCCTATCATTTACGAAGTGGATGACTGGCTGATCGGCATGCCGGAAAGCCACCCGATGCACGATATGTTTCATGAGCTGTTCCCGGTCATTGAATGGCTGATGCCGTTTTGCGCACTCATCATCACCACGACGGATACTCTGGCCGAGAAGCTGAGGCGTTACAACGCCAATGTCTCCGTGGTGCCCAACTGCGTGGCTTCCGCGCGGCTGGTGGAGCCGCTGGTCGATCTGGACGATGAACATGTGCTGACCATAGGCTTTGCCGGTACCGAAACGCATAAGAAGGACATGGAGGTGCTGTCGGCGGCCTTGTATCGCATCTACCAGGATTACGCTGGCCAGGTCCGCTTCGTGTTCTGGGGTGATGTGCCCCAATCCTTGCTCGGTTTGAAAGGCGTGCGCCGGGTTTCGAGCTTTTTGCCCTATCAGCAATACCTGACCGAACTGGCCGAACTGCGTTTGGATATTGCGCTGGCTCCATTGAAAGCGTCCGAATTCAATAATGGCAAGTCCGATCTGAAGTGGCTCGAATACTCGCTGGTGGGAGCCGCGTCGGTGGTGTCGGATGTGCCGCCCTATGCCTGGTTGAAGGGAACCGGCCTTGCTCTGTTGACTGACAATAGCGAGGATGGCTGGTTTGACGCCATCGCAGGGCTGATCGACAACCCGGACTTGCGCAAACGCCAAGCCAGGATGGCTAGGGAGTACGCACTGAACAATCGGCTGCTGGAGCAGGTCATGCCGGGGGTCTTCTCCCTGTGGAACAGCGTGCTGCCACCCTTGCTGCGCAAACCGATGCCTGAGGCCTGGGGCGAGGTCGAGATGAAGCCTTTGACCGGCGGCGATGCGGCTGAGGCGCGGAAGTATCAATTGTGGTGGCGCAACCATAATTTCCGCGAGATCCATGCGGAGCAGTTGGCAGAGCGCATGATGAAAGAATGGTCATCGCGTCCCAAATTCAATCTGCTGTGCCTGGCTCCGCAGACGGAACTGGTACGCTTGGCGGCGAGCTTTCAGGGCATGGAGAGCCAGTTGTACCCGCATTGGCGTTTGATCGTGCTGTCGGATGCGCCAGTGCCTGATCCGGTATTTGACAGTAGTGATCAACTGGGGTGGTTGCAGTTGGACAGCCTGGAGGATTATGAGACCGTGGCGGCGGCCGTGAATGGAGTCGTTGCCGATGTTCCCGCTGATTGGACTCTGTTGCTGCCAGCGGGCTTCCATTTGCAGCCACAGGCTTTGCTGCGATTGGGCGAGGCGATCGATACCCATCCGGAGTGGCTGGCTATCTATACCGATCACGATGTGATCTCACCGATGCGTGAGCGTTTCCTGCCGTCCTTCTTGCCGGATTTTTCACCGGATTACCTGCGCTCCATGGACTACGTCGGCAGCGCGGTCGCTTTCTCTTCCGCGGCCTTGGCCAAGATCGGCGGCTTCCAGGCCTTCCCCAATGCCTATCATTATGACGTGTTGCTGCGGCTGCTCGCCTTGGAGGGCGCGCAGAGCATTGGTCATCTGGATGATGTGTTGATTTCCCTGCCTTGGAGCAGTCGCGATATCGAGCCTTTGGGCCAGGCGGCAAGGCTGGTCGCCTTGCAGAACCACGCCGCAGGGCTGATTCCGGAGGCGGAGGTCAGCGAGGGGATGGCTCCAGGCACTTTCCATTTCAATTACCGAGTGGCGGGACAGCCGCTGGTGTCGGTCATCGTGCCGACTCGCGACAAGCTGGAGTATTTGGAGCCATGTGTTGACAGCCTGTTCGAAAAGACCGGCTATCCCCATTTCGAACTGCTGATCGTAGATAATCGCTCCGAGCAGCCCGAAACGGAAGAGTACTACCAACTACTGCAGCAACGTTTCCCCGGGCGGGTGAAAGTGCTGCGCTACGATGCTCCCTTCAATTTCTCGGCCCAGTGCAATCTGGCCGCTCAGCATGCCGCGGGCGAGTTTCTGCTGTTGCTGAACAATGATACCGAGATTATTTTTGCCAGCTGGCTGGAGCGTATGGTGGCGACGGCCCAGCAGCCTGGAGTCGGAGCGGTGGGCGCGCGCCTGATCTATCCCGAAATCGGCAAGATCCAACATGCGGGCATTGTGCTGGGCCTGCCTGGACGAATGTACGCGATTGCCGATCACGTGTTCGAAGGCCAGGATCTGACTGAACCTGGTTATCTCAACCGGGTGGTGACCATGCAGAACTATTCCGCGGTCACCGGGGCCTGCCTGCTGCTGAGCAAGGAGGTCTATCTCCAGCTTGGCGGCATGGACGAGGAAGATTTCAAAGTATGTTTTAACGATGTGGATTTGTGTCTGAAGGCGCAGGCTGCCGGCCTGCGCAATGTCTACAATCCCTTTGTGACCTTATATCACCACCATGCCAAAAGCATTGGTAGGGCAACCGTGGACCCTATCGTGGCACTGGAGGCGGCGGTTAGGGAGCGAAACGAACTGAAGGCCGCATTGCGGCGTTGGCTGCCTAGCGCGGCCACGGATCCGGGATTCAACCGCCACTTGTCTTTAAGCGGCCGAAAGATGGAGCTTGAAACACACAAGGTGGTGTCCTGGGATACGCAAGTGCTTGGTCGCAAGCGAGTATTGGGCTTGCCGGTGCCGGGGGGGAGCGGTGAATACCGTCTAAGCCAGCCCTTGTCCGTGTTGCAAGAGCAAGGCAAGCTGGATGGCGAAATCCATCAACCGTCGCATGGATTGCTATCGTTGGTCGAAATGGCGCGGCATGCGCCGGATACCTTTTTGTTGCATACCGGCATCAATGATGCGATTCAGGATGCCTTGGGTGCTTATCGGGAGTTCATGCCGGAAATACGGGTGGTGTTCGGCATCGATGATCTGATTGGAGGCACGCCGGAAAAGAGCAATCTGTACGACCACTGGAAGCGTTTGTACCCGGATGCCAAACAACGCTTACGCAAGGTTCTGCGCCTATGCGATGCCCTGGTGGTGTCGACCGAGCCGCTGGAACAGTTTACCCGCGACATGATAGATCAGCGCATTGTGATCCCTAACCGTCTGCGCAAGAGCATATGGGGTGATTTGCGTGCTCAGCGCCGGGTCGGTCGCAAACCAAGAGTAGGTTGGGTAGGCGCCTCCCAGCATCGCGGTGATCTGGAGTTGTTGTTTGAAGTGATCAAGCAGACCGCAGATGAAGTGGATTGGGTGTTCATGGGCATGTGCCTGCCGCAATTCCGCCCCTATGTTGCTGAGGTCCACCATTCGGTGCCATTCGCCGAGTATCCGGAAGCCGTGGCCAAGCTGGATCTGGACCTGGCGGTTGCGCCGCTGGAGATTCATGCCTTCAATGAGGCCAAAAGCAATTTGCGCCTGCTGGAATATGGCGCGATGGCATGGCCGGTGGTATGCACGGATATCTTCCCCTACCAGACCAATGACGCGCCGGTATGTCGGGTGCCTAATGAAGTGGGGGTTTGGGTAGAGGCGATCCGCAGTCGCGTTCATGATCTGGATGCCGCTGAGCGCGAGGGCGATCAACTGCGCGCCTGGGTGGAGCGTCATTACTGGCTGGAGGACCATCATGACGATTGGTTCCGGGTTCTGAGCGGCTAAGGCTGCTGGAGCCGCCAGATGCTTGCGGTTCCACGCAGGCCTCCTGCGCTGGCCAACTGAATCATAAGGCTATGTTGGACAGGCTCTTCGGAGCCTGTTTGCGTTTGGGTCTGGCGGTGAGGCTAATCGATATGGTTTGGTAAAAATGCCATTTTGGTCAAGTTTATTAACCTTTAGACGATCTAGTAAGCATGCTGCGCAAATCACGGAGTTCCGCTTGACGCAGTCTTGATCTCTAGGGGAATAACATGGCCATTACCGTAAATACCAATATTGCGTCGCTGAACGCGCAGCGCAACCTCAGCAACTCCAATAGCTCCTTGCAAGTTTCGCTGCAGCGCCTGTCTTCCGGCCTGCGCGTGAACAGCGCCAAGGACGATGCAGCCGGTCTGGCCATTTCCCAGACCCTGACCTCCGCCATCCGCGGCAACAACCAGGCGATCAAGAATGCCAACGACGGCATCTCCGTAGGTCAGACCGCTGAAGGCGCGCTGGGCCAGATCGCCAACAATATGCAACGTATCCGCGAAATCGCGGTACAGGCTGCCAACGGCTCGGTCAGCAATACCAACCGTTCGCAGCTGCAAAGCGAAGTGGATCAGCTGACCCAGGAAATTTCGCGTATCGTTCAGACCACTCAGTTCAACGGCACCAGCCTGTTGTCCGGTGGCTCGGTGCTGACCTTCCAGGTGGGCTCGTCCGGTGCGGCCACTAACCAAGTGTCGATCTCGTCCACTGACCTGACTTCCGCGGGCACCCTGAATGCGTACAACTCCAGCTTGACCAATACCGGCACCATCAATGTGACGACTCAAGGCGGTGCTTCCGGTGCCCTGTCTTCGCTGGATGCCGACATTGCCGCGATCTCGAATATCCGCTCGACCTTCGGCGCGGTGCAGAACCGTTTTGATGCCGTGGTTTCGAACCTGCAGAACTATACTGAGAACCTGACTGCGGCAAACAGCCGCATCATCGACGTGGACTTCGCCGCGGAAACGGCCAACCTGACCAAGAACCAGATTCTGCAACAGGCCGGCACTTCGATTCTGAAGAACGCCAACTCGCTGCCTCAGTCCGCTCTGACGCTGCTGCAGTAAGTTGAGGACGCAAGGTAGGGTGTCTGTTTGCTCGGGCATCCTGCTTTGCGGAGTTTCAGGCCAGATACGGAAGTACCGAGAAGGTAGTGATGCGGTAAAATTCACATTGCAGCTATAAAGTTTATTGTGACCCTGACGATATGGTGAATAAGCAAGTCGCTTTGCCCAACTGGACATCAGGAGAATCACCATGGCTATTACCGTCAACACCAACATTGCTTCGCTGAATGCGCAGCGTAATCTCGGCAACTCCAACAATGCATTGCAGATTTCCCTGCAACGCCTGTCTTCCGGCCTGCGCGTCAACAGCGCCAAGGACGACGCCGCTGGCCTGGCTATTTCCCAGACCCTGACTGCCGCCATCCGCGGTAACAACCAATCTATCAAGAACGCCAACGACGGTATCTCCGTCGGGCAAACCGCTGAAGGCGCACTGGGGCAGATTGCCAACAACCTGCAGCGTATTCGCGAAATCGCGGTACAAGCGTCCAACGGCTCGGTGAGCAATACCAACCGTTCGCAGCTGCAAAGCGAAGTGGACCAACTGACCCAGGAAATTTCGCGTATCGTGCAAACCACGCAGTTCAACGGCACCAGCCTGTTGTCCGGTGGTTCGGTACTGACCTTCCAGGTGGGGTCGTCCGGCGCAGCCAACAACCAAGTTTCCATTTCGTCCACGGACTTGACCTCCGCGGGTACCTTGAACACCTACAACTCGAGTCTGACCAATACGGGTACCGTGAGCGTGACAACGCAGTCCAACGCTTCGGGCGCGCTGTCATCGCTGGATGCCGACATTGCTTCGATCTCGAACATCCGTTCGACCTTCGGTGCGGTACAGAACCGTTTCGACGCGGTGGTGGCCAACCTGCAGAACTATGTGGAAAACCTGACCGCAGCCAACAGCCGTATCGTGGATGTGGACTTCGCGGCGGAAACTGCTACCCTGACCAAGAACCAGATTCTGCAACAGGCAGGCACTTCGATTCTGAAGAACGCCAACTCGCTGCCGCAGTCGGCACTGACCCTGCTGCAATAAGTTCTAGAATGATGGTATGAGCCAGCGGCAGCTCCGGTTGGTTGGGCAACCGGAGCTGCGCGCGTCAGGAGAGTTGCCATGCAAATACCTTCTTTACAATCGCTGCCGATTGCCAACGCGGGTGCATCCGCTCCGCGGCAGCAAACGGTGGAGCTGGCGCAAAGCGGGCAGGGAGCCGATAAGGCCGCTGCCTCTTTGCCGGACAATGCCCAGGCGGTTGCCGCGGCTGGTCAAGCGCAGCAGCAGCAAGCGCAGAATACCGCAGCCAAGCAAAAGCCATCGGTTACCGAGCAGCTGCAGTCCTCGCTGAAGCAACTAAACAGCGTGGCCTCGCTGTACAATAACCAGCTGGAGTTCTCGGTGGACAAGGACACGGATCTTCAGGTGGTGAAAGTTGTGGATAAGGAAACTCAGAAGGTCATCCGGCAGATACCTTCCGAGGACGCGATCCGGATCGCCAAGGCGATTGGCGATTTCAAAGGCATGCTGCTGAAGGACAAGGCCTGAGTCCCAGGAGCGGCTCAAAAATTTATAAGGGGTGATGAATATGGCAGGGATAACTACATCAGTCGGCACGATCGACGTTCAAACAATCGTAAGCCAGTTGATGGCGATCGATTCCCGGCCATTGCTCGCCAGCCAGAAGAAACTGGAGGGCTATAACACCCAGCTGAGCGACCTCGGCAAGATCGGTTCCGCGTTGTCCGCGCTGCAAAGCTCGATCACCAGCTTGTCTTCCGGGTCGTTTCTGCAAGCATTCAAAGTGTCCGCCAGTGATAGTTCGGTGGCTGGGGTCAGTACCACTTCCGGCGGGGTTAGCGGTACTTATGTCGTTAATGTGTCCAAGCTGGCCACTTCGCGCCAACTAGTGTTTGATCAGGTTGGCAGTACTAAGATCACAGATGCCCAGGCGGACATTCCCAGTGCGCCGGACGAACTGAAATTCACCGTCAATGGCAAGGAACAGACGGTCAAGCTGCGTGACAAGCCGGGCGACAAGGTTACTCTGCAGTCCATTTCCGACAAGATCAATGCCGAAGGCATGGGTGTCAACGCGTCGGTGGTCAAGAATAACGGCAACTTCAAGCTAGTCCTGGCTTCGACCTCTTCCGGCACCGACAACGCCTTCGCCATTACCGGCGCCGGCAGCACGGATACGGGCAAGGTTGATGGTAATGTCATGGGCGGGCTGTCGCAAAGCGCGGATGCCGCCAGCGAGTCTAAGCTGGCCGCCAATGCGGAGCTGACCGTCAACGGCGTCAAAGTGACTTCCGGCAGTAACAAAGTCAGTGGCGCGATTCCAGGGGTGGACCTGGATCTGTACAAGGAAAACGCCAACACCACGGTGACCCTGAATCAGGACTCGGCGGGTATCAGCAAGAACTTGCAGAGCTTCGTCGATGCCTACAACCAGGTGCTTAGCTCCATCAAGGACGCCCGTACCGGCAGCATGAAGGGCAATGCCTCGGTTCTATCCATTCAGCAGCAGCTGCAGAGCGTGCTGACCAAATCCATTCCCGGTGTCGACCCGGTCAATTCCTTCGCGTATCTGTCCCAGGTTGGCATCGCGATTCAGAAAGATGGCACCATTAAGCTGGACTCGACCAAATTCAACGATGCCTTGAAGAAAGACCCGACCGCGGTCAAGAATTTGTTCGGCAACAGCAGCAATAACGGTATTGCCCAGTTGCTGAACAAGGAAATCAACAGCATGTTGGGGCCGTCGGGCGTGGTGGAAAGCAGCAAGACCTCGATCAATTCGCGCATCACTACCGAGAAGGCTTCGCAAGATTCGCTCACCGCCCGGCTGACCGCGCGGCAAAAGCAGTATATTCAGCAATATACTGCGTTGAATTCGACGCTGAGCAAGATGGCAGCCAGTACCAATAATTTGAGCGGTTTGATGTCTCAGGTATAAGCTTTAGTCGTCCAGTCATGATTTTTAGCCGAGAGCCGGTGCGAATAGAACGAAAGCGTGCCGGGCCGGCCAGCGGGTGCTTACAAAATGCTGAATTCCAGAATGTTGAAGCAGTTCAACAAGGCCTATGAAAACGATGCCTTGAAGGCTGCGGTATACGGCGCCAGCCCCATCGGGATCGTGGTGATGCTGTACGAGGGCGCAATCAAGGCGATCATGACCGCCAGCATTGCGATCGAAGCGCAGCGTTTCGATGAAAAGGCGCGCATGATCTCGAAGGCGATGGACATCATAGAAGGTTTACGCATCGCGCTGGATGTCGAAGCTGGCAGCGAGGCGGCGGTCAATCTGAACGAGTTGTATCTCTATATGAAAAACCGTTTGGGCCAAGCCAGCCTCAAGAACGATCAAGTGATTCTTGCGGAAGTGCGCGGCCTGCTGGAAACCATACTTCCGGCTTGGCAGCAGGTCGATCGCAGTCAGCCGGCCGCGAGCGCGGTGGCGGGTGCATGACGGCTGCGACGCGAGTTGCCGCGCTGGCCCCGCTGATGGCGGAGTTGGATGCCTTGACATCCGAGCTCGCCGCGGTGGTAACGGCCAAGGATTACGAGCGCTTCAGCGTGTTGCAGGCGCAGCAGGAGAAGCTGATGACGCGTCTGCTGGCCGCGCTGAATAAGGATGCCTTGGCGGCCTTGGATGAGCCGCAGCGCGCAGGCTTGCGCGAGTTGGTTCAGCGCCGCGAGGCGATCCAGGCCGAACTCGCGCAGTGGAGCGAGGATGTTCGCGCCGAACTGGTGCTGATCAACCAGAATTCTCGGGTGCTGAAACACTATCGTTGAGCGCAAGTCGCCGCGGCGGCCCCGCTGGGGCGAGGCTGGTTCTATGGCGGGTTTGCCTTGGGTTGTTGGAGGTTTCGCCATAAAATTAAGTCACGGCGGAAACTCTTCCATGGGGAACCAAGATGTCCGGCACCTTCTTCCCATACCTGATGGTTGTGCTGTGGCTGATGCTGGCCATGGCGCTGGCCTATGTCTATTGGCGCGTGCTGCGCTTGGAAAGCAAGCGCGATAGCTTGACCACCATGTATCTGGATCAGCAGCAGCAGCAGATCAGCGCCTTGCAGCGCGATATGTCGCGCCTGCTGTCGCGCGTGGATCAGCAAGCGCACAGCGATGTCGGGCTCAGCCCCTATAATCAGGCGATCGAGATGATACGCCAGGGGCTAACGGCTTCCGAAGTGGCGTCCCGCTGCGGCATTTCCCGCAGCGAGGCCGAGTTGATTGTTTCCCTGTACCGGAATAGCCCTACCTCATGATCCCGTCGATCAATACCGGCGTCTTGCCGGCTCAGCAGATCAACTCCTCGCAGCTATTGGGCGAGGGCGCCAAACTGCTGCTGGAAACGGCGACGCTGCCCAGTCGTCTGCCGACGCTGCTGTTGGGCGAGCAGGTCACCGCGCGCGTGGCGGATAGGCTCGATAACAATCAACTGGCGGTATTGATCAAGAATTCGCTGTTCACGCTGAATCTGCCTCAAGGGGTGACGGTGAGCGGCGACACGCTGCAATTGAAAGTGGCGTCCTTGCAGCCGGCGCTGACCTTTCTATTGCAGGATGGCAGCAAGGAGAGCGCGGAGCAGACCAAGGGCAGTTCGGTGCAAGTGGCTTTGAGCCCGGCCTCCAAATATCTGACTCATCTGTTGTCCACCCAGACCAGCGACACCGGCAAGCCGGTGCTGGTCAATGCCGCGCAGCAGCCGCCGCCCAAGGTGGCGGAGGATTTGCAGCACGGGGTGGCCAAGAGCGGCCTGTTTTACGAATCCCATCTGAAGGACTTTGCCGACGGCCGCACCAGCCTGGCCGAAATCAAGCAGGAGCCTCAAGCCAAGATGAGCCAGGCGCTGGCCGCGTCTTCCGATCACGGCGCGGTCAACGCCAGACCTCAGATGCAGGAATTGGGCAATCTGGTGCAGCGCCAGCTCAACGGCCTGGAAAACCAGCAGCTGCAGTTCCAGGGCATGGCCTGGCCCGGCCAGCCAATGCAGATGGTGATAGAGCAGGAAAAGTCCGAAGCCGACCGCGAGGGCAATGGCCAGGAAGAGATGCAGGCCTGGTCCACCAATTTGTCGTTGCATCTGCCGGCGCTGGGGGGCATGGCGGCGCGTATCCGCCTGGTGGGACAGGCGGTGCAGGTGTCGTTTGCCGCCGAAGACGCCCAAGCAGGACAGTTGATCACTCAGAATGCCAGCCGGCTGGAATCCGGGCTGGCTTCGGCTGGGCTGGCGCTGGCCAGCCTGGTGGTGAAGGACGATGGCGCGGCCGCCGAGTGAGGACAAGCGCCGCTCGGCGGTGGCGCTGTCATACCAGGATGGCCAGCGCTCGCCGCGGGTAGTGGCCAAGGGCTATGGAGAACTGGCCGAGCGCATCATAGACCGGGCGCGCGAGGCCGGGGTGTTCGTGCACGATTCGCCGGAACTGGTGTCGCTGCTGATGCAGGTGGACCTGGACAAGAACATCCCGCCCGAGCTCTACCGCGCGGTGGCCGAGGTGCTGGCCTTCGTCTATTTCCTGGAGCACCACGCCTCGGGCAAGGACTATGAGTTCGAAGCCTGGTTGGGCGGCCGCAAGCCCGCGCCTCTACCGGAGTCCGAGTCCGGACCTACGCCCTAAGCGTCTATTCAAAGTCTGCTGCGCTTTGTTCCATGGCCTTGGCAGCCTTTGCCGTGCAGTCTTGCCGTTCATGCACTGGCGCTGCGGCGCGCTTCCCCTTATCCTCGATGGATGTCGTCGTTTTCATCGTGGAGTCGCAAATGAAAGTCGCTTATATCGGTCTGGGCATCATGGGCCGGCCGTGCGTGTTGAATCTGCTCAAGGCCGGCCACCAAGTGGCGGTATGGGCGCGCAGCCGCGAGCGGGCCGAGTCTCTGCTGCAGGCCGGCGCGAGCTGGGCGGATAGCCCGGCGGCCCTGGCCGGCCAAGCGGAGCTGTTGATCACCAATGTGTCGGACACCGCGGATGTGGAGCAGGTGCTGTTGGGCGAACAGGGCGCGGTGCATGGCGCCGGCGCTGGCCTGGTGTGCGCCGATATGAGCACCATCGCGCCGAATGGCGCTCGCCGCATCGCGGCGCGGCTGGCCGAAGCTGGCATCGACTTCCTGGATTGCCCGGTATCCGGTGGCGAGGTCGGCGCCGTCAACGGCACGCTGACCATCATGGTGGGGGGCAAGGCCGAGGCGCTGGAGCGCGCGCGTCCGGCCCTGCAAGCGATGGGGCAGACCATTACCCATATCGGCGCCAGCGGCGCCGGCCAGGTGGCCAAGGCCTGCAACCAGATCGCTGTCGGCGTCGGCGTCGCCGCGGTGGCGGAAATCATGAAGCTGGCCCAAGCCTGCAATGTGGATCCGGCTCCGGTACGCGCCGCGCTGCTGGGTGGCTTTGCTCAGAGCAAGGTGCTGGATATCCACGGCCAACGCATGATAGACGACAATTACGCGCCGGGCTTCAAGGCCAAGCTGCACGCCAAGGACATGCACATCGTGCTGGAAACCGCGCGCGAGCAGGGCATCAAGCTGCCGGAAGCCGAACGGGTGTCCGCGCTGATTGATCAACTGGTGGCGGAAGGCGAGGGTGAGCTGGATTCGTCGGCGATCGCGCGGCTGATCTGGCGACAAAACTAAAGCGGGAATGGACAACGGCGAGGAGCATCCTCGCCGTTTCTGTGTGGGGAAAGCTGGCTGAAGCCGCGCTCAGGCCACTTTGTCCTTCAATTGCTTGCTGGGCAGAAACACTACCTTGCGCTTGGCGGCGATTTCAATGCTTTCGCCGGTCTTGGGATTGCGACCGGTACGCGCGGCGCTTTCCTTGACTTTGAACTTGCCGGCCACGGTGGTGACTTCATCGCCGCCGGCCAGCGCGTCCTGCAGCACATCGTCAAAAGCGCCCAGCACTCGGAGCACATCGGCCTTGCTCAGGCCGGATCTCTCGGCCAGCGCCGCGATCAGTTCTGCTTTGGTCATATTTTGGTCTTTCCCGAAGGTCAATGAGCGGCAGCGGCGGCCTGGTGGCCGCCACGGCCATGCTTATTCGATATTCTGGATCTGCTCGCGCATCTGTTCAATCAGTACTTTCAACTCGACCGAAGCCTGGGTGGTTTCGGTGGAGACCGATTTGGAGCCCAGAGTGTTGGCTTCGCGGTTCAGCTCCTGCATCAGGAAGTCCAGGCGCTTGCCGGATTGGCCGCCGGCCTTCAGGATGCGGCGCACTTCGCTGAGATGGGTGCTGAGGCGAGCCAGTTCCTCGTCCACGTCTATCTTCTGCGCGAACAGCGCGAATTCCTGCTTCAGCCTGTCCTCGTCGACATTGCCCAGCGCTTCCTGCAGCCGGCTGGACAGCTTGGACATATGCGCTTCCAGGATCGCGGGCAGCTTGGGCTTGATCGCGGCTACGATGCCCTCCATGCCGGCGATGCGCTCTTCCAGCACCAGCTTGAGCTTTTCACCCTCGCGGCCGCGCGAGGCGTTGAAGTCCTGCAGGGCGGTGGCCAGGCAGGCCGTGCACAGCTGTTGCAGCACTTCCGGCGCCAGCTCATTGCTTTTCATCACGCCGGGCCAGCGCATCAGCTCGCCCACCGACAGGCCGCGGCTTTCGCCGGCCTGCTCGCGCACTTGCTGCGACACTTCGATCAGCCGCTGCAGCACCGCCTGATTCAATTCCAGCGTTGGCGCGGCGCTGTCCACCTGGTTGATGCCGACACGGCATTCCAGCTTGCCGCGGCTGACCTTGGCGGAAATCAGCTCGCGCAATTGCGGTTCGATGACGCGCAATTCTTCCGGCAAGCGCATTTGCAAGTCGAGATAGCGGTGGTTGACCGAACGGATCTCTAGGCTGAGCAAACCGCCGGGAAATTCCCTGCTGGTTGCGGCAAAGCCTGTCATACTTAAAATCATCAGACACCCCCTTAGGATGAGCGGATTGGAACA
This sequence comes from Chromobacterium sp. LK1, assembly GCF_001043555.1. NCBI lineage: Bacteria > Pseudomonadati > Pseudomonadota > Betaproteobacteria > Neisseriales > Chromobacteriaceae > Chromobacterium > Chromobacterium sp. LK1. The sequence goes on along the minus strand of NZ_LDUI01000011.1, from coordinate 85,734 downwards.
TTCTCAAGGCTGGGCCCGAATTGCTTTGCTAAGCTCAATCCAAGGCCTGTGAACACTATAACAACTGATACCCCATGACTCAATCGAACCCGCAGACAGCCTTGCCGGCCGGCTCCCGCTTGGGGGAGTACACGATTGTCCGCCAGTTGTCGGTTGGCGGCTTCAGCGTTGTCTATCTGGCGCTGGATGATCAGGACAACAAGTTCGCAATCAAAGAGTATCTGCCGCGCAATCTGGCGTTGCGCGACGATGATGGCCAGGTCACCGTGCCGCACGAGCTGGACCGCGAGGCGTTCAATCTCGGCCTTAAGTGCTTCTTCGAGGAAGGACGCATCCTTTCCGGCATTTCCCATCCCACCGTGGTGCGCGTAATCAATTTTTTCCGCGCCAATCAGACGGTTTACATGGTGATGGAGTACGCCGATGGCCGCTCCTTGGTGCGCGAACTGGAACTGGCCGGCGGGCGTCTGGAGGAGCGGCGTCTGCGCAAATGGTTCGCCGCGCTCTTGTCCGGCCTGCGCGAAGTACATCTGCAGCGCCTGCTGCATCTGGACATCAAGCCGGCCAATATCTATCTGCGCCGCAATGGCGCGCCGCTGCTGCTGGACTTTGGCGCGGCTAGGCAGACGCTGTCGCGCCGCGACAAGCACTTCGCCTCGATGTACACGCCGGGTTTCGCCGCGCCGGAGCAATACGAGAAAGACGCGCCGCTGGGTCCGTGGACCGATATCTACGCCCTGGGCGCCTGTCTTTACGCCTGCATGGGCGGCGGCACGCCGCAGGTGTCCAAGGAGCGCAAGGAAAGCGACCGGCTGCAGCCGGCGAGCAAGGCCTTCCGCCATCTGTATTCCCCGGAACTGCTGGAACTGACCGATCAATGCCTGGCGCTGCCTCCGGATGAGCGGCCGGCCACGGTGGCGGGGCTGCAGAAGCGGCTGATGGCCGAGGAATACGGGCAGCCGGCTCCGGCGGAATTGGCCGGCAGCAAATGGATGGGATGGTTGAAAAACCTGACCGGCGGACGCTCGTGATGAGGGGATAGCCATGAAACTATCGATCTATCAGGAAAGCCGCATCGGCGGGCGCGCCTATAACCAGGACCGCTTGGTGATCGCGCATTCCCGCGACGCGGTGATGCTGGCGGTGGCGGACGGCATGGGCGGCCACATGCGAGGCGAAGTGGCGGCGCAGATCACGGTGGACCTGCTCAGCGAGTTGTTCTACCAGCAGGCCACGCCGATGCTGACCCATCCCAACCGCTTTCTCGTCAATGCGGTCAGCACCGCGCATCAGGTGATCCTGGATTACGCGGCCGATCACCGGCTGCCGGAGGTGCCCAGCACCACGGTGGTGGCGGCCATTATCCAGCAGGGTCAGTTGTACTGGTGCCATGTCGGCGATTCCCGGCTCTATCTGCTGGACGAAAAAGGCCTGCGGCTGCGTTCGCGCGATCATTCCCAGGTGCAGCGCCTGATCGATCAGGGGCAGTTGAGCGAGGATGCGGCCAAAGTGCACCCGGAGCGTCACAAGATTTACAACTGTTTGGGCGCGGCCAGCGACCCGGATATCGATGTCGGCGAGAAACAGCACGTCGGCGCCGGCTGCTCCATCCTGCTGTGTTCCGACGGCCTATGGTCGCAGGTGATGGACCCGGAACTGGAAAAGGTGTTTGTCCGCCGCAATGTCAGCCAGGTGTTGCCGGCGCTGATGAATGTGGCCGAGCGTCGCGCCGGCGCCGGCGGCGACAATCTGTCGGCGGCGGGGGTGACGCTGCTGGATGAGGCGCAGGATTACGGCGAACGCGAAGACCTGCTGGATACCGAGAAAGTGACGCCTCGCCAGTTGGGACGGACGATACTGGATTCCAATCTGGAAACCATGCATCAGGAGATTCTCGCCAGCCGGGTGGCGGGCAAGCACGATTAAGCCATTGTTCAAGGGCTGTCCTGCCGACGCGCGGTGAATCGTAAACAGGTTCTTGGCGCCATAAGCGGGGATGGCGGCTGCTATAATCGTCGGCATTCACCATTTTGGACGACGATATGACGCGACCTTCCCAACGTCCGGCCGACGCCTTGCGCACGGTGCGGATCAGCCGCAACTACCTCAAGCATGCCGAAGGCTCGGTGCTGATCGAGTTTGGCGACACCAAGGTGATTTGCACCGCCAGCGTGGACGATAGCGTGCCAGGCTTCCTTAAGGGCAAGGGCCGCGGCTGGGTCACCGCCGAGTACGGCATGCTGCCGCGCTCCACCGGCTCGCGCATGCGCCGCGAATCGTCGGCCGGCAAGCAGTCCGGCCGCACCCAGGAAATCCAGCGCCTGATCGGCCGCTCGCTGCGCGCGGTGGTGGATCTGGAGAAGCTGGGCGAGCGCCAGATCCAGATCGACTGCGATGTGATCCAGGCCGATGGCGGCACTCGCACCGCCAGCATCACCGGCGCCTATGTGGCGCTGGCCGACGCGATCGGCCTGCTGCTGCGCGAGGGCAAGCTGAGCGAAAACCCGCTGCGCGACCATGTGGCGGCGATTTCGGTGGGCCTGTACCAAGGCACGCCGGTCCTGGACCTGGATTACGCCGAAGACTCCAACTGCGATACCGATATGAATGTGGTGATGACTGGCGACGGCCGCTTCGTTGAAGTGCAGGGCACCGCCGAGGGCGAGCCGTTCGATGATCAGGAACTGCAGGCGATGTTGAGCCTGGCGCGCGCCGGCATCGGTGAACTGGTGGCGTTGCAACGCCAGGCACTGGCGGAGTGAGGGCGCAAGCCCTGAAATAGTAAAAAGCCCCGTTGCCGGGGCTTTTTTCATTTCTGCGCGCGCTTGCGGATGAACTGCTGCAGCGCCTCGTAGAATATCGGCGCGCTGACGCTCATATTGTCTTCCTTGTTGCGGCGCGCGGCGGTGGGCGCCGAGCTTTGCACCGCGACGATCACCGGCTGGCCCGGCCCCATCACGAACACCGGCGAGCCGCTATTGCCCTCCAGCGTATCGCAGCGGTGGGTCAGGCGGCCGTCCGGGCGCAGCTTGGTGGCCTTGCAGCCCTGGTGCACCAGCAGATGGGTCTGATCATCCACCGGGTAGCCGCCCTGGGTCAGCGTCCAGCTTTGCTGGTCCAGCAATTGGCTCAGCTGTTTGGCGTTGCCGCTGAACACCGGCAGCACGCCCTGGGTGTCGCCCAGCTGCGTGGCCAGGCGCACGAAGGCGAAGTCGCGCGGCGCGATGCGCGGGGGGATGTAGAGCCCGTCCGCCCGGCGGTCCAGGCCTTTGAGGAAGCTCTTGTCCACCTGAACTTCCAGGATTTTGCTGCGGGCGGTGTATTCGTCGCCCCACAGGCCGACGGTGAAGCTGACGGCTGGGTCGAACCGGCCTTTCTCGTCAACAAAGCAATGCCCTGCGGTCAGCACCACGTCGCGGGCCACCAGCGCGCCGGTGCAAATGGTGCGCGAACGAGTTTGCAATTGCCCTACCGCAAGCCAGGGTTGATGGTCGGGGCGGGTGCGAACGCGGTCGTCCTGGCCGAAGAACAGGATTTTGTGTTCCGCGGAGATCTTGGGGGCGGCGGAAGCCAGCGGAGCCAGCAGCAGGCTGAGGACAAGCAGGGGGAGTTTCATCGAGTGTGGCCTTGCAAATGAAAACGGGGCGCCGAAGCGCCCCGAATTATGTGCGATTGCCGGAGGTGCCGGCAATGCTTGCCGCCTGATTACTTGGCAGCGGAAGCAGCTTTTTTGGAAGCTTTCTTCTCGGCTTTCTTGGCCGGAGCGGAAGCTTCTTTCTTAGCGGCTTGGGCTTTCTGAGCGGCTTTTTTGGAATCTTTCTTCTCGGCTTTCTTGGCCGGGGCGGAAGCTTCTTTCTTAGCAGCTTGGGCTTTCTGAGCAGCGGAAGCTTCTTTTTTAGCTACGTGCTTTTTGTGCTTTTTAGCGGCTTTTTTGGCCGGAGCGGAAGCGTCGGCTTTAGCGGCTTGGGCTTTTTGAGCAGCGGAAGCTTCTTTCTTAGCAGCGTGCTTTTTGTGCTTTTTAGCGGCTTTTTTGGCCGGAGCGGAAGCGTCGGCTTTAGCGGCCTGGGCTTTCTGAGCAGCGGAAGCTTCTTTCTTGGCAGCGTGCTTTTTGTGCTTTTTAGCGGCTTTTTTGGCCGGAGCGGAAGCGTCGGCTTTAGCGGCTTGGGCTTTCTGAGCGGCGGAAGCTTCTTTCTTAGCTACGTGCTTCTTGGCTTTTTTAGCTTTCGGAGCGGAAGCGTCGGCTTTAGCGGCTTGAGCTTTCTGAGCGGCGGAAGCTTCTTTCTTAGCTACGTGCTTCTTGGCCTTTTTAGCTTTCGGAGCGGAAGCTTCAGCTTTGGCGGCTTGAGCTTTCTGAGCGGCGGAAGCTTCTTTCTTAGCTACGTGCTTCTTGGCTTTTTTAGCCTTCGGAGCAGAAGCTTCGGCTTTGGCGGCCTGAGCTTTTTGAGCAGCGGAAGCTTCTTTCTTCGCTACTTTTTTCTCGGCTTTTTTAGCCTTGTGGATCGCAACCGGAGCGGAAGCAGCAGCTTTTTCAGCGGCGAAGCCGTTAACGGACACCAGGCTGAAAGCAGCGGTCAGAGCAAGCAGAGCCAGCTTTTTCATTTGTGAAACTCCTAAGTTTCTTGGATTGGTATGAAAGTGGACACATAATCCTTTTCAGGCCGAAATGCTAACCATGACAAGGGGCTGAGTCTATGCTCTCTGTGTATCCCAATGTTACGGAATGTACATATTCGGCGGCGGCGGGGTTCAGATCGGCCAGCGGAACAGAAAGCGCGCGCCGCCCAGCGGCGAGCTTTCCACTTTGACTTCGCCTCGGTGGGCGCGGGCGATGCCCGCGACGATGGCCAGGCCCAGACCATGGCCGCCGGTTTTGCGGCCGCGGCTTTCGTCCAGCCGCACGAAGGCGTCGAATACTCGGCTGCGGTCTTGTTCGGGAATGCCGGGGCCGTCGTCGTCCACCATGATGATGCAGTGGCGCTGCTCGACGATGATGCTGGTTTGCACCAGGTGGTTGGCGTGGCGGCGGGCGTTGGACAGGAAGTTGTCCAGCACCCGGGTCAGCAGGTGTTCGTCGGCGGTGATGGCCAGGCTGGCGCCGGCAGGCTCCAGCCACTGAATGTCCTGCGTCAATGCGGCTTGGCCGGCGATGCGGTCCTTGGCCCAGGGAATGGCGTCGAAGGTGCTGAGCTTAAGAGGCGCTTCAGGCCGGTCCAGCCGCGCGTGCAGCAGCAATTCTTCCACGAGTTTGTCGATGGCGGACAAGTCGCGTTCGATCGCCTGCCGCTCCGGGCTGCTTTCGTCTCCTTCCAGCAACGCCATCCGGTAGCGCAGCCGCGCCAGCGGCGTGCGCAGCTCATGGGCCACGGCGTTGGTCAGCGTTTTCTTGCTGTTGATCAGCGCGGCGATATTGTCGGCCATGTGGTTGAAGGCGACGCCCAACTGGCTGACGCCAGAGCGCGGCGGTAGATCGACGCGGGCGGAAAGGTTGCCGCTGGCCAGCTTGCCGGCGGTTTGTTCCAGAGCCACCAGATCGCGCCAGTGCGGACGCATCCACAGGAAAACCGGGATCGCCAGCGACAGGCCGATGAAGCCCAGCAGGGCGTAGTCGAACCATTTGAGCTGATGCAGGAAAAAGAGATAGCGCAGCGGGCCGGCCACCAACAGGTAGTTACTGTCCTCCAGTTTTTGCAGGAATACGTATTTGTCTTCCAGCATCACGATTTCGCCGCGGTCCAGCGCCTGCTTGGATTCGTCGTCCAGCAGATAGCTGCTCATCTTTTCCACTTTGACGCGGAAGGTGAAGCCGTGATCGGAGTTGGCCAGCGTTTCGCTCCAGCGGTCTTCCGGCACGCCGCGCAAATCGGCCTCGATCAGCGACAGCGTGGTACGCAGCAGGTCGGACAGATAGCGCTCGCCCACATCGTCCACCGCCTGTTTGTAGACCGCGCCCACCAAGACCACTGCCACCAGGAAACAGGTCATCAGCAGCAGGTAGAACTGGATGAACAATCGGCGCATGCGCGCTTACTCCCAGCCGGACAAGGAGAACAGATAGCCGCGGTTGCGCACGGTCTTGATGCGGAACGGCTCGCTGGGGTTGTCGCCCAGTTTTTTGCGCAGCCGCGAGATGGCCACATCTATGCTGCGGTCCAGTCCGTCGTAGCTGACGCCGCGCATTTCCTTGAGCAGGATATCGCGGTTCAGGGTTTCGCCGGCGTGGCTGGCCAGTAACCACAGCAGATCGAAGTCCGAGGTGGACAACGGAATCTTTTCGTTGGCCAGCGTCACGTCGCGGCTGATCGGGTCTATGGCCAACTGACCGAACACCACTTTCCGGGTGCCCGGCTTGGGCGCGGCGGCGTCGGCGTTGGCCGGAGCGGGCCGCAGGTTGCGCAATTGGGCGCGCAGCCGCGCTACCAGCACCGAGGGCGGCGTGGTTTTCAGAATGTAGTCGTTGGCGCCCAGTTCCAAGCCCAGTATCTGGTTCATATCGCTGTCCAGCGAGGTCAGCATGATGATGGGGCCGTCAAACTTGGGGCGCAGCTCGCGGCAGATGGAGAGCCCGTCCTTGCCGGGCAACATGATGTCCAGCAGCACCAGATCCGGCGCTTCGCGGGCTATGGTGTCCAGCGCGGCGTCGCCGCGCGGCTCCACAACCACGTCCATTTCATGACGGGACAGGAAGTCGCTGATCAGCTCGGCCAGGTCGGCGTCGTCTTCTACAAACACGATGCGGTGAGTCATGCCTTGCATCCATCTATTCAGTGGTCAATCCGCGAAGTATCGCCCGAGCCGCCGCGCGCTTCAACTGCAAGCACGGTCAGGACGGTGTTGTTCCGGTCCGGCGAGCAGGCGATTTCCGTTTCGAAGCGGAAAATCCACCGGTCCACAGTTGGCGGCGGCTTGATTACAGTTTCTCGACATCGCCAACCGTTTTGCAAAGGAAACCCCATGAACGATCAAGTCCGTCCCATCGCTGTCGACCAGGCCGCTATCCGTCGTCTGGCGGACCAGGTTTTGGGGCAGGTTCCCGCCTTGCTGGACGCGGCCGGCAAATATTTGACCGAGGTTCAGCAGCAGAAGCTGGATTCGCATGTGCTGGCGATGGCGCGCCGTTCCTTGACCGGAGAGGGCCTGCCGGATTTCGACAAGAGCCTGTTCGACGAGATCTCGGACACTACGCGGCGTTTGTCCGCCGCGGTGGTGGCCTTATTCGGCAACCTGCCGGAAGAAGAAGCGCTGCTGCTGTCCATTCATTTCGAGATGGCCAAGAACAAGGCCTGAAGTCCGCCGTGCAAAGCTAGAGAGATAGAGGAGAAGACCATGACGCAGATAACCGTAGTGATTGGCGACCGCCTGGGCAAGGGACAGAAAGTGGGCGCGGGGGCGGAAGCCGCCGGCGCGCGCGCGGTGGTGGTTCCGGGCATGGCCGCGGACATGAAATTGGGCGACGTGATGCAGGCGGAGGGCGCGCAGCTGGGGATTTCCTTCTGCGGCAGCGGCGGCGCCGGCGCCATCACCGCGCAGACCAAGTACGGCTACAAGGCCAAATACGGCATGCGCTCGGTGGAGGAGGGCGTGACCGCGATCGAGGAGGGCTACACCGTGCTCGGGTTCGGTTTCATGGACAAGGAAGAGCTGGGGCAGCGGCTGGTGGCCGCCTATTTGAAGAAATACGGCGGCTGAGCGATGCAAAGGCGTTTCGAATCCAGCGTGACGGTCAGCGGCCGCGGCGACAGCAAGGCTCAGGCTTGCGCCGATGCCTTGTCCGGCGTGCAGCGCGCGGTGACGGCGGCCGGCCATCAGGTGCTGCTGCGCATTGAGCCCCTGCGGGTGGCGGTGGTCGCGGCGGAGGAAGTCCGCCGTCGCGAGCGCTTTTTGTTCTTCTTTCTGCCGCGGGACCGGCTCAGCTATGCCGTCACGTTGGAGGTGGAGGTCAGCGTGACCGTGCTGGATATCGAGGCCGTGCCGTTCACTGTGCGCCAAGCTTAGGCGCTGGCTGTCGTTTCATACCAGAGGAGGAAGCCATGCTTCTGATCATTCTTCTCAAGTCGCTGTTGATCGGCGGCTTGGTCGGGGTTGCGGTGGGCGCCGGCGCGGCCCGCATGTTCCATGCGCCAACGTCCCAAGGCATGGGCGCCTTTCGCACCCTGGGCGAACTCAATTCCTGCGAGGGCGATCCGGCCTCGCATTTTTCCTTCGGCCTGGGCTTTTTCTTCAACGCCTGGGCCTCGTCGGTGGCGGCCGGCGCTTTCACTCAGGACATCGATCACCGGGTGATCCCGCACTGGGGGGCGGCGGCGCTGCTGGCGCGCAACCGCAACCTGGCGGAGACCCTGCACAACCCGCGCAAGATGGCCTTGGTGTGCGGGGTGATAGGCATGCTGCTGGTGGCCTTCCTGAACACCACCGCTTCGGCGGTGCCGGCTTCGCTGCAAATCACAGCGGTCAAGGTCTTGGTGCCCGCGGCCAATCTGCTGGTCAACACCGTGATGCCGGTGATTTTCTGGCTGGCGGCGATTGAGGCCGGCCGTCGCTCCGGATTGTGGGGCACGGTGTTTGGCGGTCTGGCCCAGCTGATCATGGGCAATGCCGTGCCGGGCCTGGTGCTGGGCATTCTGATCGGCAAGGGAGTGGACGAGGGCGGCTGGAACAAGATCACCAAGTTGATGATGGCGGCTATCGTGGCCTTGTTCGCGCTCAGCGCCTTCTTCCGCGGCTTTGATCTGAAGTTGCTCAGCAGCTTCCACTTGAACGCCCCGTCCTGGTTGGAACTGCTGCACGCCGCCGTGCGCGGCGCTTGAGGCTGAAGGAGAGAATGATGACTGAACAAGCACAAGCCGGCGGTTTCTGGCTGGCGGACTGGTCTTTTCCCTTGCTGGTGGGGCTGTTGTCCGCCGGCGTGTTCGCCGGCACGCATATGTATTACGTCTACGGCATCGGCGCCTTCAACGAGGTGGCCTTCGTGTCGATGCTGCGCGCCGGCATGGATACCGGCGTCTATGGAGCGGTGGCCGCCTTTGGCGCCAGCTTTTTGTTCGCCCGGGTGATTGAGGGCTCGCTGGTGGGCATTCTGGACATAGGCGGCGCCATCATGACCGGCGTCGGCCTTGGCATTCCGGCGATGTTCCTCGGTGCCGGCATCTTGTTCCCGGTGGAGAACTTCGGCGCGGCGCTGGCCACCGGCATGGTGATCGGCTTGCTGATTGGCGCGGTGATCGTTTTCGCGCGCAAATTCACCATCAACCAGGGCAATTCCACTTACGGCGCCGACGTGATGATGGGCGCGGGCAATTCCTCCGGCCGTTTCCTCGGTCCGCTGATCATCCTGTCGGCGATGGCGGCGTCGATTCCCATCGGCGTCGGTTCGCTGCTGGGCGCGCTGGTCTTCTATCTATGGGGCAAGCCCATCACCGGCGGCGCCATCCTGGGCGCGATGCTGCTGGGCACGCTGTTTCCGGTGGCGATTGCATGAGGGGGCGGCGATGGATGACTTGCTGATCAAGAATGCCCTGCTGGCCGACGGCTTGGTGCTGGATATCGCGGTCCGCCACGGCAAGATCGCCGGGCTGGGGCGGCTGGATGGCCCGGCCCGGCGCACGCTGCGGCTGGACGGGCGCTGGCGGCTCAGCGCCGGTTGGATAGACGGCCATGTGCATTGCAACCCGGCCTCGCCGATTTATCACGACGAGCCTGACCAGGTGGGCGTGGCCGGCGGTGTCACCACGGTGGTGGACGCCGGCAGCGTCGGCGCCGACGACATCGCCTCCTTCCGAGAACTGGCCGGCGGCTGCCGCACCGATGTGCGCGCCTTGCTGAACATTTCGCGCATCGGCCTCGTCACTCAGCATGAATTGGCCAATCTGGACGACGTCGACGTGGCGCTGGCCGGCGCGGCCATCCGCGCGCATCGCGATTTCATCATCGGCATCAAGGCGCGGCTCAGCGGCAGCGTGGTCGGCGCCAACGGCGTCGCGCCGCTGGCGCGGGCCAAGGAGATACAGCGGCGCTTCGGGCCGCTGCCTTTGATGGTGCACATCGGCAACACCCCGCCGTCGCTGGACGAGATCGCCGAATGGCTGGAGCCGGGCGACATCGTCACCCACTGCTTCAATGGCAAGCCCAACCGCATCCTGGACGCCGCCGGCGCGCTGCGCGCCTCGGTGCGGGCCGCGATCGAGCGCGGCGTGCTGCTGGACGTCGGTCATGGCAGCGCCAGTTTCAGCTTCCGCGTGGCGCGCGAGGCGATGGCGCTGGGTGTGTACCCGGACACCATCAGCTCGGACATCTATTGCCGCAACCGCGTGGCCGGGCCGGTATTCGGCCTGGCGGCGGTGATGTCCAAGTTCCTGAGCCTAGGCATGCCGCTGGAGAGGGTGCTGGACTGCGTGACCCGGAAGCCGGCCGAGGCGCTGGGACTGGGCGGCAAAGGCCGGCTGGAAGTGGGCGCGGACGCCGATCTCACCATTTTCGACATTGAAACTGCGCCGCGGCCGCAGAGCGACAGCGACGGCGACACGCTGACCGGCGTGCGGCACCTGACGCCGCTGGCGGCGGTGGCGGGCGGCGTCTTGCTGCCCACCGAACACGGAAAGGCTTGTCATGTCTTCAATTTATGAGCAGTACCAGCTTAAGCCGGTGATCAACGCTTCCGGCCGCATGACCCTGCTCGGTGTGTCCACGCCGGCGCCGGAGGTGAGGGCGGCGATGGTGCAGGGCCTGGAACGGTATTTCGAGATGAAGGATCTGGTCGACAAGACCGGCGACTATATCGCTCGGTTGCTGCAAGTGGAGGCCGCGACGGTGGTGTCCTGCGCCGCCGCCGGCATCGCCCAGTCCGTGGCCGCCGTCATCGTCCGCGACGATCCGCGCCTGCTGGTGAACCTGCATGCGCAGCCAGTGGCCGGACCGCGCGAGATCGTGCTGCCCAAGGGGCATAACGTCAATTTCGGCGCGCCGGTCGGCACCATGGTGGCGCTGGGGGGCGGCCAGGTGGTGGAAGCCGGCTGGGGCAATGAATGCTCGGCCGCGCAGCTGGAAGCGGCGGTCGGCCCCGGCACGGCGGCTATTTTGTATATCAAGTCCCACCACGCCTTGCAGAAAAGCGTGCTCGGCGTGGCCGAGGCCGCCGAGGTGGCGCGTCGCCGGAAGGTGCCACTGATCGTCGACGCGGCGGCGGAGGAAGACTTGCGCCTCTATTACCAGCAAGGGGCCGATCTGGTGATCTACAGCGGGGCCAAGGCGATAGAGGGGCCAACCAGCGGGCTGGTGCTGGGCCGCAGCCAGTATGTGGAATGGGTCAAGCTGCAAAGCCAGGGCATAGGCCGGGCGATGAAGGTGGGCAAGGAGGGCATTCTGGGCCTGGCGTGCGCGATAGAACGCTATCTGAAGCATGAGCAGGAAAGCGGGGCGGCGATGGCGGAGCGGCTGCGGCCCTTCATCGCCGGCTTGAACCAGATCGCCGGCGTCAGTGCGCGCCTGGTCTGGGACGCCGCCGGCCGCGACATCGCCCGCGCCGAGATCGCTTTCGACGCCAGCGCCACCAGCGTCAGCGCGGTGGGCGTGGCCGCCGCGCTGAAACAGGGCGAGGTCGCCATTTATTTCCGGGAATACCGGGCCAACGAGGGCAAGCTGGAGGTGGACGCGCGCAGCGTGGACGCCGCTCAGCTGGAACAGATCGGCTCGCGCATCCGCCGCTTGCTGACGGGAGAACAAGCATGAAACTGGAACCCCATTTTTATCAAGACCGCGTGTGCTTGAATGTACTGGCTGGAAGCAAGCACAATGCCCGTCAGATTCATCAGGCGGCGGAAGGCCATGTGCTGGTGGGCGTGCTGTCGAAGAACTACGCAGACGTGGACAGCGCGGTGGCGGACATGCGCGAGTACGCGGTCTTGATAGACAACGCCTTGTCGGTGGGGCTGGGCGCCGGCGATCCGCGCCAGTCCGACATGGTCAGCGCCATTGTCGGCCAGGTGCAGCCGCAGCACGTCAACCAGGTGTTCACCGGCGTCGGCGCCAGCCGCGCGCAGTTGGGCCAGGCGCGGACCGTGGTCAACGGCCTGGTTTCGCCCAGCGGCATTCCGGGCCTGGTCAAGGTGTCCACCGGCCCGCTCAGTGCCGGCGCGCCGGTCTGCGCCGCGCCGGTGGAGACCGCCATCTCCATGCTCAAGGACATGGGCGGCAGTTCGATCAAGTACTTCCCGATGGGCGGGCTGGATTGCCGCGAGGAATACCTGGCGGTGGCGGAGGCCTGCGCGCGGCATGATTTCTGGCTGGAACCCACCGGCGGCATCACGCTGGAGAATTTCAGCGAGATCGTTCGCCTGGCGCTGGACGCCGGCGTGCCCAAGGTGATTCCGCATGTGTACAGCTCCATCATCGACGCCAGCGGCGAAACCCGGCCCGGCGACGTGGAGCGGTTGTTGTCGATGGTGAAAGCCTTGTTGTAGACGCGCCCGGGGAGGCCGGGCGCGGATGGGTTTAAGAAGGAGGCTCATGGTCAAATTCCCCTATCAGCGGCTGGCCCAGGCCTTTGCCGCGCTGCAGGCGGAAGCGCTGCCGCAGGAGGAACTGGCGCGCCGGCTGGCGGTATCCACCCGCACCGTGCGCAACGACATCGACGCGCTCAACGCCATACTGGCCGAGCACGGCGCGCGCTTCGTGCTCAAGCGCGGCGAGGGCTACCGGCTGCAGACCGAGGACCCGGAACGCTTCCAGCGGGTGCGGTCGCAGTCCGGCTCCGGCCGTGCCATTCCGCGGCAGGCCGGGGAGCGGGTGCAATACCTGCTGGCGCAGTTTCTCGGCTCCGCCTACGCCTTGAAATTGCAGGACCTGGCCGATGCCTGGTGCGTCAGCCGAGCCACCTTGCAGGCTGATATGGCCGAGGTGCGCGAGCGCCTGGCCGGCTATGGCTTGAGCATAGAGGCCAAGCCGCATTACGGCATGAAGCTGCTGGGCGCGGAATCCTCCATCCGCGTCTGCCTCAGCGATCTGTTGGCGCAACTGGCGGCGGAGCGGGCGGACCATCCGCTGTTAAACGGCGATCCGGTGCTGAGCGACGCGCTGGCGACGGTGCGCGCCAGCTTGCCCGGCTGTCTGAGCCGCGCCGGCGTCCGCCTCAGCGACGACGGCGCCCAGTTCCTGAGCTTTTATTGCGCGGTGGCGGCCAAGCGCATCGTCGACGGTTTTCCCCTGCAGGATTTCTGCGGCGAGGAAACGCCGCCGGCGGCGGAGCAGGCCGCGCGCCACATCGCCGGCCTGCTGCGGCGCATGAGCGGGGTGGAGATCGCCGCCGCCGAGCAAGCCTTCCTCTGCGTCAATATCGCCGCGCGCAGCCTGAGCGGCTTGCTGCCCAGCGCGATCAACGCCGACGACGCCGACGCGCTGGTCCGCTACATCCTTGACTACATCAACCGCCATTACCGCTACGATCTGCGCGAGGATAGGCAATTGCGCGACGATCTGGTCACCCACGTCAAAACCATGATCACCCGGGTGCGCTACCAGATCAATCTGCCCAATCCAGTGCTGGCCGACATCAAGCAGCATTACGCGCTGGCCTACGACTTCACGCTGGCGGCGGTGTCGAGCTGGGCCAAGCACTCGCCGTACCGGATCTCGGAAAACGAGATCGGCTACCTGGTGCTGCATATCGGCGTGGGGCTGGAGCGTCATTACCAGATCGGTTATCTGCGCCGGCCGCAGGCGCTGCTGGTGTGCGACGGCGGCAACGCCACGCTGCGTACGCTGGAGGCGGTGTTGCAACGCCGTTTTCCGCAGCTTGAGGTGTGCGCCGCCTTGTCCTGTCAGGAATACGAGGCGCTGGAGCATGTGGCCGCCGACTTCGTGGTGTCCACGGTGCGGCTGGAGGACAAGCGCAAGCCGGTGGCGCTGTTGTCGCCGTTTCCGTCGGATTACCAGCTGGAGCAACTGGCGCGGCTGGTGGCGGTGGATCGTACCCGGCCCTATATGCTGGAGCGCTACTTTTCCGCCCCGCATTTCTGGGTGGCGGAACCGGGGCTGAGCCAGCAGGCCTTGTTCGAGCGCGTTTGCGGACAGCTGCGCGAGGAGGGCTATGTCGATGCCGATTTCCTGCCCTCGGTGCGCGAGCGCGAGGACATTCTCAGCACAATGCTGGGCGACGGCATCGCCTTGCCGCACTCGCTGGGCTTGCTGGCGCGCAAGACCACGGTATGCACCATCATCGCGCCGCACGGCGTCGCTTGGGGCGAGGGCGGCGCGGCGCGGGTGATCTTCCTGCTGGCGATCAGCAAGACCGAGTACGAGGAGGCGATGGCGATCTACGATCTGTTCGTGTCCTTCATGCGCCAGCGCGCCGCGGCGCGGCTGGCGGAGAGTCGGGATTTCGAGCAATTCCTGCGCAACGCGCTGCTGTGTCTGGGCGGCGACTGAGAGTCGTTCCGGCGCTCGCCGCTTCTTTCCCGGTTATCCCGCGGCATGGTGAGGTCTTCGTCGCCGCGCTTCGCTGTGAGCCATAGGAATTGCTTGATTGATTTATTGTGGTTTGTGTTGAGTCGCGTTGTTTTTGTGCACCGCAAGAGCGCGAGTTCCAGTTTTTTTGTAACAGATTGAAACTGTGCATAGGTTCGAGTATTTACTTCATGCGTTCGTTCTAGAACAAGATGGGGCTGCGCTTCGGGGAACTTTCTGTCCTTGATTCAAGACAATTCGCTCAGCATTTGTCGTGATTCCTGGTCTGATCCAGATCAAGCTTGCCCTTGAAACTTGGTGGCGAACTGTTTTTTAATAGGCCCGCTTGGCTTTCTGAACCGGGATCTCCCGCACGACACATGCGCTGTTTCGGGCCTTTCGCGCCCGTCGGAACCCGCATCGCCGCCCGAGGGTTCTCCGGCCTGTCAGCGTTGCGATGCCGGCATTGGCGCCGCCCTTGTGGCCGCTCCGCTGTCGCGCCATCCACTCGGGACGACTCGCGTCGTCCCTGTCGATTGATCATGCCGAACTTTCGATTTTGATCAGCTCGCGCTGCGATTTCCGCATTGCCTTTTGTTATGACAATGTAATTTTGCGTGGTCGTCGACCTTGCAAGGATTTGCCGTTGCCGTCCGGTCATGCACCGGACCTGGATTGCTGTTGCCGGGGCGAATGGCGCGCAAGCGCTCGCGCCCGGGCGCGATAACAAGAATGTTCAACCCGTAAAGTCGTTAATGATGAGAAACCAAAGACCCTCACGCCTGTGGCGGGGACTTGCTGTAGCTTCGGCGCTGCTGCTCGCCGGGTGTCAAGGCGGAATCCTTGATCCCAAGGGCCCGGTGGCGGCGGAGCAGAAGTCCCTGATCATCACGGCAACCGCGCTGATGCTGCTGGTGGTCATCCCGGTGATCGTGATGACCCTGTTCTTCGCCTGGAAGTACCGCGCCAGCAACAAGGACGCCGCCTACGAGCCGAAATGGTCGCACTCGACCAAGATCGAGCTGGTGGTCTGGCTGATTCCCTGCATCATCATCGCCTTCCTCGCCGTGCTGACCTGGCAGACCACCCACAAGCTGGATCCGTACCGCCCGCTGGATTCGGAGCAGAAGCCGATCGAGGTGCAGGTGGTGGCGCTGAACTGGAAATGGTTGTTCATCTACCCGGAGCAGCAGATCGCCACCGTCAATGAACTGGCCTTCCCCAGCAATGTGCCGGTGAATTTCAAGATCACTTCCGACGCGGCGATGAATTCCTTCTTCATCCCGCAACTGGGCGGCCAGATCTACGCGATGGCCGGCATGCAAACCCAATTGCACCTGCTGGCGCACGAGCCGGGCGTGTACAAGGGTTTCTCCGCCAACTACAGCGGCGCAGGCTTCTCCGGCATGAAGTTCAATGCCGTCGCCACCAAGACGCCGGCCGAGTTCGAGGCCTGGGTCGCCAAGGTCAAGGCTTCCGGCAAGGCGCTGGACGTGAACGGCTACCGCGGCCTGGTGCTGCCGAGCGAGAAGAATCCGGTGGCCTATTACAGCGCCGTCACCCCCTATCTGTTCCAGGGCGTGCTGCACAAATACATGAGCGGCCGCACCTCGTTGGCCGCTACCGAGGCCGACGTCAAACTGGCCGCGCTGGCGAAAAGCCTGTGCGAGCCGCTGACGGTGAAGGAGTAATCAAGACATGCTGTTAGGCAAACTGACGCTGGACGCCATCCCCTTCCACGAGCCCATCATCATGGGCGCGTTGGGTGGCGCCGGCCTGATCGGGCTGATGCTGGTGGCCCTGATCACCAAGATGGGCAAATGGGGTTATCTGTGGACCGAGTGGCTGACTTCGGTCGACCACAAGAAGATAGGCGTGATGTACATCATCGTCGCCATGATCATGCTGCTGCGCGGCTTCGCCGACGCGCTGATGATGCGCGCGCAACTGGCGATGGCCACCGGCGGCGCGCATGGCATCTTCCCGCCTGAACACTACGACCAGATCTTCACCGCCCACGGCGTGATCATGATCATCTTCATGGCGATGCCGTTCATGACCGGCCTGATGAACATCGTGGTGCCGCTGCAGATCGGCGCGCGCGACGTGGCCTTCCCCTTCCTGAACTCGCTGAGTTTCTGGCTGCTGGTGGCCGCGGTGATCCTGGTCAACCTGTCGCTGGGCGTGGGCAACTTCGCCCGCACCGGCTGGGTGGCTTATCCGCCGCTGGCCGGGCTGGCCTTCAGTCCGGACGTGGGGGTGGATTACTACACCTGGGCCTTGCAGATATCAGGGATAGGAACGACGCTGACGGCGATCAACTTCCTGGTCACCGTGATCAAGATGCGCGCCCCCGGCATGAAGCTGATGGAAATGCCGATCTTCACCTGGACCTGCACCTGGGCCAATGTGCTGATCGCCACCTCCTTCCCCATCCTGACCGGCGCGCTGGCCATGCTGAGCCTGGACCGCTACCTGGACTTCCATTTCTTCACCGCGGAAGCGGGCGGCAACGCGATGATGTATCTGAACCTGTTCTGGGCCTGGGGCCATCCCGAGGTCTATGTGCTGGTGCTGCCCGCCTTCGGCATTTTCTCCGAAGTGGTGTCCACCTTCACCGGCAAGCGCTTGTTCGGCCACAAGTCCATGATCTACGCCAGCGGCGCGATCTCCATCCTGGGCTTCATGGTGTGGCTGCACCACTTCTTCACCATGGGCTCCGGCGCCAGCGTCAATGCCTTCTTCGGCATCGCCACCATGATCATTTCGATCCCGACCGGGGTGAAGCTGTTCAACTGGCTGTTCACCATTTACCGCGGCCGCCTGCGCTTTGAAACCCCCATACTGTGGACGCTGGGCTTCATGGTCACCTTCTCCATCGGCGGCATGACCGGCGTGCTGATGGCGGTGCCGGGCGCGGACTTCGTGCTGCATAACAGCCTGTTCCTGATCGCCCACTTCCACAACACCATCATCGGCGGCGCGGTGTTCGGCTACCTGGCTGGCTTCACCTTCTGGTTCCCGAAAGTGTTCGGCTTCAAGCTGAACCCGAAACTGGGCAAGGCCTCGTTCTGGTTCTGGCAGATCGGCTTCATGTTCGCCTTCATGCCGCTGTACGTGCTGGGCTTCCTCGGCATGACCCGCCGCCTGAACTACACCACCAATCCGGAGTGGGAGCCGTGGCTGTACCTGGCGCTGTTCGGCGCGCTGTTGATCGCCTGCGGCATCGCCTGCCAGTTGCTGCAGATCGTGGTCAGCATCCGCGACCGCAAGCAGTTGGCCGACGTCAGCGGCGACCCGTGGAACGGCCATACCCTGGAATGGTCCACCTCGTCGCCGGCGCCGTTCTACAACTTCGCCAAGCTGCCGGTGGTGCATGACATCGACGCCTTCACCGACATGAAGGAAAAGGGCGTGGCCTACGCGGTGCCCAAGTCCTACGAACCCATCCACATGCCGCGCAACACCGCGGTGGGTCTCTATATCGGCGGCTTCACCACGGTGCTGGGCTTCGCTCTGATCTGGCATATCTGGTGGCTGGCCATCGTCGGCCTGGTGGGCATCATCGGCTGCATGCTGGCGCGCGCTTACGACAACGACCTGGACTACTACGTGCAGCCGGAGGAAGTGGAAGCCATCGAGCGCGAGCGTTTCGAAAAACTGGGCATCGATGTGGACAACTACTCCGAGCGTGAGCCGGCCCAGCCGCAAAAAGCCGCGCGTCCGACGACCACCGCGTAAGGGCTGAATCCGACATGACGACTTATGTAAAAGACGCGCACGCAGCGCACGACGACCACGAGCACCACGACAGCGGTTCGCAAACCGTGTTGGGCTTCTGGTTCTACCTGATGACCGACTGCATCCTGTTCGCCAGCGCGTTCGCGGCTTACGCCGTGCTGTTCCGCAATGTGGCGGAAGGCGTGTCCGGCAAGGAGATCTTCGATCTGCAATACGTGCTGGTGGAGACCGCGGCGCTGCTGCTGTCCTCCATCACCTACGGCTTCGCGATGATCGCCGGTCAGAAGGGCAATAAATCCGCGGTGCTGGGCTGGCTGGGCATGACCTTCCTGTTCGGCGCGGCCTTCATCGGCCTGGAAATCAACGAATTCCACCACCTGATCTCCGAGGGCCACGGCCCGCAGGTCAGCGCCTTCCTGTCGGCCTTCTTCGGCCTGGTGGGCCTGCACGGCCTGCACGTGACCGCCGGCCTGATCTGGATGGCGGTGATGATGGTGGAAGTGGCCAAGACCGGCCTGACCGGCCGCGCGATGACGCGTCTGAACTGCCTGTCGCTGTTCTGGCACTTCCTCGACATCGTGTGGATCTGCGTGTTCACCGTCGTCTACCTGAAAGGAGCCATGGGATGAGCCAGGCACATGAACACGCCGCGCACGGCAGCGTGAAAAGCTATCTGATCGGCTTCCTGCTGTCGGTGGCGCTCACCGCCATTCCGTTCTGGATGGTGATGGGCGGCGCCTTCACGCCGCAGGCGACGGCGATCGGCATCTTCGCGCTGGCGGTGGTGCAGATCGTGGTGCATCTGAAGTATTTCCTGCACCTGGACTTCAGCAAGGAGGGCAAGCTCAACACCTTCTCCTTCCTGTTCACCGGCATGGTGATCGTGCTGCTGGTCGGGCTGTCGATCTGGATCATCTACACCGCCGACGCGCTGATGATGCGCTGAGGCGGGTTTGAGAGAGACCGTCTTGACATTCAAGCGCTATCTGCAGGTGACCAAGCCGGGCATCATCTTCGGCAACCTGATCTCGGCCGTCGGCGGTTTTCTGCTGGCGGCCCAGGGCCGGGTTGACTGGAGCTTGCTGCTGGCCACCCTGGCCGGCCTCTCGCTGGTGGTGGCGTCCGGCTGCGCGATCAACAACTGCATAGACCGGGACATCGACGCCAAGATGGCCCGCACCCGCAAGCGGGTGCTGGTCACCGGCGCGATGAGCGCGCGGGCGGCGCTGGCTCATGGCCTGCTGCTCGGCCTGGCCGGCTTCTACGCGCTGTGGCGCTGGACCAATCCGCTGGCCTTCGGCTGCGTGCTGTTCGGCTTCGTCATCTATGTGGGGGTGTACAGCCTCTATATGAAGCGCCATTCGGTGTACGGCACCCTGGTGGGCAGCTTGTCCGGCGCGGTGCCGCCGGTGGCCGGCTACTGCGCGGTGACCGGCCGTTTCGACGCCGGCGCGGCCATCCTGCTGCTGATGTTCTGTCTGTGGCAGATGCCGCATTCCTACGCCATCGCTATCTTCCGTTTGCAGGATTACCAGGCGGCGGGGATTCCGGTGCTGCCGGTGGTCAAGGGCATTTCCAGCGCCAAGCGCCAGATCGTGCTCTACATCCTGGCCTTCGGCGCCGCCACCGCGATGCTGGCCTTCGGCGGCTACGCCGGCTACGGCTATCTGGCGGTGGCCGGGGCCACCAGCCTGTGGTGGCTGAAGATGGCCTTGTCCGGCTACAAGCGCAGCATCGACGACCGCGTCTGGGCGCGTCAGCTGTTCTTCTTCTCCATCGTCACCATCACCGCGCTGTCGGTGATGATGGCGGTGGATTTCCGGCAGCCGGAACGCCAACAGCTGGCCGGTTTGAGCGCGTCAGCGCAGTCCTGAACGTCAGCAAGCCAAGACAAAGCGCGGGCCGCGGCCCGCGCTTTTTTCATGGCTGAGCGGCTAGAGGCCGATCAAGCCTCGTCGGCCGCGACGCTGGCCAGCAGCTGGTCGGCGGCGACGATGTCGCCCACCTGGCAATGCAGCGCGCTGACGACGCCGGCGCGCGGCGCGTAGATGCGGTTTTCCATCTTCATCGCCTCGACGACGGCCAGCACCTGATTGGCCTCCACCCGCTCATTGACCGCCACCGGCAGCGCCACCACCGTGCCCGGCATCGGCGAGGCCACCCGCTGGCCGGCGTCGGCGTCCGCCTCGGCGGCTTCCGGCTGCTCCGCCTGCAAGCGCAGCCGATGGCCGCCCACCGTCAACTCCATGTCGTCACCGCAGGGCAGGGCGCTCCATTGCCGCCCGTCCACCTCGCCGCGCCACAGCTCGCCGTCGCGGCGCAGTTCCACGCGCAGGCTCCGTTCCGCCACCGCCGCGCGGACCTGGGCGCCTGAGCGTTCCAGCAAGCGCGCCTGCCAGCGCGAAGCGCCGGCGCGATAGCTCAGCCGGCCCAAGGGCGCGTCCGGGTCCAGCGCGGCGCGGTCGTGCGGGCCGATGCCGCCCTGCCAGGGCGAGGACGATTCGACGCAGGCCAGGGTCAGTTCGACGGCGGCGGCGCAGGCGACGGCCTCGGCCAGCGGCGCGGCTTCCGGCGCGGCGGCGAGCTGGTCGACCAGATGGGTGTCCAGCTGGCCGGCCCGCACCCGCGGCTCGCGCAGCAGCCGCTCGATGAAGCCCAGATTGGTGCTCAGGCCCGGCAGCGCGGTGTCGCGCGCGGCGGCTTGCAGCGCGTCTAAGGCCGCGGCGCGGCTGCCGCCGTGGGCGATCAGCTTGGCCAGCATCGGATCGTAGAAAGCCGGCACCTCGCCGCCGTCGCCGTCGAAAGCCGCGTCCACGCGGCAGCCTTGCGGCCAGCGCGCCAGCAGCGCCTTGCCCGGCATGGGCGCGAACTCGCGCAGCGGGTCTTCGGCGTAGACCCGGCATTCGATGGCGTGGCCGTCGGCGCGGATCTCCTCCTGGCGCAGCGGCAGGGCTTCGCCGGCGGCGACGCGCAACTGCCACTCCACCAGGTCCAGTCCGGTGACGGCCTCGGTGACCGGGTGCTCCACCTGCAAGCGGGTGTTCACTTCAAGGAAATAGAACTGGCCGTCCGGCGCCAGGATGAATTCAAAAGTGCCGGCGTTTTGGTAGCCGATGGCCGTCGCGCCGCGCACCGCGGTGTCCAGCAGCGCGGCGCGGGTGGCGGCCGGCATCGCGCAGGCCGGCGCCTCCTCGATGATTTTCTGATGACGGCGCTGCAAGGAGCACTCGCGTTCGAACAGATGCGCCACATTGCCGTGTCGGTCGCCGAACACCTGCACTTCCAGATGGCGCGGCCGCGCGATATAGCGCTCCACCAGCAGCCGGCCGTCGCCGAAGCTGGAGCGGCCGACGCGCACCGCGGCGTCCACCGCCTCGCGCAGCGCGGCTTCTTCCCACACCACTTGCATGCCCTTGCCGCCGCCGCCGGCCACCGGCTTGAGAATGACCGGGTAGCCGATCTCGGCGCAACTCTCCAGGATCAGACCGTAGGATTCGGTGGCTTCCGCCGAGCCCGGCGTCACCGGCACGCCTGCCGCCGCCATCAATTGGCGCGCGCGCGCCTTGTCGCCCATCTGGGCGATGGTGTCGGCGTCGGGGCCGATGAAGACCAGGCCGGCGGCGGTCACCGCGCGGGCGAAGTCGGCGTTTTCCGACAGGAAGCCGTAACCGGGATGGATGGCCTCGCAGCCGCTGTCCAGCGCCGCGGCGATGATGGCCTCGCCGTTCAGATAGCTGGCGCTGGCCGGGGCCTCGCCTATCCAGCGCCGCTCCGCGGCCCCTTCCAGATGCGCGGCGCCGGCGTCGGCCGTGGAGTAGACGGCGACATGCTCGATGCCGAGCCGCCGGCAGCTGCGGGCGATGCGGCGCGCGATCTCGCCGCGGTTGGCGATCAAAATTCGTTTGAACATGGTGTTTACATCCTGAATACGCCGAAGCGGGTGTCTTGGACCGGGGCGGCGGCGGCCAGCGCCAGGCTGAGCGCCAGCCATTCTCGGGTCTGGGCCGGGTCGACGATGGCGTCCACCCACATGCGGGCCGCCACGTACAGCGCCTGGCCCTGGCGCTCGTAGGCGTCGCGGATCGGCCGCTTGAAGTTTTCCTCTTCTTCCGGCGTCCAGGCCTTGCCCTGTTTTTCCAATTGCTCGGCGCGGATCAGCGCCAGCACCGTCGCCGCCTGTTCGCCGCCCACCACCGTGGTCTTGGCGTTGGGCCACATCGCCATCAACTGCGGGCCGATGGCGCGGCCGCACATGGCCAGATTGCCGGCGCCGTAGCTGCCGCCGATCAGGATGCTGAACTTGGGCACGCGGGCGCAGGAGGCGGCGTTGACCATCTTGGCCCCGTGTTTGGCGATGCCGCCGGCCTCGTATTCCGCGCCCACCATGAAGCCGTTGATATTGTGCAGGAACAGCAGCGGAATGCCGCGTTGGGCGCAGAGTTCGATGAAGTTGGCCGCTTTTTGCGCGCTTTCCGAGAACAGCACGCCGTCGTTGATCAGCACGCCCACCGGATAGCCGCCGATGTGGCCGGTGCCGCACAAAATGGTGGCGCCGAAACGGGCGCGGTATTCGGCGAAGGCGGAGTCGTCCAGCAGCCGGGCCAGGATTTCCCGCGCCGGAATATGTTCGCGCGGGTTGGCGCTGACGATGCCGGCCAGTTCCGCCGGATCGTAACGCGGCGGTTGCGGCGCTTGCGGCGGCGCGTACTGCCGACCGCGGCCGCGGCGCGCGACGATGTCCCGCATCAGCCGCAGCGCGTGCTCGTCGCTGAGCGCGTAGTGGTCCGCCACCCCGCTGTCGCGGGCGTGCACATCGGCGCCGCCCAGGGTTTCCGCGTCCACGATCACGCCGGTGGCGGCGCGCACCAGTTGCGGGCCGCCCAGGAAGATGGAGCCGTTGCCGCGCACGATGATGGTTTCGTCGCTCATCGCCGGGATGTAGGCGCCGCCGGCGGTGCAAGAGCCGAGCACCGCCGAGATCTGCGGCAGGCCCAGCGCCGACATCTCGGCGATATTGCGGAAGATGCGGCCGAAGTGCTGCTCGTCCGGGAAGATGTCTTCCTGCAAGGGCAGGTAGACTCCGCCGGAATCCACCAGATAGAGGCAGGGCAGGCCTTGTTCACGGGCGATCTGCTGGGTGCGCAGATGCTTGCGCAGCGTCAGCGGGTAATAAGTGCCGCCCTTGACCGAGGCGTCGTTGGCGAACACCGCCACCGCGTGGCCGGCGACGATGCCGATGCCGGTGACGATGCCGGCGCAGGGCACCGCGTGCTCGTACACATCGTGGGCGGCCAGTTGGCCGATCTCCAGAAAGGGCGTGCCGGGGTCCAGCAGCAGGGATAGGCGTTCGCGCGGGGACAGCTTGCCCTTGGCCGCTTGCTTGGCGCGCGCCTCCGGGCCGCCGCCTTGCAAGGCGGCGTCGCGGGCGGCGGCGATGCGCTCGCGCAGCTGGCGGTAGGCTTCGGCGTTGCGTTCAAACGTCTCGCCGGAGGCGGGAACGCGGGATTCGATACGGGACATGGAAGAGCTTCCTCGATTCAGGCGGCGCGCGCGCGCACCTTGAACAGCACTTGCGACAGGGTCAACAGGCCCAGGGCGGCCACCGCCAGCGTCCAGGCGCCGTCGTGATGCAGCAGCACCGAGACGGTGGCGGCGATGCCGGCCAGCCCCTGCTGCAGGAAGCCGCACAGCGCCATCGCGTGAGCGCCGTGCTCCTTGGCGTCGCTGACGGCGGTGGCCATGCTGTTGGGGAACAGCACCGCCTGGCCGAAAATGGTCAGGCAGTAGAGGCCGATGAACAGCCACAGGCCGGGCAGGCGCTCCAGCAGGCCCAAGTGCCAGCCCAGCAGCATGGCCAGCGTGGCTGCGGCCAGCAGCGCCGCGCCGGCGCGCATCAGGCGCAGCCCGCCCACGCGGGCCACCAGGCGGTTCACCACCATGGCGCCGCTGAAATAGGACAGGCCGATCAACAGTCCGACGTTGCCGAAGCCGGCCACCGCCAGGCCGAAGTGCTCCTGAAACACGAAGGGGCTGACCTCTTGCAAGGTCACCGTGGTGGCGAAGCCCAGGCCGCCGGCGCAGGCCGGCCACAGAAAGCCGGGCCGGCGCAGAATGCCCCAGTACGGGCTGGGGCCGGAGGCCGCGGCGGCCGGGCGGCCGGCTTGCAGCGGCAGGCCCATGGTCAGCAGCGCCGCCACGGCGCCGGTGACCGCCATCAAGGCGAAGCCGGCTTCCCAATGACTGTATTTGCCGATCAGGCCGCCGATGAACTGGCCGCCGCCCAGCGCGGTGATGAAGGCGATGGAGAGCACGGACAATTTGCGCGCCAGATCGTCGCCGCGCCAGTGATCGCGCACGATGATGCGGGCGATGATGGCCGCGCCGCCGCCGGCGATGCCCTGCGCCACCCGCAGCGTCAGCAGCTCCGCGGCGTTGGACACGAAGGCGAGCAGCAGGCTGCAGACCACGAACAGCGCCAGCGAAATCAGCAGCGGCCCGCGCCGGCCCCAGCGGTCGGCCGCCGAGCCCCAGAACAGCACCGGTAAGGCCGCGCCCACCACATAGCCGGAAATCGACATCTCCACCAGGCTCTGGCTCATCGCCAGCTCCCGCATCACCGCCGGCAGCGAGGGCAGATACACGGTGGTGGCCATCTGCGCCATGAACACGATCAGGCAGGCCAGCGCCATCAGCCGGCCGGCCGGCTGCACCAGCGCCGCTTGCGGCGCGGCCAGGGTTTTCTCATTCATGGGCGGCTCGCAGCTGATTGAGGCAGGCGGCGAAGCGTTCTATCTCCTGCGTGCTCATATTGGCACGGATCATGATGCGCAGGCCGGCGCGGCCCTTGGCGATCACCGGGAAGAAGATGGGCGAGGTGTAGAAACCGTCTTCCAGCAAGCTCTTGGCGTAGAAGATGGTGTTTTCCTCCGAGCCGATGGAGACGAAGCGGATGGGCAGCGGCTCGCTGCTATTGTCCGAGGCCACGTGCTGGTCGAACAGGCGGATATTGTCCTGCAGCCGTTGTTGCAGACGCGGCAGCTCCTCGGAGCGGTGAATGGCCGCCGACTGGATGATGGCGCCCAGGCCGGCGGTGTTGATGCGCTGCGACCAGGTCACCGGCCCGCCGAAGCGGGTGGCCAGCTTGCGGCGCTCCGCGTCGTGGCGCGGGCCCAGGAAGATGGCGCCGCCGGACGCGCCGAAGCCCTTGTTCAGCGAGGTGACGATCAAGGTGCGCTCATTGATGCCGCCCATGGTTTCCAGCACCAGGCCGCGGCCATGGCGGCCCAGCGTGGACAGGCCATGGGCTTCGTCGAAGAACAGGAACAAGCCGTATTTGTCCTGCAGCGCCAGCAGCTCCGGCACCGGCGCCATGCCGCCGGTGCTGTAGACCCCGTCGGCGACGTAGGCCACGCGCGCATGGGTCTTGCACAGGTCTTCCAGCGCGTTCAGATCGTTGTGGCGTATGGTCTGGATCTCGGCCTCGTCGGCGCAGATCGGCTTCATCATGTTCAGGCAGAAGTGGGCGTTCTTGTCGAACACCATCAAGGGCGGCACGTCCTCGGTCAGCGCGCCGGAGGCCAGCAGGGGCAGGGCGGCCGCGGCGGCGGCGGCGCAGGACGGCACGGTCAGCGTTTCCGCGTCCACCAGCTCCGCCAGCGCGTCCTCCGCCTGCTGCAGGATGTCGAACTGCACCCGGATGCGCGAAATCGAGGTGTTCAGCGAGCCGGTGTTCAATACCGCGTCCGCCGCCGCCTGCAGGATGTCCGGGTGCGAGTCCAGGCCCAGATAGGAATAGGACGACATATTGACGAAGCGCTTGCCGTTGGCCACCGCCTCGTGACGGCCGTCGCCCAGGTTGCGGGTGACGATATTGGCCATGCCGGCCTGGGTGGTGATGTCCCAGAAGCTGTTGCTCAACTGGATGGCTTTTTTGATATTGGCGTGTTGATGCATGTTTCCCCCCTCGTATGGTTTGACGGCGGCCGTCAAGGCCGCCTCGTCCGGCCTACACCCGTTCCAGAATCAGCGCCAGGCCCTGTCCCACGCCCACGCACATGGTGCACAGCGCGTAGCGCTTGCCGCCGGCCTGCAATTGCGCGGCGGCGGTCAGCGCCAGCCGGCTGCCGCTCATGCCCAGCGGGTGGCCGAGCGCGATGGCGCCGCCCTTGGGGTTCACCCGTTCGCAATCGTCGGGCAGGCCCAGCGCGCGGGTGACCGCCAGCGCCTGGGCGGCGAAGGCCTCGTTCAGTTCGATGACGTCGATGTCCTCGATGCCGAGGCCGGCCTGGCGCAGCGCCTTGCGGCTGGCCTCGATCGGGCCCGCGCCCATGATGCGCGGCGCGATGCCGGAGCTGGCCGAGGCCAGCACCCGCGCGCGCGGACGCAGGCCGTGGCGTTGCGCCGCCGCGGCCGAGGCGATGATCATCGCCGCCGCGCCGTCGTTGACGCCGGAGGCGTTGCCGGCGGTGATGCTGGACTCCGGGCCGAACAGCGCCTTGAGCTTGGCCAGTTCCTCCAGAGAGGTCTGGCGCGGATGCTCGTCGCGGCTGACGATGAGCGGGTCCTGCTTGCGGCGCGGGATCGTCACCGGGATGATCTC
This sequence comes from Chromobacterium sp. LK1, assembly GCF_001043555.1. Classification (NCBI taxonomy): domain Bacteria; kingdom Pseudomonadati; phylum Pseudomonadota; class Betaproteobacteria; order Neisseriales; family Chromobacteriaceae; genus Chromobacterium; species Chromobacterium sp. LK1. Next base: position 58,961 of record NZ_LDUI01000011.1, on the reverse strand, counting down.
CTCGGCGAAGAGGCCGGTTTCCAGCGCGGCGAAATAACGCTGCTGGCTGCGCAGCGCGAAGGCGTCCTGATCCTGGCGGCTGATGCCGAATTCGCGCGCCACGTTCTCCGCGGTAGCCGGCATGGTGTCCACGCCGTATTGTTTCTCCATCGCCGGATTGACGAAGCGCCAGCCTATGGTGGTGTCGTAGATCTGCATGTCGCGGCCGAAGGCTTTGTCCGATTTCGGCATCACGAAGGGCGCGCGCGACATGGATTCCACGCCGCCGGCGATCAGCAGCTCGGCCTCGCCGGACTTGACGGCGCGCGCCGCCAGCGCCACCGCGTCCAGGCCGGACGCGCACAGGCGGTTCACGGTCAGGCCCGGGACGCTCTCCGGATAGCCGGCCAGCAGCAAGCTCATGCGGGCCACGTTGCGGTTGTCCTCGCCGGCCTGGTTGGCGCAGCCCAGGATGACTTCGTCTATCGCCGCCGGGTCCAGGCCTGGATTGCGCTCCAGCAGCGCGCGCAGCGGCGCCGCGGCCAGATCGTCGGCGCGCACGCCGGACAAGGCGCCGCCGAAGCGGCCGATGGGGGTGCGCACGGCGTCGCAGATGAAAGCGTCGGTCATCGCGGTCTCCTCTCAGCTCAAGCTGGTTTGCGGTTGCAACAGCGCGGACAGCAGATCGCGCGCGGCGTCGATCTCGTCGGCGCAAACGTGGTGGGGCATGTCCGGGTAAACGCGGAAATCCACCTCGGCGCCGGCGCGGCGGAAGGCCTCGGCGCTGCGTTCGATGCGCTCCAGCGGCATCCAGCTGTCGCTGTCGCTGGTGCCGAAGAAGGCCGGGAAGTCCAGCGCCGCGGACGGCGCGCCCCAGGCGGCCTCGTCGGGGCCGAACAGGCCGCCGGAGAAGGCGATCAGCCCGCCTATCGGGCGTGGGCGGCGATAGATGAACTCGGCGGCCAGGCAAGCGCCCTGGGAGAAGCCCATCAGCACGATCCGGCTGTCGGCGAAGCCGTAGCCGCGCAGTTCCTCGATGGTGGCCTCTACGCAGTCCAGCGCCTGGTCCAGCGCGGGCTGATTGCTCTCTAGCGGCGCCATGAAGCTGTGCGGATACCAAGTGCGGTCCTTGGCGATGGGCAGGATGTAGGCGACGTCGGCCAGGCCGATGGCCTCGCCGTTCTTGTAGGCGTCCTGGGCGCTCTGGCGGCGGCCGTGCAGCAGCACCACGGCGAGCTTGGCCTGGTTCAGCGGCGCGCCGTAGATTTCCAGGCCGTGTTCTTTATGCGGATTCGGATCGATCGTGCTCATGTAGTGTGTCCTTTGAATGGCTTGGCGTTACGATCTGCTGCGTGTCGGCGATACGGCGTTGAAACCGTCTTTAGAATGCTCATGCACCGTATGCACACTCCGCTTCTTCAGTCGTTTTCGCCTTGTCTCGCTCTTGCTCGCGAGAACGTAAACATGTTCTTAGTAGATGCCCAGAATCTGCTTGGCTTCGGCGGGGGAGGCGATCTCGCGGCCGACTTCGCCGGCCAGGCGCGCCAGGCGCTCCACCAATTGGGCGTTGTCTCGGGCCAGTTCGCCGTAGCGGTAATAGACGTTGTCTTCCAGGCCGGTGCGCACATGGCCGCCCAGCAGCAGGGTGTGCAGATTGATCGCCAGCTGGTGTTTGCCTATGCCCAGCGCCGACCACACGCTGTCCTGCGGAATGCTTTCGACGAAATGCAGCAGGTTCTTGCAGGTGGCGGCCGCGCCGCCCTGTATGCCCATGGCGAAGCTGAAGCACAGCGGGCCGCTCAGATAGCCGTCTTCCTGCAGTTTCAACGCTTCGCCGATGATGCCCTGGTGATAGACCTCGATCTCCGGCTTGGCGCGGTATTCACGGATGTCCAGCGCCAGCGCGCGAGCCAGCTCCGGCGGGTTGATGAAGGGCTTGCTGCCGTGGTTGACCGAGCCGCAGTTGAAGGAGGCGATGTCCGGACGGAAGGGCAGATGGTTCCAGGCTTCCTTCTTCTCCAGCTGTGGCGGCAGATTGAGGCCGGAGGTGCTCAGATTGATCAGGATGTCGCAGCGCTCGCGGATGCGGCGGACGATATCGCCGTAGATGTCCGCGTCGTAGCTGGGCGTGCCGTCTGGGTTGCGGGCGTGGATGTGGACCACCGAAGCACCGGCGTTCCAGCATTCATAGGCGGCCTGGGCGATTTCTTCCGGCGAAAACGGCACGCCCGGATGTTTCTGCCGGCTGGTGATGCCGCCGTTGACGGCGGCGGTGATGATGAGTTTTTGCATGGTGGGAAAGCTCTCTAAACAGGGATGGGGAAGCGAGAAGGCGCGTGCGCTCAAATCTTGTTGTCGGCGGCCGCGGTTTGCGGCTGGCCGGCGGTGTCCGGGCGCTTGGATACCAGATAAATGCCGACGCCGATCAGCACGCCGCCGATCAGCTCATGCAGCGACAGCGAATAGCCGAAGGCGGCGAAGGAAATCAGGGTGGCGAACAGCGGGGACAGAAACAGGAAACCGCTGGTGCGCACCGCGCCGCCCAGGTCCAGCGCCATGAACCACAGCGCCATCGCGCCGGTGGTGGCCGGCAGCGCCAGCCATAGGAAGGCGGCCAGCACCCGCTCGCTGTGAGGCAGTGTCGGGACTTCGCCGCCGGCCCAGGCCAGCAACGCCAGGCAGGCCGAGCCCACCAGCATCTGCCAGAAGGTCAGCGCCCAGACATTGATCACGATGCGGCTGCCCTTGATCACCAGCGTGGACGCCGCCCAGCAGGCGGCGCCGCACAAGACCAGCGCGTCGCCGGCGCCGAAGCCGTCCAGCTTGTTCAGGCCGATGCAGACAGCGACGCCGAAGAAGGCCAGGACCAGGCCGACGGCGGCCAGAGGGTGGATTTTTTCCTTCAGCGCCAGCCGCGACATCAAGGCCACGATCAGCGGGGTGCAGGCCATCAGGATGGCGGCCTTGGCCGGGGTGGTGCTGCGCAAGCCGATATTGAGAAAGCCCATTGATCCGGCGGTCTGCAACAGCCCGATCAGCACCAGCACGCCCCAGGGGCGAGGGCGGACGAAGGCGCGCGGATAGCGGAAGCGCTGCCACAGCAGAATGGGCACGATGCCGGCGGCGGCGGCGGTGAAACGCGCCACAGCGGCCCACAAGGGCGGCATTTCCGACAGCACGATCTTGGAGGTTGGAAAAGTGGAGCCGAACAGAAAGGTGGCGGCCAGAATCAGCAACCAATAGCGTTTGGCGTTGTAGTTGGGATGAGACATGGTCACCTGGCCAGGCAGCGGTTTCAATAGCCATTTATCATATTGAAACGGTTTGGTTCAGGCTTCTTGCAAGCGGACAATTACTGCGTCAAAACGGACAATCATGCTGCGCTGCGGCAAAGCCGTGTCGGCGCGCGGGTCCGCGGGGCGGAGGAGGGGCGGTTCAAAGCCTCGCTTTTGTCGGCGGGGCTTTGAACCGCGGATGGGATCAGGAGAAGTACTGGCTGGGGGCCGCGTTCATGATGCGGCGGAACATGGAGGAAAACGCGCCGGGCGTTTCATAACCCAGATCGGAGGCGATCAGGGTCACCGGCTCGCCGGCGCCCAGCCGCGGCAGGGCCGACATCGCGCACACTTGCTGGCGCCAGTACAGATAAGACATGCCCAGCTCCTGCTGGAACAGCCGCGCCAGCGTGCGGCTGGACGCGCCTACCAGTTCCGCCCATTCGTTAAGCCCGCGGCGGTCGCCGGGATTGGCCAGAATCGCCGAGCACACCCGCTGCAAGCGTTGGTCGCTCAGCGGCGGCAGCGGCAAGGCCGTTTCGCCCGACCATTCGATTTCGTCGATCAGCAAGTCCAGCAAGCGGCCTTCTTTTTGATCTGCGTGCGGAATGCCGCGCGTGCGCATCAGGCGGATGATGAGTTCCCGCATCAGCGGCGAAATGGCGATGGCTTTGGAGTGGCGCGGCAGTTGCGCCAGATAGTGCGGGGACTGGATGTACAGGGTACGCAAGGACACCGTGCCGCGTGCGCGCATGCTGTGCTCCACCGCGGGCGGCATCCAGACGCCGCGCTGTGGTGGCACCAGCCACAGACCATCGGCGGTGGATAGTTCCATCACGCCGGAAACGGCGAAAATCAGCTGGCCTTCTCGGTGTTGGTGGCGGCCGACTTGATGACCGCTGGGAAAGTCCTTGGACATGCTCCACGCGGCGAAGTCCGGCAGGGCGTCATTGGATTCTATGGCCATGCGCTTGCTTTCTTATTTGAGGGTAGCCCGGTTCCGCGCGGCTTGCGGCCCTGTTGTGCGGGCATCTTCAGCCGTCGGTTCAGGCTCATGATACTGCAGTGCACAAAATATTCATACAGTATAAATTGTGTCTATTTCAATGCGAATGCCTTGGGGCGGCGGAGCCGCCCGCCGCAGGGACGAAAGAAAACACCGCGGCCGGAAGGCCGCGGTGCGCAGGAGGATGGTTAAGAATAGCGATGCTTCGTCAGAAGCTCAGCCCAAAGCCGCGCGCGTAGCGCAGCGCGCCCGGCTGGCCGTTTTCGTCCAGCGCGTGGATGGCCACCGGCAGCTTGCCGCCGGGCGGGTTCGCGCCCAGCATCACGTCCACCAGCGCCGGCATGGAGGGCCCGCGCAGGCCGTTCTCATAGCCGTAGTAGGCGTAGGTGGCCAGCGTGGCGTCGGCCAGATCGTCGTAATTGATCACGTCGTAAGGCGCGCGCAGGGTCACGTGGATCAGCTTCTTGCCTTGCCGCTTGGCGTATTCCATCGCATTGCGCATTTGCTGCGCCTCGCTGAGCGGCGGCGCGGACAGGCTGCGGGCGAAGCGGGTCCGGAGCGCGGGCAGGTCTTCCGCCACATTGAAGACCAGGGAACCGTTGCCAGCGGCCGGCGCCGGCTCGGCTTGCAGGCTGCGCTTCATCCGCGGCGCGATGGCCGGCGCGTTGGGGTCGCCGTTGCGTTCCACCGGGCTGACGCCGGTGGCCAGGGTGCCGATGACGACCACGTCGGCCTGATCGATCGCCTGTTGCTGCGCTTCCCACGGCGTGGCGCTCAGTTTGGCACCGCTGACCTGGCGATAGCCTTTCTCATCAAAGCGGCGACGCATCGCCTCGGCCTGTTCGCCCCAGGGCGTCAGGATGAAGATGCGCTGGCTGGGCGAGCGCAGCGGCAGCGCCGCGCCCTGATTGCGCAGCAGGGTGATGGATTGCCGGGTGATTTTAGTTTCCACCGCGCGATGCTCCGCGCTGCCTATGGTGCTCAGCGCCGGCAGCGGCTTGGCCTCGCCGGCCGGGGTGACCTCGTTGCGCAGCTTCATCGCCACGATGCGCCGCGCCGAGCGGTCCAGCTCGGCGCGGTTGATCCGGCCGTCCGCCACCGCGGCGGCCACCTGGTCTATCAGCTGGCGCAGCCGGCCGGCCTGCGCCGCGGTGCGGAACTCGGTGGGCATCAGCGCGATGTCGACGTCGGCCTGGAACACCTTGATCACCGCGTCGGCCTGCTCGAAGAAATCGCTGATGCCCTTCATGTCCAGCGCGTCGGTGACGGTGACGCCCTGGTAGCGCATCTCGCCGCGCAGCAGATCGTGCTGGATTTTGCGCGACATCGTCGCCGGCGCGATCATGCGTTCGCCGTTGCGGGCGGTGATCAGGCTGCTGTCCAGCGCCGGATACTGGATGTGGGCGGTCATGATCATCTCCGGCGCCTGGCCGGAGGCGATGGCCTGGCGGTAGGGCGCCAGGTCGATGGCGTAGGCGTCGGCGCGCGATTTGTTCACCACCGGCAGGCCGTAATGGGAGTCGGTGGCGGTGTCGCCGTGGCCGGGGAAGTGCTTGAAGGAGCCGATAACCCCTTGCTCGCGCATGCCCTGCGTGGTGGCCTGCCCCAGCAGGCTGATGGTGGCCGGATCATCGCCGTAGGCGCGGACATTGATCACCGGATTGAGCGGATTGCTGTTGACGTCCACGTCCGGAGCGAAATTGACGTTGAAGCCGACGGCGCGGATCTCGGCGGCCAGCACCCGGCCGGAGTCGCGGGCGAGGCCGCTGTCCCGTGTCGCCTGATAGGCGGCGCCCAGCGCCATATTGCCGGGAAAGCTAGTGGCCAGCGGGCGCGGCAGGCGGAACACATTGCCGCCTTCCTGGTCCGATCCGATCAGCAGGCCGACCGGGCTGTTCTGCGGCCGTGCCTGGCGGATCTGCTCGGACAGACGGCGGGTTTGCTGCAAATCGCTCAGATTGTTGGCGAACAGAATCACGCCGCCGATGGCGTTGTCGCGCAGCGCGCGGCTGGCGGCGTCCGGCAAATCGGTCATGCCGGCGGTGCAGGCGGGCTGATCGTCCGGGCACCAGTAGCGGAAGGCCATCATGATTTTCTGGCCGATCTTCTCGCGGACGCTCATTTGTTCGACGATGCGCGCGGCTTGCTGCTCGACGCTGGGCTGCTCCAAGCAGCCGCTCAGCAAGGCCGGCAACAGCATCAGCGCCGGCAGGCGCAGGGAAAGTGATTTGGACATGGTTCAACCTTGTGCTGAAGTGGAAACATCCGGAATGGCGGGCCGCCCCGTTTTTGCCGCTTGTTATATCGGCCTAGGCTTAGGCCCGTGGACAGTCGTGGAGGCTGGGATCTCTTTTTATGAATATATTCATTTGTGAATGGTTGTTGTTAGTAATGGATTGCGCGTCGGACGCCCCTGCCAGGGCGCGCTCGGCGCGAACAAGCGCTCGCCGAGACTAAAGCTTATGAAATTCAATTTTTGAAAAAGTTGCCTGCGGCAAGGAATTGCCTGGCGCTGTGCGGCGCATCTACTTGATTGCTTGGCGTTTTTGTCTCAATGCTTGACCCTGGATCGGCTACGGGAGGATAATTCATGCCTTTTTTCAAACGCTTAGCGCGCTGGCGGGCCGGTTGGCCGCCGACGCTGGGTGGCGATTTGCTTTCGGGTGGATAGGGATACGATGCAGGACAGCGGAGTGAAGCATTCTAGGGTTCAGGAGAGCGGCGGCTTGCCGCCGCGCCGCCTGTCGGTGGCGCCGATGCTGGATTGGACCGACCGTCACTACCGCTATTTCGCGCGTCAGATCACCCGGCATACCTGGCTCTACACCGAGATGGTCACCACCGGCGCGCTGCTGCATGGCGACGTCGAACGCCACCTGCGCTTCGACGAGGCGGAACACCCGCTGGCGCTGCAACTGGGCGGCAGCGAGCCGGCGGAGCTGGCGCGCTGCGCCAGGCTGGCGGCGGAATGGGGTTACGACGAAGTCAATCTGAACGTGGGCTGTCCGTCGGAGCGGGTGCAAAAGGGCGCTTTCGGCGCCTGTCTGATGGCCGAGCCGCAATTGGTGGCCGACTGCGTCAAGGCGATGCGCGACGCGGTGTCCATCGACGTGACGGTCAAGCACCGCATCGGCATCGATCGCATCGAGCATTACGATTACCTGCGCGACTTCGTCGAGCAAGTGGCGGACGCCGGCTGCCGCACCTTCATCGTCCATGCGCGCAACGCCATCCTCAAGGGCCTGAGCCCCAAGGAAAACCGTGAAATTCCGCCGTTGAAATATGATTACGTTTACCGGCTGAAGCGGGAACGCCCGGATCTGGAAATCCTGATCAACGGCGGTGTCAAAAGCCAGGCCGACATCGACGAGCATCTGCGCCATGTGGACGGCGTGATGGTGGGGCGCGAGGCCTACCACAATCCCTGGCTGATGGCCGATTGGGACCAGCGCTACTACGGCGTCGGCGCCGCGCCGAAGCGCGAGCAGGTGGTGGCCGCGATGATGCCCTATGTGGCTGCGCGCCTGGCCGAGGGCCACAAGACGCGCAATATCGCCCGCCACATCCTGGGCCTGTTCCAGGGCATTCCCGGCGCGCGCAATTGGCGGCGCATGCTGTCCGACGCCAAGCTGCTGGACGGCGCCGACGAGCGCCTGCTGCAACAGGCCTTGGAAGCGACGCTGGGCGCCGCCCGCCGCTCGGAATAAACAGCATGAACCGCCTGGCCGCGGCCAGGAACGGATTCGCGGCATCGGGGTCTGCTGTAGCAAGGCGAGAGCGCTGTTCTTGCCGAGGCCGGGCCCGACGCCGCCATATTTAAGAACGTGTTGACGATCCAGCGAGCAAGCGCGAGACAAGGCGGAAGCCGCCGAGAAAGCGGAAGACGCGCGTGGCGCATGAGCGTCTCGACGCCGCGCGCCGCGTCAGCTCCCGCGAAGCGCTGCGGATCGTGAACAGGTTCCAAGTCGCGGGACTTCCCAAGGGAGGCCCGCCATGGCGGCTTGCCGCCTTTTCTGTTCGCCATGCTGGTCATGGCTGTCTGGAGGTGAATCTGAATTGAAAGCGCTGAAGCTTGTCCTATTGTCCTCCGTTCTGTCGTCCGCCGTCTGGGCCGGACCCAAGGACGTCTTGCACATCTATAACTGGAGCGGCTCCTTGTCGGACGCCATCCTCCGCCAGTTCGAGAAAAGCTGTGATTGCCGCGTGGTACAGAATTACTACGGCGACAACGAGGAAATGCTGGCCAAGCTGGCGGCCGGGGCCAAGGGCTACGATATGGTGTTTCCGTCCAGCTTCGTGATCGAGGCGATGAGCAAGCAGAAGCTGCTGCAGCCGCTGGATCACGCCAAGTTGCCGAATCTGAAGAATGTCGATCCGGCCTATCTGTCCCAAAGCTACGATCCGGGCAACCGCTACACCGTGCCCACGGTGCTGTCGCTGACTTCGGTCGGCTACAACGCGGAGCGCCTGCAGAAACTGGGCATAGACCCGCACAGCTGGTCGGTGATCTTCGATCCCAAGGTGCTGCAGAAGATCAAGGGCAAGGTCACGGTACTGGACAGCTCGCGCGAGGTGTTCGCCGCCGCGCTGTTCTATTTGGGCAAGAACCCCAACACCGCCAGTCAGGCCGACTATCGCGCGGCGCAGGCGGTGATCAAGCAGGCCAAGCCCTATTGGGCCACCTTCTCCAACGCCAGTTATCTGAAAGAGCTGGCGGTGGGCAATATCTGGGTGTCGCTGGGCTATTCCACCGAGTTCTTCCAGGCCGCCGAGGACGCGCGCCTGGCCAAGCGCCGTTTCCACATCGCCAATGTGGCGCAGAAGGAAGGCAATGAACTGGGCGTGGACACCATGGCGGTGCTGGCCAGCGCCAAACGCCCGGACCTGGCGCATCAGTTCATCAACTTCATGCTGGACGGCAAGAACGCCGCCCAATTGACCAATCTCAACGGCGCCACCAATCCGGTCAAGACCGCCGCGCCCTTTTTCCGAGTGGATTTGAAAAGCCATCCGGTGATCGATCCGACGCCGGACACCGTGAAAAAATGGACGGTGCTGCGCGAACTGACGCCGGCGGAGCGGCGTTCGCTGGCGAGGATGTGGACGGAAGTGAAGGTCAGCCGTTAAGCTTGTTTTGAGCAAAGTCTGCTGCGCGTCGGCGATACGGCGTTGAAAACCGCTTCGAAATGCTCATGTACCACGTGTACATTCCGCTTTCTCAGCGGTTTTCGCCTTGTCTCGCTCTAGCTCGCTAGACTTTGAACAGGCTCTTAGCATTTGAGCAAAGTCTGCTGCGCGTCGGCGATACGGCGTTGAAAACGGCTTCGAAATGCTCATGTACCACGTGTACATTCCGCTTTCTCAGCGGTTTTCGCCTTGTCTCGCTCTAGCTCGCGAGACTTTGAATAAGTTCTTATACTTATGTCCGCAGCCCCGGCGTCGTCGGGGCTGCGTCGCATTCGATGGAGTTCTCATGTTCGACAAATTAGTGATGGCCAGCAACAACGCCGGCAAGTTGAAGGAATTCGCCGCGCTGATGGCGCCGCTGGGCATACAAGTGATTCCGCAGGGAGAGCTGCAGGTGCCGGAATGCCCGGAACCGCACCACACCTTCCTGGAAAACGCGCTGGAAAAAGCGCGTCACGCCAGCCGCGTGACCGGCTTGCCGGCGCTGGCCGACGATTCCGGCATCTGCGTCGAGGCGCTGTCCGGCGCGCCGGGCGTGTACTCGGCCCGCTACGCCGGCGAACCCAAGTCCGACGCCGCCAACAACGCCAAGCTGGTGGCGGCGCTGCAGGGCGAGGCCAATCGCCGCGCCTGGTATTACTGCGTGCTGGTCATGGTGCGCCATGCCGACGATCCGCAGCCGCTGGTGGCGGACGGCATGTGGTTCGGCGAAGTGCGCGACGAGGCCGCCGGCACCGGCGGCTTCGGCTATGACCCGCATTTCTGGCTGCCGCAGCACGGCTGTAGCGTGGCGGAGATGGACGCGGCGGAGAAGAACCGCGTCAGCCACCGCGGCCAGGCGCTGCAAGCGCTGCTGGCCAAGCTGCGCGCGCTGGCATGAAGCGGGTACCCTCGCTCAGCGCTCGGCCGGCGCGGCTGATGCTACAAGGAGCCGCGACGTGCAGGTGAGCAAGATTTCGCTGTCCGCGCTTGGGCTGGGCGGTCAAGTCGGCTTGAAAGAGCTGCCGCCGCTGTCGCTCTACATCCATTTCCCGTGGTGCGTGCGCAAATGCCCGTATTGCGACTTCAACTCGCACGAGCCCAAGAGCGGTTTCGATGAGATGGCCTATGTCGACGCCTTGCTGCGCGATCTGGAATTCAGCCTGCCCGAGGTCTGGGGCCGGCCGCTGAGCAGCATCTTCATGGGGGGCGGCACTCCCAGCCTGTTCTCGCCGCAGGCGATGGACGCGCTGCTGGCCGGCGTGCGCGCGCGCATGCGGCTGCAGCCGGACGCGGAAATCACCATGGAAGCCAATCCCGGCACCTTCGAGGCCGAGCGTTTCCGCGGTTACCGCGAGGCAGGCATCAATCGGCTGTCCATCGGCATCCAGAGCTTCAAGCCTGCGCATTTGCAGGCGCTGGGCCGCATCCATGACGGCGAGGAGGCGCGTCGCGCCATCGATATCGCGCTAAGCCACTTCGACAACGTCAATCTGGACCTGATGTACGCGCTGCCGGGGCAGACCCTGGACGAAGCGCTGGCCGATCTGGACACCGCGCTGTCCTACGGCATCACCCATCTGTCCGCCTATCATCTGACGATAGAACCCAACACCCTGTTCGCGGTGGAGACGCCGCGCAATCTGCCGGACGACGAAATCTCCGCCGACATGCAGGAGGCGATAGAAGCCAGGCTCGCCGCCGCCGGCTTCGAACACTACGAGACTTCGGCGTTCGCGCGGCCGGGCCGCCGCGCGCGGCACAATCTCAACTACTGGCAGTTCGGCGACTATATCGGCATCGGCGCCGGCGCCCACGGCAAGATCAGCAGCCACGCCGGCATCGTGCGCCAGATGCGCTACAAGCAGCCGGCCGCTTATTTGCAGGCGGTGGCCGAGGGCAAGCCCTTGCAAAGCAGCCGCAAGGTGGGACGCGAGGAACTGCCGTTCGAATTCATGATGAATTTGCTGCGGCTGACCGAAGGCTTCGAATTGCGCCTGTTCCAGGAGCGCACCGGCCTGCCGCTGTCCGTCATACAATCCGCCTTGACGCAAGCCGAGGCGCAAGGCCTGATAGCGCGCGACGCCGTGATGTTGCGGCCCACGCTCAAGGGCCAGCGTTTCCTCAATGATTTATTAACCCTGTTCCTGAAAGAAGGAGATGAATAATGGCTAAGGAAATCATCCACACCGACAAGGCTCCGGCCGCCATCGGCGCTTACTCGCAAGCCGTGAAAGCCGGCAACACCGTTTACCTGTCCGGCCAGATCCCGCTGGACCCGGCCACCATGAACGTGGTGGAAGGCGGTTTCGCCGCTGAAACCCATCAGGTGTTCAAGAACATGAAGGCCGTGTGCGAAGCCGCCGGCGGCAGCCTGGACCAGATCGTCAAGCTCAACGCCTATCTGACCGACCTGTCCAATTTCGCCACCTTCAACGAAATCATGGGCCAGTACTTCAGCCAGCCCTTCCCGGCGCGCGCCGCCGTCGGCGTGGCCAGCCTGCCCAAGGGCGTGCTGGTGGAAGCGGAAGCGGTTCTGGTGCTCTAAACCTGCTTACGATCTGCTGCGCTTCGTGAGACGTGGCACGGTGAGTACGTCTTCAAAATGCTCATGTACCGTGTGTACATTCCGCTTTTTCAGCCGTTTTCGCCTTGTCTCGCCTTAGCTCGCGAGATCGTAAACAGGTTCTGAGCGGCCCAACTGCTCGAAATGACAGACCACAAGGCGGCCCAGGCCGCCTTTTTTCATGTTAACTATTTGGACCCTCATTCTAAGCCGTGGAGGTCGCATGAGAGTCCGGATCGCGCTATTGCTATTGCTGCCGGGTCTGGCCTGGGCCCAGGTTTACAAGTGCCGCGACGCGGAAGGTCGGCTGGCCTATCGCGACCAGGCTTGCGCTGATGGCGGCACGGCGGAAGTGTTTCAGCCGCCGCCGCTGAACGTGATGAAGCAGGATGAACGCCAGCGTCGCGGCGTGGCCAAGTATCAGGCCGAGCGTCGGCGCTGGGCCGCCGACGAGGCGCGCGAAGCCCGGCAGCGCCAGGCGGATGGCCGCCGCGCTGAGTTGGCGCGCCAGAGAGAGCTGGACAAGGCGCGCCAGCGCTGTCAAGGTCTGCGGGAGCGTCAGCGGCGCTTGCGGCAGTCCTTGGCGGCGGCGCCGGCCAGGAAGGCGCAGGAGGCGCGCTTGGCCGGTGTGGAAGAGCAGATGGCCGCGGCGGCTTGCCATCAATTCCAGGAGGGGGCATGAGCAGGTATTCGTTCGAATTGGTCAATGTGTTCGCCGAGGAGCGCTTCGGCGGCAATCCGCTGGCGGTGTTCAGCGATGCCAGCGGTTTGGATGATCGCACCATGCAATTGCTGGCGCGGCAGATGAATCTATCGGAAACCGTATTCCTGTTCCCGCATGAAAGCGCGGCGGCGCGGCTGCGCATCTTCACGCCCAGCCAGGAACTGCCCTTCGCCGGCCATCCCACCCTGGGCGCGGCGGCGGTGTTGCACTGGCGCGGAGAACTGGGTGCCAGCTTCCAGTTGCACACCAATGCCGGCCTGATTCCACTGCGGCATCACGATGGGATTTACTCGCTGCGAGCCAATGCGCCGAGCGAGCGCGGCTCCGGCCTCAGCCGCGGCCAGGCCGCGGCGATGCTGGGCTTGGACCAAGAAGACATCGCGCTGGAGCCGGTGTGGCTGGACACCGGCAGCGAGCAATTGCTGATCCGCGCCGCCAGCGCCGGCGCGGTGCTGCGCGCCAAGCCGGTGCATGCCTTGTTGCTGCGAGACGCCACCTTGCGGCCGGGGCGCAGCGTCGCCTACCTATGGCATGAAGATGCCGGCGTGGCCACGGTGCGGCTGTTTTACGAGCAGCAGGGCGCGGTGCTGGAAGACCCCGGCACCGGCTCGGCCTGCGCCAATCTGGGCGGCTGGTGCGCGCTCCATGGCCAGGGGCCCTTGCAATGGCGGGTGGAGCAGGGCGCGGCGCTGGCGCGGCCCAATGTGCTGTATCTGCAAGTGGACGCCGAGCGCAGTATCACGGTGGGCGGGCGGGTGCAGCAGATCGGTCGAGGCGAGATTGTCTTGTAATCCTGGCCCCGGCCGTTGCGGTGCCATTCTTGACGTCGGCATCGGCTGTTGGCATCCTAGAGCCGCTGCTCCAAACCAGCGTTTCAGCGGCTGGCCGCCAGCGCTGCGCAGCGCATCAATAATGACAACCGCCATCAGGGCAAGAGCCGGCCATGGCTTTGCCGGCGGTCCGACTCGCGAGGAAAGATCAAGATGAGCAAATTCGCCAAAGCCGCCTGCCTGGCGTCCGTGCTGGGCCTGTTCAGCCACATGGCGCTGGCTGACAGCGCCGCCGGCGTCTGGAAGACGATAGACGACGAAACCAAGCAGGCCAAGGCCCTGGTGCAGATCAGCGAAAACGCCAGCGGCGAGCTGAGCGGCAAGATCATCAAGCTGTTCGCCAATCCGGAAGCGGTGTGCGACAAGTGCGAGGGCGACAAGAAGGGCAAGCCGGTCAATGGCATGCAAATCCTGTGGGGCCTGAAGAAGGACGGCGCGGAATGGGGCAATGGCAAGATCCTGGATCCCAAGTCCGGCAAGATCTACACCTCCGGCGCCAAGCTGATGGAAGACGGCAAGAAGCTGCGCGTGCGCGGCTATATCGGCCCCTTCTTCCGCTCCCAGGTGTGGGAGCGCCAGTAAGCGGCGACGCGGCCGCATAGCCGATGGGCGGAAGCGATGCGCTTCCGCCTTTTTCTTTATTGGGTACAATCGCTGCTGATGAGCTCCCTAATCGATCCCGCCAATCAAGCGCCGAGCGTGGCGCCGGCTCTGGCCAAGAAGCTGGAAAAGCTGGGCATACGCCGCCGTTTCGATCTGATCCTGCATCTGCCGCTGCGCTATGAGGACGAAACCCATCTATACGCGATCGCCGACGCGCCTTACGGCCAGGCGGTGCTGGTGGAGGGCGAGGTGATCGCCCATGAGATCCAGTTCCGCCCGCGCCGCCAGCTGGTGGCGCGCATCGAGGACGCCAGCGGCAGCCTGGTGCTGCGCTTCATTCATTTCTATCCCAACCAGGTGAAGCAGTTCACCACCGGCAACCGGGTGCGCGCCTTGGGCGAGATCCGCCGCGGCTTCGCCGGCGATGAGATGGTGCACCCCAAGATCCGCGAAGTGGGCAATGGCGCGCCGCTGGCGGAAAGCCTGACTCCGGTCTATCCCACCGTCAACGGCCTGACCCAGCCAGCGCTGCGCAAGCTGATCCACGCCGAACTGGATAGCCAGCCCCTGGGCGAGACGTTGCCGGAGGAACTGGCCGCGCCGCTGCGGCTGACGCCGTTCGCCGAGGCGATCCGACTGCTGCACCTGCCGACGCCGGATTACAGCGCCGGTCAGCTGGCCGATCCCGGCCTACCGGCCTGGCAGCGGCTCAAGTTCGACGAATTGCTGGCGCAGCAGCTATCGATGCGGCTGGCCTATCGCGCGCGCAGGCTGGGCCACGCGCCGCCCTTGCGCGGCGACGGCAAGCTGAGCCAGGCCTTGGCCGAGCGCCTGCCGTTCACGCTGACCGGCGCGCAGCAGCGTGCTTTGGCTGAAGTCCGCGCCGACCTGACTCAGCCGCACCCGATGCACCGGCTGTTGCAAGGCGACGTGGGTAGCGGCAAGACCATCGTCGCGGCCTTGGCGGCCTTGACCGCGATCGAATCCGGCTACCAGGTGGCCTTGATGGCGCCGACCGAAATCCTGGCCGAGCAGCATTTCCTCAAGCTGTCCTCCTGGCTGGAGCCGCTGGGCATCCCGGTGCGCTGGCTGGCCGGCAGCCTGCGCAAGAAGCAGAAACAGGAGGCGATGGCGGCCATCGCCAGCGGCGACACGCGGCTGGCGGTGGGCACGCACGCGCTGTTCCAGGACGAGGTGGCTTTTGAGCGCCTGGGCCTGGTCATCGTCGACGAACAGCACCGCTTCGGCGTGGGCCAGCGGCTGGCGCTGAAAGAGAAGGGCGGCGAGCCGCATCAGCTGATGATGTCGGCGACGCCGATTCCGCGCACGCTGGCGATGAGCTTCTACGCCGATCTCGACGTGTCGGTGATAGACGAGTTGCCGCCGGGGCGCACGCCCATCGTCACCAAGCTGATCAATAGCGCGCGCCGCGAGGAGATTGTCGCCCACGTGGCCAAAACCTGCGCCGACGGGCAGCAGGCCTACTGGGTGTGTCCGTTGATCGAAGAATCGGAAACCCTGCAATTGCAGACCGCGGTGGACACCCACCAGCAACTGACCGCGGATCTGCCGCATTTGGGCGTCGGCCTGGTGCACGGCCGGATGAAGGCGGACGAAAAGGCGGCGGTGATGGCGGCCTTTGCCCGCAACGAGCTGCAAGTGCTGGTGGCCACCACGGTGATCGAGGTGGGCGTGGACGTGCCCAATGCCAGCCTGATGGTGATAGAGCACGCCGAGCGCATGGGCCTGGCCCAGTTGCATCAGTTGCGCGGCCGAGTAGGGCGCGGCAGCGCCAAGAGCGTGTGCGTGCTGATGTTCGACAACCCCTTGTCGGACTTGGCCAAGGCGCGCTTGAAAGTGATATACGAGAATGTTGATGGTTTCGAGATCGCGCGCCAGGATTTGCTGATTCGCGGGCCCGGCGAACTGCTGGGCGCGCGCCAGAGCGGCCTGCCCATGCTGCGTTTCGCCAATCTGGAAGAGGATCTGGAACTGCTGGAAGCGGCGCGCGAGTTGGCGCCCTTGCTGCTGGAACGCCACCCGCAGGCGGTGGATGCGCATCTGGATCGTTGGCTGGCTGGGCGCGAGCAGTTTCTCAAGGCTTGAGAGCGCCATGAATAGGGCAAAAAAAAGCGCCTCGGCTGGGGGGCTGAGGCGCAAAGGGATTGCTGCAAACAACAAAGGAGAAACCATGATGAAGCGAGCAAATATTAGCAATTTATAAAATATTGGCACAAGCGCTCCCGGCTTAAAGCTTGACCCAGGTCAATCGAAAACTTTCCGGGCGGAAATGCCAAAAGAAAAAGCCACCGCATGCGGTGGCTTTGCTTGTTTTTGACAGCTTTAAACAGAACTGCAAAAACGGTTAACCGATTTTATTACAGCCAGAGCGAGGCGATGTAGTACAGACCGCCCGCCAGCAGCATCGATACCGGCAGCGTGAACAGCCAGGCCAGCGCGATCGAGCGGATGGTGGACATCTGCAGGCCGGCCTTGTCCGCCACCATGGTGCCGGCCACGGCGCTGGACAGCACCTGGGTGGTGGACACCGGGAAGCCGAACTGGCTGGCGAGGCCGATGGAGATGGCGGCGGTCATCTGCGCCGACACGCCCTGGGCGTAAGTCATGTCTTTCTTGCCTATGCCTTCGCCCACGGTTTTCACCACGCGGCGCCAGCCGACCATGGTGCCTATGCCCAGCGACAGCGCCACGGCGACGATCACCCAGGTGGGCGCGTATTCGGTGGTGGTGGTCAGGTCTTTGCGCAGATTCTGCAGCATCTGCTTTTCATCGGCGGACAGCTTGGGCAGCGCGGAGGCCTTCTTGGCGGCGTCGTCCAGGCACAGCAGCTCGGTGCGCACATTCCAGCGCTGGTCCGAACTCAAGGCGTGGTAATCGCCGCCGTCGCCCATGGTGGCCAGCAGACGTTGAACGGTGGCCGGCGTTTCCAGCGGATGGCATTCATACTGGCTGCTGCCCTTGGACGGCACGATGATCTTGCTCAGCTCCACCTGATTGCGCTCGTAGAACTTCTGCAGATGCACGGCGGCGTCGCGGGTGCGGTCCAGCTGGTAAGGGGTGCTGTCCAGGTCCAGCACGAACTTGGCCGGCACGATGCCGATCAGCACCAGCATGATCAGGCCCACGCCTTTCTGGCCGTCGTTGGAGCCGTGGGCGAAGCTGACGCCCATGGACGACACGATCAGCATGAAACGGGTCCAGAACGGCGGATGCTTGCGGCCTTCCACTTGCTGGCGCTGATAGGGCGTCTTATGCACATTGCTGTGCGGCCGGTAGCGCCGTAGCAGGATGACGATCAGCGCCGCCAGCAGCGCGCCCACCACGGGCGAGGCCAGCAAGGAGGCGCCGACGTCCACCGCCTTGCTCCAGTTCACGCCGTGGGACAGCGAGGTGCCGTGGATCAGGCTATTGGCCACGCCTACGCCCAGAATGGCGCCGATCAGGGTGTGGCTGCTGGACGCGGGCAGGCCGAAATACCAGGTGCCCAGGTTCCAGGCGATGGCGGCGGTCAACAATGCGAACACCATGGCCATGCCGCGGGTGGTGTTGACCGAGATCAGCAGGTCCACCGGCAACAGGTGCACGATGGCGTAGGCGACGGCGAGGCCACCGGTGATCACGCCGAGGAAGTTGAAAATGCCGGAATAGAACACCGCGAGACGCGGTTTCATCGATTGGGTATAGATAACGGTAGCCACCGCGTTGGCAGTGTCATGGAAGCCGTTGATGAACTCAAAGGCGAGCACGAAGCCCAGGGAAAGCACCAGGGTGATGGCGACGTGGGTCTCAAGCCCGGAAAACAGGTCCAACATGGTGAAATGTGCACACAGTATCGTAAAGGCGCGATTGTTGTGTCCAGGGCCAATGCCGTCAAGTACTTATAAAAAAAAAATAAATGGTGTCGTATTTGTCGGAAAAGCATGCGGAATCGCCTTGACAGACCGGGCCGCGAGAACGGCTGATTTAGACGATTTTTTGCGGCTGTCATGCTGATTTGCCATGTGTTGAACGCCAAAAGCCGCCATGCCGGAAACGGTCATGACGGCGGTCTGGCAACTGGGCGGGAATCAGCCGAACTTGCCGGTGATGTAGTCTTCGGTGGCCTTCTTCTGCGGGGTGGTGAAGATGGAATCGGTGTCGCCGAATTCGATCAACTCGCCCAGATACATATAGGCGGTGTAGTCCGACACCCGCGCCGCCTGCTGCATATTGTGGGTGACGATGGCGATGGTGTAGTCCTCTTTGAGCTCATGGATCAGCTCTTCGATGTGGGCGGTGGAAATCGGGTCCAGCGCCGAAGTGGGCTCGTCCAGCAGCAGCACTTCCGGCTTGGACGCCACCGCGCGCGCGATGCACAGCCGCTGCTGCTGGCCGCCGGACAGCGAGTTGCCGGACTGCTTGAGCTTGTCCTTGACCTCGTCCCACAGCGCGGCCTTGCGCAGCGCCCATTCCACCCGGTCCTCCATCTCGCCCTTGGACAGTTTTTCGTAGAGCTTCACGCCGAAGGTGATGTTGTCGTAGATGGACATCGGGAACGGGGTGGGCTTCTGGAACACCATGCCCACCTTGGCGCGCAGCAGGTTGACGTCCACGTCGCGGCCCAGGACGTTGTGGCCGTCCAGCAGGATGTCGCCCTCGGCGCGCAGGCCGGGGTAGAGCTCGTACATGCGGTTGAAGGTGCGCAGCAGCGTGGACTTGCCGCAGCCGGACGGGCCGATGAAGGCGGTGACCTTGCGCGAGGCGATTTCCAGCTGGATGTTCTTCAGCGCGTGGAAATTGCCGTAAAAGAAGTTCAGATTCTTGACCTGAAGCTTGGTGTGAATTTCAGCCATGGTCTGCAAGCCTTAATGCGATTGATTTTTCTGGCTGCCCATCCAGCGGGCAACGATATTCAGCGTCAGCACGCTGAAGGTGATCAACAGGGAGCCGGCCCAGGCCAGCTTGTGCCAGTCCTCGTACGGGCTCATCGCGAACTGGAAGATCACGATGGGCAGGTTGGCCATCGGCTGGTTCATATTGCTGTTGAAGAACTGGTTGTTCAGCGCGGTGAACAGCAGCGGCGCGGTTTCGCCGGAAATGCGCGCCACCGCCAGCAGGATGCCGGTCAGCACGCCGGCCTTGGCCGAACGCAGGGTGACGTGCAAGGTCACCTTCCACTGCGGCGCGCCCAGCGCCGACGCGGCTTCGCGCAGGCTGCCCGGCACCAGGCGCAGCATGTTCTCGGTGGTGCGCACCACCACCGGAATCACCAGGATGGCCAGCGCGAAGGAGCCGGCCCAGCCGGAAAAGTGTCCGACCGACACCACGTAGACTTCGTAGATGAACAGGCCGATGACGATGGACGGCGCCGACAGCAGGATGTCGTTGATGAAACGGGTGGCCGGAGCCAGCCAGCCGCGCTGGCCGAACTCGGCCAGGTAGATGCCGGCCAGGATGCCGATCGGCGTGCCGAACAAGGTGCCGAAGGCGGTCATCATCAGGCTGCCGTAAATGGCGTTGGCCAGGCCGCCGGTACTGCCCGGCGGCGGCGTGCTGGCGGTGAACACCTCCCAATTCAGCCCGGTCAAGCCGTGCTGCAACAAGGTGCTCAGAATCCAGAACAGCCAAAACAGGCCGAAGGCCATGGTGAACATCGACGCGCCCATATTGATGCGGTTCACCAGCCGGCGGCGGCGGTAAACGCTGCTGTCGGCCTTGGAGGAAATGACGGATTGGGGCGGGCGCAGGGCGGAATTCATAACGGTTTGGCTCATGCGGTTAGCGTCTCTCGTGTTCAGGACGGGCGACCTTCCTGTTTCTTCAGGCGCAGCAACAGCAATTTGGAGCACGCCAGCACCACGAAGGTGATGAAGAACAGGATCAGGCCCAGTTGAATCAGGGAGGAGAGATAAAGCTCGCCATTGGCTTCGGCGAATTCATTGGCCAGCGAGGAGGCGATGGAATTGCCCGGTTCGAACAGGCCGGCGGCGAAGCGGGTGGAGTTGCCGATGACGAAGGTCACCGCCATGGTCTCGCCCAGCGCGCGGCCCAGGCCGAGCATGATGCCGCCGACCACGCCGGTCTTGGTATAGGGCAGCACCACATAGCGCACCACTTCCCAGGTGGTGGAACCCAGGCCGTAGGCGGACTCCTTCAGCATCACCGGCACCACTTCGAACACGTCGCGCATCACCGAGGCGATGAAGGGGATGATCATGATGGCCAGGATCAGGCCGGCGGTGAAAATGCCTATGCCCATCGGCGCGCCCTGGAACAGCACACCCAGCAGCGGGATATTGCCAAGGGTGTCGGTCAGCAGCGGCTGCACGTGGTCGGCGAAAATGGGCGCAAACACGAACAGGCCCCACATGCCGTAAATGATGGACGGAATGCCGGCCAGCAGTTCCACCGCGATGCCCAGTGGCCGCTTCAGCCAGGTGGGGCACAGCTCGGTCAGGAACAGGGCGATGCCGAAGCTGACCGGCACGCCGATCAACAGGGCGATGAAAGAGGTGGCCAGGGTGCCGAAGATGGGCACCAGCGCGCCGAACTGCTCATTAACCGGGTCCCAGTCGCTGGTGACCAGAAACTTGAAGCCGAAGGCGTGGATGCTGGGCAGTGCGCCTATCAGCAGCGAAATCAGGATGCCCACCAGCAAGGCCAACACCAGGAAGGCGAAGAAGCGGGTGACCCAGCGGAACAGATTGTCCAGCAATAACTGGGTTTTGATTTGCGGCGAGTGACTCAACTTTTGCATATGCATGCTCATTTATCAGACAAAAAGCCGGGGAAGCCTTCCCCGGCCTGCGTGCGTGCATTGTATGCGGCTTAGTTCCACACCGGCTTGCCGCCGTTGTCGGCAATTTGCTTCCAGCTGGCGCGGATCACGCCCTTGATCGCGTCCGGCATCGGGATGTAGTCCAGATCCAGCGCGGTCTTGTCGCCGTTCTTGTAAGCCCAGTCGAAGAATTTCAGCACTTCGCCGCCCTGGGCCGGCTTGTCCTGCTTCTTGTGCATCAGGATGAAGGTGGCGCCGGCGATGGGCCAGCTGTCCTTGCCCGGCTGGTTGGTCAGCAGCAGGTAGAAGCCCGGCGCTTTCTTCCAGTCGGCGTTGGCGGCGGCGGCCTTGAAGCTGGATTCGTCCGGCTTGACGAAGCTGCCGGCCTGGTTCTGCATCAGGCCGAAGGCCAGCTTGTTCTGCTTGGCGTAGGCGTATTCGACATAGCCGATCGCGCCCTTGATGCGGGTCACGTAGTTGGCCACGCCCTCATTGCCCTTGCCGCCCACCGGATTGCCTTTCCAGCTGACCGCGGTGTTGGAGCCCACTTCCTTGGCCCAGTCCGAGGACACCTTGGACAGGTAGTTGGTGAAGATGAAGGTGGTGCCGGAGCCGTCGGAGCGACGCACCACGGAGATGCGCAGGTCCGGCAGCTTGACGCCGGGGTTGAGCTTGGCGATGGCCGGGTCATTCCACTTGGCCACCTTGCCCAGGTAGATGTCGGCCAGCAGCGGGCCGGTGAACTTCACCTGTCCCGGGGCGATGCCGGGCACGTTCAATACCGGCACCACGCCGCCGATGACGGTGGGGAATTGGGTCAGGCCGGATTTTTCCAGCTCTTCCGGCTTCAGCGGCATGTCGGAGGCGCCGAAGTCCACGGTCTTGGACTGGATCTGCTTGATGCCGCCGCCGGAACCGATGGATTGGTAGTTCAGATTGTTATTGGTGCCGGCCTTGTAAGCGGCGGCCCATTTGGCGTACAGCGGATACGGGAAGGTGGCGCCCGCGCCGGTGATGTCGGCGGCCACGGCCGCGCCGGACAGGCAGACGGAGCCCAGTACAAACGATGCGGCCAGACGAACAGACTGTTTCATGCCTACTCCTGAGAATGGATGAGGTGCGTGGTGATGGGCGCATGCTAAGGCTGAAATTTTTCAGGAATATTACAAGTCGTGGAATGGCATTCGATTGCGGACAATCAATGTTGCGTGGCGGGCGGTTTGAGCGGGAAAGAGCGCGGCAGTATAATCGGCGGATATTTCAAGACCATGAGGAGTCGGGGATGTCCGGCAAGCTGGTGATTGGCAACTGGAAGATGAATACTCGCGCCGACAGCGCGCAGGCGTTGTTGGCGGCTTTGCTGGCCGATGAGGCGAGCAACCGCGACTGGGTCGGCGTGGCCGCCCCGGCGGTTTACCTGGCCGGCTTGGGCGAGCGGCTGCGCGGCCAGGCCTTGCGCCTGTGCGCGCAGGATGTCAGCGCCTTCGACCAGGACGGCGCCTTCACCGGCGAGACCAGCGCCGCGATGCTGGCCGATATCGGCTGCGCTTATACCCTGGTGGGCCACTCGGAGCGCCGCCAGTACTTCGGCGAGAGCAATGCCGTCCTGCTGAAGAAAATGCGCGCCGCGATCGCCGCCGGCCTGGCGCCGGTGTTGTGCGTCGGCGAAACGCTGGAGGAGCGCGAGGCCGGCCGTCAGCTGGAAGTGATTCGCGATCAGCTTGCGCTTCTGGCCGAGATAGACCATGGTGAATACGTTGTGGCTTATGAACCGGTCTGGGCCATTGGCACCGGCAAGGTGGCGACGCTGGCGCAAATCGCCGAAATCCATGGCGCGATCAAAAATTGGTGCTTGCAAAACGTCAAGGCCTCCGATAATATTCGCGTCCTCTACGGCGGCAGTGTCAAGGCAGAGAATGCCGAAGCGATTCTGGCGACTGAAAATGTCGACGGAGCCCTTGTTGGAGGGGCATCTCTGGACGCCGGTTCATTCAGGGCAATTTGCCAAGCCGCAGGAAAATTGATATAGTATGGAACTTCTTAAGACGCTTATCTGGATTGTAAATATCCTGTCCGCAGGCACTATTATCGTGCTAGTTTTGATGCAGCACGGCAAGGGTGCGGACATGGGTGCGGCTTTCGGTAGCGGCGCTTCCGGTAGCTTGTTCGGCGCGTCTGGTTCTGCGAATTTCTTGAGTAGAACAACCGCTATTGCAGCGGCCGTGTTCTTCTCGACTTCCCTTGCTCTGGTTTTTCTGTCTGGGGGCGGAAAAAGTGATCTGGGCGTGATGGGGACCAAGGTTGAACAGGTTGCACCGCAAATCCCGGCCGGTGTGCCTAGCGATAAAGCTTCGGGTACGACATCGAAAATACCGGAGTAACAATTAAAGCTTGCTGTGCCGACATGGTGAAATTGGTAGACACGCTATCTTGAGGGGGTAGTGGCGAAAGCTGTGTGAGTTCGAGTCTCACTGTCGGCACCACCATTCAAAAACAGGCCACCGGGACTCCGGTGGCCTGTTTTATTTGGAGCCAAGGGGGGTGACCCCCTTTCTTTCGTGGGGGTGTACGGGAAATGCTGCAAAATTACTTTCCCATTCTGCTGTTTGTCTTGGTCGGACTGTTGGTCGGCGTAGGCCCTATTTTATTGGGCAAGCTGCTGGCTCCCAACCGTCCCGATCCAGAGAAACTGTCTCCGTATGAGTGCGGCTTCGAGGCTTTCGAAGACGCTCGCATGAAATTTGACGTCCGCTATTATCTGATAGCCATCCTCTTCATCCTGTTCGATCTGGAAGTGGCCTTCCTGCTTCCGTGGGCGGTGGTGTTGAAGGAGCTGGGCACGTACGGCCTCGGCGTCATGGTGGAGTTCCTGGGCGTATTGACCCTGGGCTTCGTCTACATGTGGAAAAAAGGAGCTCTGGAATGGGAGTAGAAGGTATTCTGGAGAAGGGGTTTGTCACCACGACGGCTGACAAGCTCATCAATTACACCCGAACCGGTTCGCTGTGGCCGATGACCTTTGGTCTGGCCTGTTGCGCGGTGGAAATGATGCACGCTGGCGCGGCGCGTTATGACCTGGACCGTTTCGGCATCGTGTTCCGCCCCAGCCCGCGCCAGTCCGATCTGATGATCGTGGCCGGCACGCTGTGCAACAAGATGGCCCCGGCCCTGCGCAAGGTTTACGACCAGATGGCCGAGCCGCGCTGGGTGATCTCGATGGGTTCCTGTGCCAACGGCGGCGGCTATTACCATTATTCCTATTCAGTCGTGCGCGGCTGCGATCGCATCGTGCCGGTCGACGTCTACGTGCCCGGCTGTCCGCCAACTGCAGAGGCCTTGCTGTACGGCATCATCCAGCTGCAGAACAAGATCAAACGCACCAACACCATCGCCCGCTAAGGTAGAAACTTATGGCCTCCAAGAAAATGGAAGCGTTAGGGTCGGTAGTGCAGCAGGCGCTGGGCGACAAGCTCGTGCAAAGCACGCTGGCTCTGGAAGAGCTGACCATTGTATGCAAGGCGGCGGACCTGATCGCCGTGGCGACCACGCTGCGCGATCACGCCGACCTGTCTTTTGAGCAATGCATCGATTTGTGCGGCGTGGACTACAGCGCATACCGCGATGAGGTATGGGACGGTCCGCGCTTCGCCGTTGTCTACCACCTGTTGTCGGTCAAGCACAATCAGCGCGTCCGCCTGCGCGTGTTCGCCGAGGACGACGGTTTCCCCGTGGTCGCGTCGGTCGTCGGCGTCTGGAGCGGCGCCAACTGGTTCGAGCGCGAGGCGTTCGACCTGTTCGGCATCGTCTTCGACGGCCACCCCGACCTGCGTCGCATCCTGACCGATTATGGCTTCGTCGGCCATCCGTTCCGTAAGGACTTCCCGCTGTCCGGTCATGTGGAAATGCGTTATGACCCGACCCAACAGCGCGTGATCTATCAGCCGGTGACCATCGAGCCGCGCGAGATCACCCCGCGCATCATCCGCGAGGAGAACTACGGTGGCTGAAATCCGTAACTACACCCTCAACTTCGGCCCGCAGCACCCGGCCGCGCACGGCGTGCTGCGCCTGGTGCTGGAACTGGACGGCGAAGTCGTCCAGCGCGCCGACCCGCACATCGGCCTGCTGCACCGCGGCACCGAGAAGCTGGCCGAGAGCAAGACCTTCATCCAGTCGCTGCCCTATATGGACCGTCTCGACTACGTGTCCATGATGTGCAACGAGCACGCTTACTGCCTGTCCATCGAGAAGCTGCTGGGCATCGAAGTGCCGGAACGCGCGCAATACATCCGCGTGATGTTCGCCGAGATCACCCGTCTGCTGAACCACTTGCTGTGGATTGGCGCGCACGGCCTTGACATCGGTGCGATGACCGTGTTCCTGTACGCCTTCCGCGAACGCGAAGACCTGATGGACTGCTATGAGGCGGTGTCCGGCGCGCGTCTGCACGCGGCTTACTTCCGTCCCGGCGGCGTGTATCGCGATCTGCCGGACAGCATGCCGCAGTACACCGTCTCCAAGATCAAGAACGCCCGCGAACTGGCCCGCCGCAACGAAGGCCGCCAGGGTTCGCTGCTGGACTTCATCGACGAGTTCACCCAGCGCTTCCCCGGCTATGTGGACGAGTACGAGACCCTGCTGACCGACAACCGCATCTGGAAACAGCGCACCGTCGGCATCGGCGTGGTGACGCCCGAGCGCGCGCTGAACCTGGGCCTGACCGGCCCGATGCTGCGCGGCTCCGGCATTGCCTGGGATTTGCGCAAGAAGCAGCCCTACGATGTGTACTCCAAGCTGGATTTCGACATCCCGGTGGGCGTCAACGGCGATTGCTACGACCGCTACCTGGTGCGCGTCGAGGAAATGCGTCAGTCCAACCGCATCATCCGCCAGTGCGTGGAATGGCTGCGCAAGAACCCGGGCCCGGTGATCACCGACAACCATAAAGTGGCGCCGCCTTCGCGCGAAGGCATGAAGGCCAATATGGAAGACTTGATCCACCACTTCAAACTGTTTACCGAAGGCATGCACGTGCCGGAGGGCGAGGCCTATGTGGGCACCGAGCACCCGAAAGGCGAGTTCGGCGTCTACCTGGTGTCCGACGGCGCCAACAAGCCGTACCGCATGAAGATTCGCGCGCCCGGCTACGCCCACCTTGCGGCGCTGGACGAGATGGCCAAGGGCCATATGATCGCCGACGTGGTGGCCATCATCGGTACGCAGGATATCGTGTTTGGGGAGATTGACCGCTGATGCTGTCCGCTGAATCGCTAGCCAAAATCGATCGCGAAGTCGCCAAATATCCCGCAGACCAGAAACGGTCCGCGGTGATGGGCGCCTTGCGCATCGCGCTGACTGAACGTCGCGAAGCGGGCTCCGCTCCGGAGGAGCGTTGCCTGAACACTGAGGTGATCGAATTCGTCGCCAACTACCTGCAGATCCCGCCGGTAGCCGCTTACGAAGTCGCCACTTTCTACAATATGTACGACATGAAGCCGGTTGGGCAGTACAAGATCACTGTCTGCACCAACCTGCCCTGTGCCTTGTCCGGCGGCGTCAACGCAGCCGAGTACATCTCCCAAAAGCTGGGCATCGCCATTGGCGAGACCAGCGCCGACGGCAAGTACACCTTGCTGGAAGGGGAGTGCATGGGTGCCTGCGGCGACGCGCCGGTCTTGCTGGTCAACAACCACAAGATGTGCAGCTTCATGACGCCCGAAGCAATCGATAAGAAACTGGCGGAGCTGAAATAATGGCAATCTTCGTCAATGGCGTGATTTTCGATGGCGTCGACACTTCCGATCCGAATTGCTGGCAACTGAGCGCCTATGAGGCGCGCGGCGGCTACCAGGCGCTGCGTCGCATTCTGGACAGCAAGATGGCCCAGGAAGACGTGATCGCCGAAGTGAAGAACTCCGGCCTGCGCGGCCGCGGCGGCGCGGGTTTCCCCACCGGCCTGAAGTGGAGCTTCATGCCGCGCTCCTTCCCGGGCGACAAATACGTGGTGTGCAACACCGACGAGGGCGAGCCGGGCACCTTCAAGGACCGCGACATCCTGCGCTTCAATCCGCATTCGCTGATCGAAGGCATGATCATCGCCGGTTACGCGATGGGCACCAAGGCCGGCTACAACTACATCCACGGTGAAATCTTCGCCGAATACGAGCGTTTCGAAGAAGCGCTGGATGAGGCGCGCAAGGCGGGTCTGCTGGGTCAGAACATCCTGGGCTCCGGCTTCAACTTCGACCTGTTCGCCCATCATGGCTACGGCGCCTACATCTGCGGCGAGGAAACCGCGCTGCTGGAATCGCTGGAAGGCAAGAAGGGCCAACCGCGCTTCAAGCCGCCGTTCCCGGCCAGCTTCGGCCTGTACGGCAAGCCGACCACCATCAACAACACCGAATCGTTCGCCTCGGTGCCCTTCATCATCCGCGACGGCGCGCAGCCGTTCCTGGAAAAGGGCAAGCCGAACAACGGCGGCACCAAGTTGTTCTCGGTCTCCGGCCATGTGAACCGTCCGGGCAACTACGAGATCCCGCTGGGCACTCCGTTCTCCGAGCTGCTGGAAATGGCCGGCGGCATGCGTGACGGCAAGAAGCTCAAGGCGGTGATTCCGGGCGGCTCGTCCGCGCCGATCCTGCCCGCCGATGTCATGATGCTGTGCACGATGGATTACGACAGCATCGCCAAGGCCGGTTCGATGCTGGGTTCCGGCGCTGTCATCGTGATGAATGAAGACGTGTGCATGATCAAGGCGCTGGAGCGTCTGGCGTATTTCTACCACGAAGAATCCTGCGGCCAGTGCACGCCGTGCCGCGAAGGCACCGGCTGGCTGTACCGCGTGATCCACCGCATCGCCAACGGCCAGGGCCGTCCGGGCGATCTGGAGCTTCTGGACTCCGTGGGCAATAACATGGCGGGCCGCACCATTTGTGCGCTGGCCGACGCCGCCGTGTTCCCGGTTCGCAGTTTCACCAAGCATTTCCGTCACGAGTTCGAGTACGCGATCGAGCACGGAAAGACCTTGGTGGACCACAAATGGTGTTGAGCGATGCTTGAAATCGAAATCGACGGAAAAAAACTGACGGTCCCGCAAGGCAGCACCGTCATGGAAGCGGCTCACTCGGTGGGCACGTACATTCCGCACTTCTGCTACCACAAGAAGCTGTCCATCGCGGCCAACTGCCGCATGTGCCTGGTGGAAGTGGAAAAAGCGCCCAAGCCGCTGCCGGCTTGTGCCACCCCGGTGACCGACGGCATGAAGGTCCACACTCACTCCGACATGGCCAAGAAGGCCCAGGCCGGCGTGATGGAATTCCTGCTGATCAACCATCCGCTGGATTGCCCGATCTGCGACCAGGGCGGCGAATGCCAGCTGCAGGATCTGGCCGTGGGTTACGGCAACTCCTCCTCGCGCTATCAGGAAGAAAAGCGCGTGGTGGTGGGCAAGGACATGGGCCCGCTGGTCTCGGCGGAAGAAATGTCGCGCTGCATTCACTGCACCCGTTGCGTGCGCTTTACCGAGGAAGTCGGCGGCTTCCAGGAAATCGGCATGGCGCATCGCGGCGAGTTCTCCGAGATTCTGCCCTTCCTCGGCAAGACCGTGGATTCGGAAATCTCCGGCAACGTCATCGATCTGTGCCCGGTGGGCGCGCTGACTTCCAAGCCGTTCCGCTACAGCACCCGCGCCTGGGAGCTGTCGCGCCGCAAATCGGTCAGCCCGCACGACGGCCTGGGCTCCAACCTGATCGTTCAGGTCAAGAGCAATGAAGTGATGCGCGTGCTGCCGCTGGAAAACGAGGCCATCAACGAGTGCTGGATCGCCGACCGCGACCGCTTCTCCTACGAGGGCTTGAACTCGGCCGAGCGTCTGAAGCAGCCGATGATCAAGTTCGACGGCCAATGGCACGAGACCGATTGGGAAACCGCGTTGAACTACGTGGTGAAGGGCTTGAACGGCGTGTCCGCCGATCACGGCAAGGACGCCATCGGCTTCCTGACCAGCCCGCATTCCACCACCGAAGAACTGCATCTGGCGCAGAAGCTGGCGCGCGCCTTCGGCGTGGAAAGCATTGATTACCGTCTGCGCCGCAGCGACTTCGCCGCCGACGCGGCCAAGCAGGGCGCCGAATGGCTGGGTTCCAGCATTTCCGATCTGGCCGCGGCCAAGTCGGTGCTGGTGGTCGGCTCCACGCTGCGCAAGGAACAGCCGCTGCTGACCTCGCGCCTGCGCTCCGCGGCCAAGAAGGGCAGCGAGCTTAACATTATCCATGTCGCCGACGACGAACTGCTGATCAAGATCAACGCCAAGCTGATCGTGTCGCCGCTGGCGCTGGTCAACGGCTTCGCCCAGGTGCTGAAGGCCGTGGTTGAGATCAAGGGCGGTGAAACCAGCGTTGATCTGTCCGCGGTGCAAGTGTCCGCCGAGGCGCGTCGCATCGCCGAGAGCCTGAGCGGCGCGGAAACCGCCGCCGTGGTGCTGGGCAATGTGGCGCAGCACCATCCGGCGTTCAGCCAGCTGTTGGCCGTGGCGCAGGAGATCGCGCGCCTGAGCGGCGCCAGCTTTGGCGTGCTGTCCGAGGCCGCCAACAGCGTGGGCGCGGAACTGGTGGGCGCGCTGCCGCAAGGCGCGGGCGCCAACGCCGCCGCGATGATCGCTGAGCCGAAGAAGGCTTATGTGCTGCTGAACACCGAAGTCGAATTCGACAGCTACAACCCGCAAGCCGCCGTCGCCGCGATGAAGCAGGCCGCCACCGTGATCGCGCTGACCGCGTTCAAGGGCCAGGGCCTGCTGGACTACGCCGATGTGCTGCTGCCGATCGCGCCGTTCTCCGAGACCGCCGGCTCCTTCGTCAATATGGAAGGCAAGCTGCAGAGCTTCAACGGCGTGGTGCGTCCGCTGGGCGAAGCCCGCCCGGCCTGGAAAGTGCTGCGCGTGCTGGGCAATATGCTGAATCTGTCCGGCTTCGACTTCAACAGCGCCGAGGAAGTGCGCGCCGAACTGCTGGCCAAGGGCGACATCGCCGCGCGTCTGAACAACGCGCTGAACCAGCTGAACGTCGCGGCCGCCGCGACCGCCGGCGTGGCGCGCATCGGCGAAGTGCCGCTGTACCAGGCCGACGCCGTCTGCCGCCGCGCCGAGTCGCTGCAACAGACCCGCGACGCGGCCGAGCCGGTGGCTTCCGCCCACAGCGGCCTGCTGCAGAAGCTGGGCATCGCCGCCGACAGCACCGCATTGCTGAGCCAGGGTTCCGGCCAGGCGCGCGTGCGCATCGTCGCCGACGACAGCCTGCCGCAGGACACGGTTCGCATCGCCACCGCTCACGCGGCCACGCTGGCGCTGGGCGGCATGTTCGACGCTATCGAGATCACCCAGGGGTAAAGCATGGAGTTCTTGCAAGGTATTCTTGGCACTGACGCGGGGCTCGTGGTTTGGACCCTGTTGAAGATCATCGCCATCGTATTGCCGATGCTGCTGTGCGTCGCCTACCTGACCTATGCCGAGCGCAAGGTCATCGGCTTCATGCAGATCCGCATCGGCCCCAACCGGGTAGGCCCGCTGGGCCTGCTGCAGCCTATCGCCGACGCGGTCAAGCTGCTGATGAAGGAAATCATCCTGCCCACCAACTCCAGCAAGGGCCTGTTCCTGCTGGCGCCGGTGTTGTCCATCGCTCCGGCGCTGGCGGCCTGGGCGGTGATTCCGTTCACCGACAAGCTGGTGCTGGCCAACGTCAACGCCTCGCTGCTCTACATCCTGGCCTTGACCTCGATGGGCGTGTACGGCGTGATCATCGCCGGCTGGGCGGGCAACTCCAAGTACTCCTTCCTCGGCGCCATGCGTTCCGCCGCCCAGATCGTGTCCTACGAACTGGCGATGGGCTTCGCGCTGATCGGTGTGCTGATGGTGTCCAGCAGCCTGAACCTGGTGGACATCGTCCAGCAGCAAGGGCAGGGCATGGCCGGTGGCTCCGTGCTGTCGTGGAACTGGCTGCCGCTGTTCCCGCTGTTCGTGGTCTACCTGATTTCCGGCGTGGCCGAAACCAACCGCGCGCCGTTCGACGTGGCCGAGGGTGAATCCGAGATCGTCGCCGGCTTCCACGTCGAGTACTCGGGCATGGCCTTCGCCATCTTCTTCCTGGCCGAATACGCCAACATGATCCTGGTCGCCGCGCTGACCTCGCTGCTGTTCCTCGGCGGCTGGCTGTCGCCGTTCCCGGCGTCCTGGGGCATTCTGGGCGCGGGCGGCTTCTTCTGGCTGGCGCTCAAGGTGGCGATGGTGCTGTTCTGCTTCCTGTGGTTCCGCGCCACCTTCCCGCGCTATCGCTACGACCAGATCATGCGTCTGGGCTGGAAGGTGTTCATCCCGGTGACCTTGGTGTGGATCCTGGTGGTGGGCGTCTGGATGATGACCCCGCTGTCCTTGTGGCACTGAGACGGGGAGAGGTGAAAAGATGAATTCGATCCGTAACTTTTTCAAGACCTTCCTGCTGGTGGAGCTGGTCAAGGGCCTGATGGTCACTGGCCGCTACTTCTTCGCCCGCAAGATCACGGTCCAGTTCCCTGAAGAGAAGACGCCGATTTCGCCGCGCTTCCGCGGCCTGCACGCGCAGCGCCGCTACGCCAACGGCGAAGAGCGCTGCATCGCTTGCAAGCTGTGCGAGGCGGTGTGCCCGGCGATGGCGATCAGCATCGAGTCCGAGCAGCGTGACGACGGCACCCGCCGCACCACGCGCTACGACATCGATCTGACCAAGTGCATCTTCTGCGGCTTCTGCGAGGAGGCCTGTCCGGTGGACGCCATCGTGGAAACCCACATCTTTGAATACCACGGCGAAAAACGTGGCGACTTGTACTACACCAAGCCGATGCTGCTGGCGATCGGGGACAAGTACGAGGCGGAAATCGCCGCTAACAAGGCGGCCGACGCCAAGTATCGCTAAGGGGGGGGTCATGAACTTCACAATGTTTGTCTTTTATGTCCTGTCCGCCATCCTGATGTTCGCGGGCATCCGCGTGGTGACGGCCAAGAACCCGATTCACGCGGCCTTGTTCCTGGTGCTGGCCTTCTTCAACAGCGCCGGCCTGTGGCTGCTGATGGAAGCCGAGTTCCTGGCCATCACCCTGGTGGTGGTATATGTGGGCGCGGTGATGGTGCTGTTCCTGTTCGTGGTGATGATGCTGGACATCAACATCGAGAAACTGCGCGAGGGCTTCTGGAAGAACCTGCCGATCGCCGCCGCCGTAGGCATCATCATGGTGTTTGAGATGGCGATGATCCTGGCCAGCCCCAGCGCCAAGTTGGACGCCTACCAGGCCGCCGCGCCGCTGGCTGCCGACTTCAGCAACGTCAAGGTGCTGGGCCGCCAGTTGTACACCACCTATCTGCTGCCTTTTGAAGTGGCGGCGGTGGTGCTGCTGCTGGCCATGGTGGCCGCCATCGGCCTGACCATGCGCAGCCGCAAGGACACCAAGGCTATCGATCCGGCGCTGCAGGTCAAGGTCAAGCGCAATGACCGCGTGCGTCTGGTCAAGATGCAGGCTGAACAGCCTGCCGAAGAATCCACGGTGGAGGAGGCCTCCGAGGCCGACTCCGGTAAGCAACAGGCCTGACGGCCAATCAACATAAGGGAGGAAATGTGCTGACACTGACTCACTTCCTGGTGCTGGCCGCAATCCTGTTTGCCATCGGCGTGCTAGGCGTTTTCCTGAACCGGAAAAATCTGATCGTGCTGCTGATGGCCATCGAGCTGATGCTGCTCGCGGTGAATTTCAACTTCATCGCGTTCTCGCATTACCTGTCGGACACGGCAGGCCAGATCTTCGTATTCTTCATCCTGACGGTGGCCGCGGCCGAAGCCGCGATTGGCCTGGCCATCTTGGTGGTGCTGTTCCGCAATCTGCGCACCATCAACGTTGAAGACTTGGGCAGCCTCAAAGGCTAAGGCAAACCGGAACCTACACAAAGCACACAAGCATGGATATGAAGAGCTTATACCTGCTGATTGCACTCGCCCCGCTGGCGGGTTCCATCATTGCAGGCCTATTTGGATGGGCCATCGGCCGGCGCGCTTCGCACGTCGTGACGATAGCCGGCGTGGCGCTGTCCGCCGCGCTTTCGCTCAAGGTGCTTCACGCCTTCCTGACCGGGCAGGCTGAAGTGTTCAACGGTCCGGTTTACACCTGGCTGACGGTGGGTGGCTACGAGTTCTCGGTGGGCTTCCTGGTGGATTCGCTGACCGCGATGATGCTGGTGGTGGTCACCAGCGTGTCGCTGATGGTGCACATTTACACCATAGGCTATATGCAGGAAGACCCGGGCTATCAGCGCTTCTTCAGCTATATCTCGCTGTTTACCTTCTCGATGCTGATGCTGGTGATGAGCAACAACTTCATCCAGCTGTTCTTCGGTTGGGAAGCGGTGGGCCTGGTGTCCTACCTGCTGATCGGCTTCTGGTTCAAGCGTCCGACCGCGATCTTCGCCAACCTGAAGGCCTTCTTGGTCAACCGCGTCGGCGACTTCGGCTTCCTGCTGGGCATCGGCCTGGTGCTGGCCTACTTCGGCGGTTCGCTGAACTACAGCGACGTGTTCGCCGCCGCTCCGGCGCTGGCCAGCAAGACCATCAGCCTGATTCCGGGCACCGAGTGGTCGTTGCTGAGCGTGACCTGCATCCTGCTGTTCATCGGCGCGATGGGCAAATCGGCGCAGTTCCCGCTGCACGTGTGGCTGCCGGACTCGATGGAAGGCCCGACTCCGATCTCGGCGCTGATTCACGCGGCAACGATGGTGACCGCCGGCATCTTCATGGTGTCGCGCATGAGCCCGCTGTTCGAACTGTCCGACACCGCGCTGAACGTGATCATGGTCGCCGGTTCCATCACCGCGCTGTTCATGGGCTTCCTCGGCATCGTCCAGAACGACATCAAGCGCGTGGTGGCTTACTCCACGCTGTCGCAGCTGGGCTATATGACCGTGGCGCTGGGCGCCTCGGCCTACTCGGTGGCGATGTTCCACGTGATGACCCACGCCTTCTTCAAGGCGCTGCTGTTCCTGGCGGCGGGCTCGGTGATCATCGGCATGCACCATGATCAGGACATGCGCAATATGGGCGGCCTGCGCAAGTACATGCCCATCACCTGGCTGACTTCGCTGTTGGGTTCGCTGGCCTTGATCGGCACGCCGTTCTTCTCCGGCTTCTACTCCAAGGACTCCATCATCGAGGCGGTGCACGCGTCCAATCTGTCCGCGGCCGGTTTCGCTTATTTCGCGGTGATCGCCGGCGTGTTCATCACCGCCTTCTATTCCTTCCGCATGTACTTCCTGGTCTTCCACGGCAAGGAACGCTGGATGGAGAAGAAGGACGATCATCACGACCACGGCCATGACGATCACGACCATCACCATGGCCTGGGTCCGAACGACAAGCCGCACGAGTCGCCGTGGGTGGTGACCCTGCCGCTGGTGCTGCTGGCGATTCCGTCGGTGCTGGTGGGTTACTTCGCGATCGAGCCGCTGCTGTACGGCGACTTCTTCAAGGGCGTGATCACCGTCAACCATGAGCTGCATCCGGCGATGGAAGAGATCGCCCGCGAGTTCCACGGCGCCGCCGCCATGGGCGTGCATTCGCTGAGCACGCTGCCGCTGTGGCTGGCGCTGGCCGGCGTGGCCACCGCCTGGTTCTTCTACATGAAGGCGCCGCAGATCCCGGCCGCCATCAAGCAGAAGTTCAGCCTGGTGAACAAGATCCTGGAAAACAAGTACTACCTGGACGAGATCTATTTCGCCGTGTTCGCCAAGGGCTCGCGAGCCCTGGGCACCTTCTTCTGGAAGGTGGGCGACATGTTGCTGATCGACGGCCTGTTGGTGAACGGCACCGCCAAGCTGGTGGCGACTTTCTCCGGCTTCATCCGCCGCGCGCAAACCGGCTTCATCTACAGCTACGCCACCGCGATGATCAT
Source organism: Chromobacterium sp. LK1 (assembly GCF_001043555.1). Lineage (NCBI taxonomy): Bacteria > Pseudomonadati > Pseudomonadota > Betaproteobacteria > Neisseriales > Chromobacteriaceae > Chromobacterium > Chromobacterium sp. LK1. The sequence continues at coordinate 24,078 of NZ_LDUI01000011.1, read as the reverse complement.
CGGGGTGCTGGCGCTGATGACGATGTGGTTCTGGCCGCTGATCTGGCGTTGAGCCCGGGCTCCGGGATTGGAATAACAAATGGGTTTGACTATGTTCACACATCTATTGACTCTGGTGATCTGGGCCCCGATAGCGGCCGGGTTGCTGGTGCTGGCGACAGGGGGCGATCAGCGGGCCGCGCTGGCGCGCTGGCTGGCCGCGGCGGGGGCCCTGGCGGGCTTCCTGCTGTCGCTGCCGCTGTTCACTGAATTCAACAATCTCAGCGGCGGCATGCAGTTCGTCGAGATGAAGCCGTGGATCGAGTCCCTCGGCATCAACTACCACCTGGGCGTGGACGGCATCTCGATGCTGTTCATCGTGCTCAACAGCTTCACCACCTTGCTGGTGGTGGTGGCCGGCTGGCAGGTGATCCAGAAGCGCGTGGCGCAGTACATGGCCGCCTTCCTGATCATGTCCGGTCTGATCAACGGCGCTTTCGCTGCGCTGGACGCCATTCTGTTCTATGTCTTCTTCGAAGGCATGCTGATCCCGATGTATCTGATCATCGGCGTCTGGGGCGGCCCGCGTCGCGTGTACGCGTCGATCAAGTTCTTCCTCTACACCCTGCTCGGCTCGCTGCTGATGCTGGTGGCCTTGATCTACCTGTACTTCCAGGCTGGCAAGTCCTTCGACATCCAGGCTTTCCACGACATCGCCAAGATCCCGCTGACGGTGCAGATCCTGCTATTCGTCGCCTTCTTCCTGTCCTTCGCGGTGAAGGTGCCGATGTGGCCGGTGCACACCTGGCTGCCGGACGCCCACGTGGAAGCGCCTACCGGCGGCTCCATGGTGCTGGCCGCGATCACGCTGAAGATCGGCGCTTACGGCTTCCTGCGGTTCGTGCTGCCCATCCTGCCGGACGCCGCGCGCGAGCTGTCCGGCGTGATGGTGGCGCTGTCGCTGGTGGCGGTGGTCTACATCGGCCTGGTGGCGCTGGTGCAGTCCGACATGAAAAAGCTGGTGGCTTACTCGTCGATTTCGCACATGGGCTTCGTCACCCTGGGCCTGTTCCTGTTCACCGGTTCCGAGCTGAACCAGTGGGCGGTTGAAGGCGCGCTGGTGCAGATGGTGTCCCACGGCTTCGTCTCCGCCGCGATGTTCTTCTGCATCGGCGTGATGTATGACCGCGTGCACAGCCGCAACATCGCCGACTACGGCGGCGTGGCCAACAAGATGCCTATCTTCGCGGCCTTCATGATGCTGTTCGCGATGGCCAACTCCGGCCTGCCGGCCACTTCCGGCTTCGTCGGCGAGTTCATGGTGATCATGGGCGCGGTGCAGGTGAACTTCTGGTACGCGGCGCTGGCCGCCACCACGCTGATCTTCGGCGCCGCCTATACCTTGTGGATGTACAAGCGCGTGATCTTCGGCGAAGTGGGCAACAGCCATGTGGCGGAGCTGTCCGACGTCAACAAGCGCGAGTTCCTGGTACTGGCCATCCTGGCCATCGCGGTGCTGGGCATGGGTCTGTACCCGCAAGCCTTCGTCGAGAAAATGCACCTGTCGGTCAATGACCTGATTCTGCATGTCTCGCAGAGCAAGCTGTAAGCGCGGAAGGAATGGAAACAATGAATTGGGCTGATCTCAACCTGATACCCGCGATTCCCGAGATGTTCCTCGCCGGCGCGATCCTGTTCGTGCTGATGGCGGACCTGTTTGTCTCGGACGAGAAGCGCGGCATCACCCTGGGCCTGACGCTGCTGACCCTGCTGGGCACGGCGGTGGCGCAGGTGATGACTTTCACCGCTCAGCCGGTGCTCACTTTCTCCGGCATGTTCGTCGCCGACCCCATGGGCGGCGTGGTCAAGCTGGCCATGTACGCGGTCACCGCCATCGTGCTGATCTACAGCCGGCAGTACACCGCCGATCGCCAGCTGTTCAAGGGCGAGTATTTCTCGTTGGCGCTGTTCGCCTTGCTGGGCATGAACCTGATGGTGTCGGCCTCGCACTTCCTGACCCTGTACATGGGCCTGGAATTGCTGTCGCTGGCCTTGTACTCCATCATCGCGCTGCAGCGCGAGTCGGTGAAGGCCACCGAGGCGGCAATGAAGTACTTCGTGCTGGGCGCGCTGGCCTCCGGCCTGCTGCTGTACGGCATCTCGATGATCTACGGCGCCACCGGCTCGCTGGAACTGGCCGCGATCGCCAAGTCCATCGCCGCGCACAAGGCCAATGACGTGCTGCTGATCTTCGGCCTGGTGTTCATCGTGGCCGGCCTGTCCTTCAAGCTGGGCGCGGTGCCGTTCCATATGTGGGTGCCGGACGTGTACCACGGCGCGCCGACCTCGGTGACACTGATGGTGGGCGCCGCTCCCAAGCTGGCCGCCTTCGTGTTCACGCTGCGCATCCTGGCCCAGGGCCTGGACGCGCTGGTGGCTGACTGGCAGATGATGTTGGTGATCGTGGCCGCGCTGTCCATGGCCATCGGCAACATCACCGCCATCGTGCAGACCAATATCAAGCGCATGCTGGCCTATTCGACGATCTCGCACATGGGCTTCCTGCTCCTGGGCGTGCTGGCCGGCACCAAGGTCGGCTATTCGGCGGCGCTGTTCTACGCGCTGAGCTATGTGCTGATGTCGCTGGTCAGCTTCGGCATGCTGCTGGCGCTGTCGCGCGCCGGTTTCGAGTGCGAGAAGCTGGACGACCTGAAAGGCCTGAACAGCCGCAACAGCTGGTACGCGCTGCTGATGCTGCTGACCATGTTCTCCATGGCAGGCATCCCGCCGCTGGTGGGCTTCTACGCCAAGTTCGCGGTGATCAAGGCCATCGTCGACGTCGGCATGATCAAGCTGGCCATCTTCGCGGTGCTGATGTCGGTGATCGGCGCGTTCTACTACCTGCGCGTGGTGAAGGCGATGTATTTCGACGAGGCGGAAGACCGCAGCGACATCGTGGTGCGCGGCGATATGAAGCTGGTGCTGTCGCTGAACGCGTTGGCCTTGCTCTTCATCGGCCTGCTGCCGGAGCGCGCGTTGGAATTGTGCGTGCAAGTCGTGCGTCAATCGCTCACCGTGATTTAAAGGTCATTCCACCATGCAATCCAGCGTCATCGTTTTATTCCTCGTAGCCCTGGCGGCGGCCAACCTGCCGTTCCTGACCCAGAAAGTGGGCGGGGTGCTGAAGGTGGCCGACAAGCATTTTGGCTGGCGCCTGCTCGAGCTGATGGCGCTGTATCTGCTGGTGGGCGGCTTCGCCTATTTGCTGGAGAGCCGCTTGATGCCGGTGCAATCGCAGAACTGGCAGTTCTACGTGACCACGGTGTCGCTGTTCCTGGTATTCGCGTTTCCGGGCTTTGTCTATCGCTACTTCTGGCGGCGGCGAGCCTAGCGCGAGCAGGGCGGACGCAATACGCGGCGCGGACGGGATTTCCCGTCCGCGCTGTTTTTTTTTGGGCAGGCGCGCTGGCTAGTCCAAGGCCGCGCGATGAGAGAAACGGAGAGGACGGGATGTTGAAAGTGATCGCCCAGGACTTTATTCAGCCGGAGCGCGTGGCCGAGGTGATGCCGCTGTATCGCGAACTGGTGGCGAAGACGCAGCAAGAACCGGACTGCATCAGCTATGAGCTGTTCATCGATCAGAAAGACCCCGGCCATTTCGTCTTCATCGAAACCTGGCCGGACCGGGCGGCGCTGGACAGGCATTGCCAGACCGAGCATTTCCGCCGGCTGGTGCCGCAGATAGACAGCCGGCAGCGGCAGGCGGGTACTTTCTTGCTGATGGATGCGTTCGCCGACGCCGACAACTGATTGAAAAAGGCGCCGCGTTGCGGCGCCTTGCTTAGTAGAAGCGTGCTTCGCCTTGCGGCCGGCTCTTGAAGCGCTTGTGCAGCCAGAAGTACTGGTCCGGGATTTCGCGGACGCGCTGTTCCAGGAAGGCGTTCATGCGGCGGGTGTCGGCCTCGACATCTTCGCTCGGGTAGTCGTCCCATGGCGGGTAGAACTCCAGCTCGAAGCGGTCGCCGACGCGGCGGGCGATGGCCGGCACCACCTTGGCGCGCGCCAGCTTGCTGATGCGGGACAGGCCGGTGATGGTGGCGGCCTTGACGCCGAAGAAGTCGACGAAGACCGAGTCGCGCACGCCGAAGTCCTGGTCCGGCAGATAGAGGAAGGGCGCGTGGTCCTTGCGCATTGCCTTGATGATGGGACGCAAGCCCTCCTGGCGCGACACGATGTAGGCATTGTCGTAGCGCTGCCGGCCCTGGTAGATCTGGCGATCCAGCGCTTCGTTCTTCTGATGGGAGTAAACGCTGACCAGCGGAATGTATTGGTTCAGCGCATACACGCACATTTCGAAGCCGACGAAGTGCGGATAGAACAGGATCACGTCTTCGCCGCGTTCGCGCAGCTCGGTGACATAGTGCAGGTTCTTGATCTCGACCAGCTTGTCGATGCGCTGGGCCGAGCTCCACCATGCGACGCCGTATTCCAGCACCATGCGTATCATGTGCTGGAAATTGCGGCGGATCAGCCGGCGGCGTTCGGCAATGGGCATTTCCGGGAAGCACAAGCGCAGATTGATCATGCCGACGCGGCGGCGGCCGCGTGCCAGGCAGTAGGCGATATTGCCCAGGCCGCGGGCCAGCAGGCCGATCGCCCACATCGGCAGCAGGCGGATGAGCCAGAGCAGGGCAAAAGCGAATTTCATAGATTTCCTTGCTGGGACGCTCGAAAACCTCGCTGCGTTGGCGAGGGGGTTCCGAGCGTTCCTGTTATTGCGCGTCTGGCCGGCTGACGCCGGGCGGACATTTATAGCGGTTATAGCTCCACAGGTATTGGCTGGGGAAGCGGCGGATCAGCGCTTCCACCTGAGCGTTGAGCTGAGTGGCATCTTGCTCCTTATCGCCGCTGAAAGCTTGCGCCGGCGGTTCGATGTGCACGCGGAAGCCCTGGCCGCCTGGCAGGCGCTCGCCAACGAAGAACAGCGTTTCCACGCCGCTGATCTGCGCCAGCCGCGGCACCAGGGTCATGGTATAGGCCGGACGCTCGAAGAACGGCGCCCATACGCCCTCGCCGTTGCCGGGCACCTGGTCCGGCAGGATGATGGTGGCTTCGCCGGATTTCAGCGCCTTCATCAGCACGCGCACCCCGGCGCCGGTGGCCGGCGCGGTCTTGCCTTTGCCGCGAGCGCGGCCGGCCTGCATCACCGGTTCCAGCCAGGCGAGCTTGGGCGGGCGGTACATCGCGGTCAGCGGAAACGGCAGCCGCGAGCTGATGTAGCGGCCAGCGATATCGTAGCTGCCCAGGTGCGGGGTGACGAAGACGATGCCGTGGCCTTTGGCCAGCGCCGCTTCGACATGCTCCCAGCCGATGCATTCGCGCACCATGGCGGCGATGTCGTCCGGTTCGCGGCACCAGGCTATGGCCAGTTCCAGCGCGCCCTTGCCGGTTTCCGCCGCGCTTTGTTTGACTAATCGCGGTAAAAGCTGATAATTTCGACAGATTTTACTAGAACTTAGGTTCTCTCGGAGCCGTGCTCTATAGCGGGGGGACGCATGATAAGTCAGTCGTCCAAGAACGGCACCTAGGCCTTGTAGCCAGGATAAAGGCAGGTGCGCCAAGAAAGACAGCAATAAATGGACTAGCTTAGACATATGAAGCTCAGTCTTGGTCTTAAAGCGACCTATTTTATCATCACAAGGTTTTGCATTTTTCGGGAACGAATAATAAATGAGCGAATATCTGTTTACATCTGAGTCGGTGTCGGAAGGACACCCGGACAAAGTCGCCGACCAGATCTCCGATGCCATCCTCGACGCCATCCTGCGCGAGGACAAGCATGCGCGCGTCGCCGCCGAGACCCTGGTGAATACCGGTCTGGTGGTGTTGGCCGGCGAAATCACCACCAGCGCCAACATCGATTACATCAAGATCGCCCGCGAGACCATCAAGCGCATCGGCTACGACGATTCCGCCTTGGGCTTCGATTTCCGCGGTTGCGCGGTGATGGCCTGCTACGACAAGCAGTCCCCGGACATCGCCCAGGGCGTCAACGAGGGCGAAGGCCTGGATCTGACCCAGGGCGCCGGCGACCAAGGCCTGATGTTCGGCTATGCTTGCGATGAAACGCCGACGCTGATGCCGTTCCCGATCTACTACGCGCACCGCCTGGTGCAGCGTCAGGCCGAGCTGCGCAAGGACGGCCGCCTGCCGTGGCTGCGTCCGGACGCCAAGAGCCAGATCACCTGCGTCTACGATAGCGCCACCGGCCTGCCCAAGCGCATCGACACCGTGGTGCTGTCCACTCAGCACACCCCGGACATCGATCACAAGACGCTGACCGAAGCGGTGATCGAGGACATCATCAAGCCGGTGCTGCCGCCGGACATGATTACCCCGGAAACCAAGTTCCTGATCAATCCGACCGGTCGTTTCGTGATTGGCGGCCCGATGGGCGATTGCGGCCTGACCGGTCGCAAGATCATCGTCGACACCTATGGCGGCGCGGCGCCGCACGGCGGCGGCGCCTTCTCCGGCAAGGATCCGTCCAAGGTGGATCGTTCCGCCGCCTACGCCGGCCGCTATGTGGCGAAAAACATTGTCGCCGCCGGCCTGGCGCGCCAGTGCCAGATCCAGGTTTCCTACGCCATCGGCGTGGCCGAGCCGACCTCGATCGCGGTGGATACCTTTGGCACCAATTCCATCCCGAACGAGAAGATCGTCGAGCTGGTGAAAAAGCATTTCGACCTGCGTCCTAAAGGCATCATCCAGATGCTGGACCTGCTGCGTCCGATCTACAGCAAGACCGCCGCTTACGGCCACTTCGGCCGCGAAGAGCCGGAATTCAGCTGGGAGCGCACCGACAAGGTGGAAGCGCTGCGCGCCGACGCCGGCCTGTAAACCGCTCGCGGTTGCACGCCAAGAAACGCCTGTCCACGGACAGGCGTTTTTTGTTTTTGGCTAGAGGACCGTGCTCAGGCGACAGGCATTCTTGCCGGCGGCCTTGACCTGGTACAGGGCCTGGTCCGCGGCTTGGTAGAGCTGGGGCGCGGCGCCGGCGTGCTTGGGAAAGACCGCGATGCCACAGGAAAACGTGGCGCAGAAACTGTCGTCGCCGGCGCCGTGCGGCAAGCGTTCGAAGGCCGCGCGCCAGCGCTCGGCGCGCAGCAAGGCATGCTCGCTGTCGCAGCCCGGCATCAGCACCAGAAACTCCTCACCGCCCAGCCGGCAGATCACGTCCTCCTCGCTACCATCGCTGTCCAGCAAGGTCGCCAAGCGCCGCAGCACCTGGTCGCCGTGAAAGTGGCCGAAGCTGTCGTTGATACGCTTGAAATCATCGAGATCGATCAGGGCGATGGCCAAGGAACTGCCGTCGCGGCGGGCGCGGCTCAGCTCGCGCGGAAACATCTCATCCAGATAGCGGCGGTTGTACAGGCCGGTCAGCGGATCGCGCAGCGCTTGCTCGCGCAGCGCCGCCTGCAGCGACTCGATTTCGGCGATGCGCATGGCCAGGGTCTGATTGGCGCTGCGCAGCGCCTCCTCCGCCTGGCGGCGTTCGGTGATGTCGCGCAGCACCAGCATGCGGCTGGAGTGCGGCTGGGTCTGTTGGGTGATTGGATACACGCGCAGGTCCAGGATGCGCGAGCCGTCCTGCAAGGACAGCTCCAGTTGCTGCTGCTGGCAGGGCAGGATCTGGGCATGCGGCCAGTCCGCCGGCAAGGGCTGCCCCAGCAGCAAGCGGCTGGATTGGCCAAGCAGCCGCGCGGCGGCTGGGTTCAGGTCCAGGATGCGCATCTTGTCGTCCACCACCATCACGCCATCGCCCATGGCTTCGAAAGAGCGCGCGCGCGCCACCGGCACCAGGTAGAGCAGGCGTAAATAGAGCAGATCCAGCGCGAATATCAGGCCGGTGACGGTGAAGGAGTGCGGCGTCGGGTCCAGGCCTTGCAGCGGCATGGCGCCGCTCAGGTAGAGGATGTTGCCGAGCCAGGGCGCGCAGGCGCTGATCATCAGCACGATGGACTGGCCGCGGAAGTAGGCTGGATAGTAGTGCAGCGCGCGGATCAGCATCAGCGAGCCTATCAGCATCATCAGATAGGAATAGCCGGCGACGCCGATCCAGAACGCCGGGCCGTGCTCATAGATCAGCAGATTGTAGCCGGAGGGGCTGGGCCGGTAGCCGGTCCAGATCAGCTGATGCATCTCATTGCTCGCCGCCAGCAGCAGGCACAGCAGCGGCAGCGCGAACAAGGCGGCCAGCCAGCGCCGGCTCAACTGGATGCGGTTGTAGTCCAACGCCAGCAGCAGGAACAGCACCGGGGTGCTCAAGGTACCCAGGTATTCCAGCTTGGACCAGGCTATCTTGACGGGCAGGCTGGTGGCGGCCAGTTCGCACATCGCGCCGGCGGCCCAGATGGCGACCGCGCTCATCAGCAGCGCCAGCCAGCGCACGCCGGGGAACTGGCGGCGATACCAGGCGATGGCGGCGATGGCGGTGGCTATCAGCGCGGCGATCCCGGACAGGGCGGCCAGCGGGGTGAAATCGAAAGTCATGGGGCGACGATGGATCGGCAAGCCGGTAGTGTATCTTCTTGGCATGCGGACTCCTACCTTTTCCGAGCGGCATAGGTATAATCGAAACGTCGCTGTCCGCGTGTCCACGCTGGCGGCGGCCGGTCGGCCCGAGGGGCGCTGCGAGGATGATCCATCCCCAGGCTCGGGCCGCTCCCGTTTCAACGGCGCTCACCTGATCAAAACCGTGCCGGGCACGGGAGCGGGTGAGCCGCATCCTGGCCGGCTGCGTGAACTAAGGAATGCTCGCGATGGCTGATTTCACCGATTTTCATGTTGCCGATATCAATCTGTCCGCCTGGGGCCGCAAGGAACTGGCGATTGCAGAAACCGAGATGCCGGGCCTGATGGCCTTGCGCGATGAGCACCGGCACAGCCAGCCGCTGCGCGGCGCGCGCATCGCCGGCAGTCTGCACATGACGATCCAGACCGGGGTCTTGATCGAGACCCTGGTGGCGCTGGGGGCTGAAGTGCGCTGGGCCTCTTGCAATATCTTCTCCACCCAGGACCACGCCGCCGCCGCCATCGCCGCGGCCGGCATCCCGGTGTTCGCCTTCAAGGGCGAGAGCCTGGACGAGTACTGGGAGTTCAGCCACAAGATCTTCGAATGGCCGGAGAACGAGCCGGCCAATATGATTCTCGACGATGGCGGCGACGCCACCTTGCTGTTGATGCTGGGCAGCAAGGCGGAAGGCGATCGCGGTGTGATCAGCCATCCGTCCAATGAGGAAGAGACCGCGCTGTTCGCCGCCATCGCCCGTTATCTGCAGCAAGACCCACAGTGGTATTCCAAGCGTCTCAAGCACATCAAGGGCGTGACCGAGGAAACCACCACCGGCGTGCATCGCCTGTATCAGCTGGAGAAGGAAGGGCGCTTGCCGTTCCCTGCCTTCAACGTCAACGACTCGGTGACCAAGTCCAAGTTCGACAATCTCTACGGCTGCCGCGAATCGCTGGTGGACGGCATCAAGCGCGCCACCGACGTGATGGTGGCCGGCAAGGTGGCGGTGGTGCTGGGCTATGGCGACGTGGGCAAGGGGTGCGCGCAGAGCCTGCGTGGCCTCGGCGCCACGGTGTGGGTGACCGAGGTGGACCCGATCTGCGCGCTGCAGGCGGCGATGGAAGGCTACCGCGTGGTGCGCATGGACGAAGTGGCCGATCAGGCCGATATCTTCGTCACCGCCACCGGCAATGTCGGCGTGATCACGCATGAACACATGAAGAAGATGCGCAACAACGCCATCGTCTGCAATATCGGCCATTTCGACAGCGAGATCGAAGTCGCCAGCCTGCGCCAGTACCAGTGGGACAATATCAAGCCGCAGGTGGACCACATCATTTTCCCAGACGGCAAGCGCGTGATCCTGCTGGCCGAGGGCCGGCTGGTCAATCTGGGCTGCGCCACCGGCCACCCCAGCTTCGTGATGTCCAACTCCTTCACCAACCAGGTGTTGGCGCAAGTGGAAATCTTCGCCAACGGCCAGCAATACGGCAAACAGGTTTATGTGTTGCCCAAGCATCTGGACGAGAAGGTGGCGCGCCTGCATCTGGCCCGCATCGGCGCCAGGCTGACCGAGCTGTCCGACGAGCAGGCCGCCTATATCAGCGTGCCCAAGCAAGGTCCATATAAGCCGGATCACTATCGTTATTGATTTTTATAACGATATTAAAACGGACAGTGCTATTAGAATGGTGCTGTCCGTTTTTTCTTGTCCGCCGCCGCGGACTGCGGTCATCCTATAAAAACAAAGGAGTCTCCCGCAGGAGATACAGAGAGATCATGACAGCACAGAGCCGAACCTTCAGTTTCGAATTCTTTCCGCCCAAAACGCCGGAAGGCATCGCCAAGCTGCGCACCACGCGCCAGCAACTGGCCCAGTTCAAGCCGCAGTTCTTTTCCGTCACCTTTGGCGCCGGCGGCACCACCCGCGATGGCACGCTGGCGACGGTGCTGGAAATCCGCAGCGAAGGCCATGCCGCCGCGCCGCACCTGTCCTGCATCGGTTCCACCCGCGACAATATCAGCGCCATTCTCAATGAATACCGCAATAACGGCATCCGCCACATCGTCGCGCTGCGCGGCGACATCCCGTCCGGCATGGTGGCGGCCGGCGAATTCCGCTACGCCAATGAGCTGGTGGAATTCATCCGCGCCGAGCATGGCGATCATTTCCACATCGAAGTGGCCGCTTATCCTGAATTCCATCCGCAGGCGCGCTCGGCCGAGGACGACATCAACAACTTCGTGCGCAAGGTCAACGCCGGCGCCAATTCGGCGATGACTCAGTACTTCTTCAATGCCGACGCCTATTTCCGCTTCGTCGACGAAGCGCAGGCGCGCGGCGTGAATATTCCCATCGTTCCGGGCATCATGCCGATCTCCAACTTCGGGCAACTGTGTCGTTTTTCCGACATGTGCGGCGCGGAAGTGCCGCGTTGGCTGCGTCAGCGCATGCAGGCCTATTACGACGACAGCGCGTCCATCCGCGCGCTGGGCCTGGACGTGGTGACCGAGTTGTGCGACCGCCTGCTGCAGCACGGCGCACCGGGTCTGCACTTCTACACGCTGAATCAGGCCGGCTTGGTGTCCACCATTTGGCAGCGGCTAGGTTTGTGAATCAGGACGCGTTCCCATGCAAAACGGCCCGGAATACCGGGCCGTTCTGTTCTAATCCTGACGCGGCGCGAGGCCGCCCGCCTAAAGGCCACGCAATTGGCCCAGCGGCAATGAAGTCGTCCGCTTGATCTCCTTGAGCACAAAGCTGGATTTCACATCGGCGACGCCAGGATGCTGCAACAACTCATCCATCACGAAGCGCGAGAAGTGTTCCATGTCTTCGAAATACACCTGCAACAGATAGTCCATCTCGCCGGTCATCGCGAAACAGTTGATGACTTCCTGCCAGCTCTGCACCGCTTCAATAAAGCTCTGCAAATGCGCATTGCCGCGCTTTTCCAGCGTCACCCGCACCCAGGCCTGCAAGCCCAGGCCGATGCGGGCCGGATCCAGCAGCGCCACGTACTGGCGGATCACGCCGGACTCCTCCAGCTGTTTCAGACGGCGCAGACAAGGGGATGGAGACAGGGCCACCCGTTCTGCTAATTCCACGTTGGTTAAGCGACCGTCATGCTGTAGCTCGGCCAGAATACGCAAGTCTGTCTTATCTAATGTAAGACTTGGCATGTTTTCTCCTAAAAGAGGCAAAATATTAGTGTTTTATACTTAGTTATTACTGGTTTCTTGGTATTTAGCAAGAAAATTGCCCCGTAGTTTCCATAGAATAAAAAGCCTAAAAACGCATTCTACACACGGCGCTAAAAAAGCACCGGGGTTTGTCGAGCGATAAGACGGCGGAGATTTAAGATTCACATCCAGAGGAGAAGCTTGCCGCAAGTCATTGCGGCAGGCCGTGTGCGCGGCGTGAGTGTTCATCAGCGCCGGCTATTCAGCCTTTTCTTTCTTCTGTCCCGTCTTCTTGTGCGCTTTTCCCGGTGAAACCGTGTCTAGAACAAGGCTTTCTCAACATGTCATGACAAGACTATCACAAGACATGCCATCAAAAGCTAGTGTTAATTGTTAATAAACAAGCTTGTTGCGCGGACCACAAGACCAAGTCGCCAGTTCAGAGCGGCGCTCTACTTCCGCTCGTCGCGAGCCGGCGCACACTCATCTACAAACAGGAGAAACAGATGAAAATGGAAACCATGCTGCAAAACCCCCTGGCCACCGACGGCTTTGAATTCGTCGAATACACCGCCCCCACCGAAGATGGCATCGCCAAGCTCAAAGCGCTGTTTTTGTCGCTGGGCTTCAGCGAAGTGGCGCGCCATCGCAGCAAGAATGTCAGCCTGTTCCGTCAGGGCGACATCAACTTCATTCTGAACGGTGAGTCGTCGCAGCCGGCCAAGGCTTTCGGCCACGAGCACGGCCCGTCCGCTTGTGCGATGGCGTGGCGCGTCAAGGACGCGGCCAAGGCCTATGAATATGCGCTGGCTCATGGCGCCAAGAAGTATGAACGTCCGATCGGCTTCATGGAGTTGAACATTCCGGCGGTGGAAGGCATTGGCGGCTCGGCGCTGTATTTCGTCGACCGCTACGGTCCGGAGCACAGCATTTACGATGTGGACTTCCTGCCGCTGGACGGCGTGGATCAGCATCCCCAAGGCGTGGGCCTGTATGAGATCGATCACCTGACCCACAATGTCTTCCGCGGCAATATGGCCAAGTGGGCGGGTTTCTACACCGATATCGCCAACTTCCGCGAAATCCGCTATTTCGACATCGAGGGCAAGCTCACCGGCCTGGTGTCCCAGGCGATGACCAGCCCCTGCGGCAAGATTCGCATCCCGATCAACGAATCCTCCGACGATAAGAGCCAGATCGAGGAATTCCTGCGCGAATACCATGGCGAGGGCATCCAGCACATCGCGCTGACCACCCGCGACATCTACCACACCGTGGAAACCTTGAAGGCCGCCGGCACCCGCTTCCTGGACACCCCGGACACTTATTATGAAAAAGTGGACACCCGGGTGCCGGGCCATGGCGAGGATCTGGCGCGCCTGCACAAGAACCATATCCTGGTGGACGGCGCGCCGGTGGACGGCGCCGGCATCCTGCTGCAGATCTTCACCGAAACCGTGATCGGTCCGATCTTCTTCGAGATCATCCAGCGCAAGGGCAACGAGGGCTTCGGCGAGGGCAACTTCCGCGCGCTGTTCGAGTCGATCGAAGAAGACCAGATTCGCCGCGGCGTCATCTAAAGCCCGCTGTTCATCCATGCGATCCCCGCCGTTCCGACGGCGGGCTTGAAGGACTCATCATGCGTAAATGGATTCAATTTCCCCACCGCGAAGGCACCGTCTCGCGCCAGGCCCACGCCGATTTTCCGAGCGAAGCCATTTATGAGCGCGAAGTGGGCCGCAGCGGCTTCTTCGGTCCGGCCACCCATCTGCACCACAAGCATCCGCCCACCGGCTGGAGCGCCTGGGAAGGTCCGCTGCGTCCGCGCGCCTTTGATCTGAATGAGTTGCCCAAGAACGTCGCCGCGCCCTGGGCCGCGCCGCTGGTGTTGCACAACGCCCAATGCAAGCTGCGCATCTGGAGCGTGGATCAGGCGATGACTCAGTTGTTCCGCAACGGCGACGGCGACGATATGCTGTTCATCCACGCCGGCAGCGGCGAGTTGTTTTGCGATTACGGCCACCTGAGCTATCGCGACGGCGACTATATCCTGATGCCGCGCTCCACCAGCTGGCGCATCGAGCCGGCGGCGCCCACCACCATGCTGCTGATCGAGACCAGCAACGGCGCTTACCAGTTGCCGGATAAGGGCCTGGTCGGGCCGCACGCCATTTTCGACGAGGCGATGCTGGACGTGCCGGCGATAGACGACGCCTTCCGCGCGCAGCAGACCGAGGACGAGTGGCAGGTGGTGATCAAGCGCCGCGGCGCGCTGTCCACGGTGACTTATCCGTTCAATCCGCTGGACGCGGTGGGCTGGCACGGCAATCACTCGGTGGCGCGCATCAACTGGCGCGACATCCGGCCGCTGATGAGCCACCGTTATCACTTGCCGCCGTCGGCGCATACCACCTTCGTCGCCGACGGTTTCGTGATCTGCACCTTTGTGCCGCGGCCGATCGAGTCCGATCCCGGCGCTTTGAAGGTGCCGTTCTATCACAACAACGACGATTACGACGAAGTGATCTTCTATCACGCCGGCGACTTCTTCAGTCGCGACAATATCAAGCCGGGCATGCTGACCTTCCATCCGGCCGGCTTCACCCACGGGCCGCACCCCAAGGCCTTCGCCAAGGCGATGACGGATCCCAAGACCTTCACCGACGAAGTGGCGGTGATGATAGACGCGCGCGATGCGCTGGAGCAGGGGCCGCAGATGCCGGAGGTGGAGTGGACCCAGTATGTGGACAGCTGGAAACCCAAGCCCTAGTCGCCTGGCGTTATCGCTGCTGCGCAAGCCGATCTCGGCGCTGCGATGCTCGCGGTAACATTTGTACCGCTGCGCTTCTCCCGCCGACCTCGGCTTGCTCGCGACGCGATAGCGCTCAGGCGATGTCGTGGATGTCATACCGTATCACTGGAATTTCAGCTGCCCAGCTGCAGAAAGAATAGAAGATGAAACTCGCCACATATCAGAATCAAACCCGCGACGGCCAACTGCTGGTCGTCAGCCGCGACCTGTCCCGCGCGGTGGCGGTGCCGCAGATCGCTGCCAGCCTGCAGCAGGCGCTGGACGGCTGGGACGCGCTGGCGCCGCGGCTGCAGGAAGTCTACGCCGCGCTTAACGACGGTGAGGTGCCGGGCGCCTTCCCGTTCGAGCCGCAGCGTTGCCACAGCCCATTGCCGCGCGCCTATCAATGGGCGGACGGCAGCGCTTATCTGAACCATGTCGAACTGGTGCGCAAGGCGCGTGGCGCCGAGGTGCCGGCCAGCTTCTACCATGATCCGCTGATGTACCAGGGCGGCTCCGACGCCTTCCTGCCGCCGCTGGCGCCGATTCCGCTGCGCGACGAAGCCTGGGGCTTGGACTTCGAGGGCGAGGTGGCGGTGATCACCGGCGACGTGCCGCTGGGCGCCGACGCCGCCGCCTGCGCTGACCAGATCCGCCTGCTGATGCTGGTCAACGATGTCAGCCTGCGCAATCTGATTCCCAATGAGCTGGCCAAGGGCTTTGGCTTCTTCCAGAGCAAGCCGGCCACGGCGTTCTCGCCGGTGGCGGTGACACCGGACGAATTGGGCGCCGCCTGGCGCGACGGCAAGGCGCATCTGCCGCTGCTGGTGGAATACAACGGCGCGCCTTACGGCCATCCCAACGCCGGCGTGGAAATGCAGTTCAGTTTCCCGCAACTGGTGGCGCACGTGGCCAAGACCCGCGAGCTGGCCGCCGGCTCCATTATCGGCTCCGGCACCGTGTCCAATCACGACCGCAGCGTCGGCTCCTGCTGCCTGGCGGAACAGCGGATGATAGAGACAATAGAGAGCGGCGCGCCGACGACCCCGTTCATGAAAGTAGGCGACCGCGTGCGCATCGAAATGAAGGACGCCACCGGCGCCAGCGTCTTCGGCGCCATCGAGCAGACGGTGGTGAAACATGGTTGAGCGCGTGTTGTACGGCTATTTCCGTTCCAGCGCCGCCTACCGGGTGCGCATCGCGCTGAATCTGAAAGGGCTGGATTACCGCTATCAGCCGATCAATCTGCTCAAGGGCGAGCAGCGCAGCCCCGAGTATCTGGCCATCAATCCGCAGGGGCTGGTGCCGTTGCTGGACGACGGCGGGGTCAAGATCGCGCAGTCCCTGGCGATCTGCGAATACCTGGACGAGGCCTATCCGGATACGCCGCGGCTGTTGCCGTCCGCTCCGGCGGAGCGGGCGCGGGTTCGCGCGCTGGCCTTGGCGATCGCCGCCGACATCCATCCCTTGCAGAACACCCGGGTCGGCAAATATCTGCAGACCGAGTACGGCAAGGATGAAGAGGGCAAGGCGCAGTGGATACGTCACTGGATTCAGACCGGCTTCGCCGCGCTGGAACAGCAGCTGGCGGCAGCGCCTGGCCGCTACGCGGCGGGCGAGCAGCCGACGCTGGCCGATGTCTGCCTGCTGCCGCAGGTGTTCAGCGCCCATCGCTTCGGCCTGGATCTGACTGCGTATCCGAACATCGTCCGCGTCGCGGACGTGCTGGAGCAATTGCCGGCTTTTGCGGCAGCTCACCCGTCCCGGCAGCCGGACGCGATCTAAGTCTTTGATCCGGCGGGCTAGTCGTTTCAGACGGCTGGCCCGCTTATTTTTTCCGCGCCGCAGCCGCCCGTTTTTTTGCAATTATTCCTTGACGCGGTTAACGTCCTCTGATTAAATGCGTGGCTCTGACGGCGCGACAGCGCAGCAGTGATGGCCAGTTAGCTCAGTTGGTAGAGCAGCGGATTGAAAATCCGCGTGTCCGTGGTTCGATTCCGCGACTGGCCACCATCACCGCCTTAGCTTCAGCACCCGTCGGCCAGTTAGCTCAGTTGGTAGAGCAGCGGATTGAAAATCCGCGTGTCCGTGGTTCGATTCCGCGACTGGCCACCAGATACCTGAAGAGCCGAACTCATCGAGTTCGGCTTTTTGCATTGCGTATTGGCTTGCCATTCAATATATAGTTAAATATAATGTATATTGTTATGTTAAGGAGATGGACATGAGCCAGCATTACCCTGATTTGAGCGCGGAACTGGGCGCGGAGTTGAGCAAGCTGCGCAAGGAGATTCCGGAAACCCTGAAAGGCTTCGGCCAGATGAGCCGCGCCGCGCATGCCGGCGGCGCCTTGTCGAACCAGACCAAGGAACTGATCGCGCTGGCGATAGGCATCGCCAACCGTTGCCACGGCTGTCTGGCCTTCCATGCCAAGGCGCTGGTGGAGTTGGGCTGCGGCCGCGCCGAATTCATGGAGATGCTGCAAGTGGCCATCTATATGGGCGGCGGCCCGTCGCTGATGACGGCGGCGGAAGCCTTGCAGGCCTATGAGCAGTTTGGCGGGGAAGCAGCGCCGGCGGCGTGATGGCGGGGCGGCGCATGGTTCTGATCAGTCCATGCGAGCGCCCGCTTTCAATATTGGGCAGTGTCTTGCGGTGGGCGTATACTGATGGCTTCTGTTGTCGCGGGAGTTTGATGGTGTACCACTTCATCGCATCCGATCTGGATGGCACCTTGCTTGACCCCAATCACGCGGTGGACCCGTTCACCGCCAGCACCTTGCAGGCGCTGCAAGCGCGCGGCGTGCGTTTCGCCATCGCCACCGGCCGCCACTATCTGGACGTGCAGGGCATCCGCCAGGCCTTGGGCATTCGCGCCCACCTGATCACCTCCAACGGCGCGCGGGTGCATGATCCCGACGACAAGCTAGTGCATCGCCAGGATATCGATCCCGCGCTGGTGCGCCGGCTGGCGCAGCCGGAGTTCGCCGCCGGCACGGTGCTGAACTTCTATCTGGACGATGGCTGGCTGATCGATCAACCCTGCCAGTACCTGCTCAATTTCCATGCCGATTCCGGACTGCGCTATCAAGTGGCCGATCTGGCCGGGCACAGCGGCGCTGGTGTCGGTAAAGTGCTTTATATCGGCGAACACGCGCATTTGCTGGAAGTCGAGCGCAAGCTTCACCAGGCCTTTGGCGATGAGCTTTACATCACCTTCTCGGCCGATGACTGCCTGGAAGTGATGGCGCCCGGCGTGTCCAAGGGGCACGCGCTGGAACTGGTGCTGTCGGATCTGGGCCTGGACAAGGCGCATTGCCTGGCGTTTGGCGACGGTCAGAACGATATCGAGTTGCTGCAGACCGCCGGCCATCCGCGGATGATGAGCAATGCCCAGCCGCGGCTGGCCGAGCAACTGCCACAAGTACCGCGCATAGGCAGCAATCGCGAAGCCGGCGTGGCGCGCCATCTGCGCGAGTTGTTCGAGCTGTAATCCGCCATCGCGCCGCCATCCGGCGGCGGCGCCTCGCCTCCTGTCACGGAGCCAATAACAAGCCGGGCGCAAGGATAGCTTGTCTTTGCCGCGCAGCCTCGCCGTGAGCGCTGCATGAGTTCAACACCATTGTGGCGCAAGCCATGGAGGCCGCATGAATTCATCCTGTCTTGATAACCGCGCCGCCGCGTCGCGGAGTCCCGGCTACCGAGCGGTAGCCGATTTGCTGGCCCAGGCCGGCATCGCCGTCAATGGCCGGCATGGCCACGACATCAAGGTATTCCATCCCGATTTCTTCCGTCGCGTGCTGGCCCAGGGTTCTTTGGGCCTGGGGGAGAGCTATATGGACGGCTGGTGGGACTGCGAGCAGCTGGACGCATTCTTCCATCGGGTTTTGCGCGCCGGCCTGGAGCAAGCTCTGCCGCGCGGCGTCCGCGAGCTGCTGCACGCCTGCGCCGCGCGCTTGTTCAACTTGCAATCGCCAAGCCGGGTGCGCCGGGTCGGTCGGCGCCATTACGACCTGGGCAACGATTTGTTCCTGGCGATGCTGGACCCGCATATGCAGTATTCCTGCGGCTATTGGAAACAGGCTGCGACGCTGGAGGACGCTCAGGAAGCCAAGCTGCGGCTGATCTGCGATAAATTGCGCCTGACAGCCGGCATGCGTGTGCTGGACATCGGCTGCGGCTGGGGCGGCCTGGCCGCTTACGCTGCGCGCCATTACGGGGTTCATGTGACCGGGGTGACGATTTCGGCGCAGCAGCTGGAACTGGCGCGGCGGCATTGCGAGGGGCTGGATGTGGACATCCGTCTGCAGGACTACCGCCAACTGCGCTTGCAGGCGGATCGCATCGTGTCTGTCGGCATGTTCGAGCATGTCGGGCCGCGCAACTACGCTTCTTATTTCTCGATCGCGAGGAAGAATCTCAAGCCGGACGGGCTGTTCCTGCTGCATACGATAGGCTCGCTGCGCGCCGGTCTGCGCGTGGATCCCTGGATCAACCGCTATATTTTCCCCGGCGGCTGCCTGCCGTCGGCGAGCCAGATCGCCCGCGCCAGCGAACCGGACTGGGTGATGGAGGACTGGCACAACTTCGGCGCCGATTACGATCTGACCCTGATGGCCTGGCTGCAGCGCTTCCGCCGGGCTTGGCCGCAGCTGTCCGCCACTTATTCGGAACGCTTCCGGCGCATGTTCGAATACTATCTGTGCGCTTGCGCCGGCGCGTTTCGCGCCCGGGATCTGCAGCTGTGGCAGGTACTGTTCAGCCGTGGCGGTGTGGCGGGGGGCGTGCGGGTCGCGCGCTAGGCAGCAAAAACGCCAGCGCGAGCGCTGGCGTTTGGCATGGCAGGAAAGGCTTGCGGCTGACTCAGCTTTGCAGTGCCTTAGCCAGGGCCGCGGCCTGATCGCCGACGATCAAATGCCAGACGCCGGGGGACACTTCCAGCATCGCCACCACGCCGGCGGCGCGCGCGGCATCCTGATTGAGCTGCGAGCCCGGCTTCAGTTCCACCCGCAAGCGGGTATGAGCGATGGCTTCCACCTTGGCCAGCTTGGCCGCGCCGCCCAAGGCCTGGCGCAGCGCCGCCGCCTGGCCCTGGTCGGCTGCCGGCATCGGCGTCGCCGCCTGCGGCGCCGGGGCCGGCGCGCTGGCCGGTGCGTCGAGTTCGGCATCGGCGCCAGCACTGCGCAGATAGATTTCCATATCGGTCTTCAGGTTCTCCGACTGCGGGCCGAAGATGGCCTGGATGCCGTTGCCCACCACCACCACGCCGGACGCGCCCATGCTCTTGAGCTTGGCCTGATTCACCATGGCCGGCGTTTTCACCGCGATGCGCAGCCGGGTGATGCAGGCGTCCAGGCTGCTGATATTGGAGCGGCCGCCAAAGGCCAGCACCAGTTCGCGCGCGCGCGCGTCCTCGCTCAGCTCCACGCTGGCTTCGGCGCTTTCGTCCTCGCGGCCCGGGGTTTTCAGGTTGAACTTGGCGATGACGAAGCGGAACACGCCATAGTAGATGCCCGCGTAGATCGGGCCGAGGATGAGCACGTACCAGGCATGCTTGGCCTTGTCGCCGAACAGGTTGAACATCAGGTAATCGATGCCGCCCTGGGAGAAGGTGAAGCCCATGTGCATGTCCAGGGTGTTGGCGATGAACTGCGCCGACGCGGCCAGGCAGGCATGGAGGAAGTACAGCACCGGCGCGACGAACAGGAAGGAGAATTCGATCGGTTCGGTGATGCCGGTCAAAAAGGAGGTCAGCGCGGCGGAAATCATGATGCCGCCCACCTTGACGCGGTTTTCCGGCTTGGCCGAATGCCAGATGGCGATGGCCGCAGCCGGCAGGCCGAACATCTTGAACAGGAAGGCGCCGGACAGGATGCCGGCGGTCGGGTCGCCGGCGAAGAAGCGGTTGATGTCGCCATGTATCATCTTGCCGCTGACCGGGTCGGGGAAGGCGCCGATTTCAAAGAAGAAGGGCACGTTCCAGATGTGGTGCAGGCCGAAGGGCAGCAGCAGGCGCTCGACGAAGCCGTAGACGGTGGCGGCGGTGCGCGGGTCGCTGACCGCGGCCCACTGCGAGAAGCTCTTGATGGCATTGCCTATCGGCGGCCAGATGAAGGACAGCGCCACGCCCAGCACGATGGCGCTGATGGCGGTGACGATGGGCACGAAGCGCTTGCCGGCGAAGAAGCCCAGGTATTCGGGCAGCTTGATCCGGTAATAGCGGTTGAACATATACGCCGCCAGGCCGCCGGCGAGAATGCCGCCGAACACGCCGGTCTGTATCGACGGCAGACCCATGATGGTGTCGGGCTTGACCCCCATCAGTCCGGCCATCACCCCCAGGGTGACGGTGGTGACCAGGTGGCCGATCACCGCGGCGATCGCCGCCACGCCGTCGTTTTCGGTAAAGCCCAGCGCCACGCCCACGGCGAAGATCAGCGGCAGATTGCCGAAGATCACGTCGCCGGAGTTCTTCATCAGCGACAGAATGGCCAGCGCGACGCTGCTCTGGGTGTGGAAATCGGTGGCGCCTATGCCCAGCAGCAGGCCGGCTACCGGCAGCACGGCCACCGGCAGCATCAGCGCCTTGCCGATTTTTTGCAGAAATGCGAATGATTGACTAAACATGATGGTTTATTCCTTGCTCGATCGCGTAGGGAATAGCGGGCGGCCTTGCCGCCGCCCGGCAGTGCTCAGGGCCAGCGCCTGTTTATCTGGCCTGGGTATTCAACAGCTCGCGCACCTCGGTCACGGTGGACAGGGCCAGCGCCTGTCGCGCCAGCGCCTGGCATTCGTCCGCGCTCCAGCGCGCCAGCGTGGCCTTGACCGCGGCCAGCGCCGGCGTGCTGACCGACAGCTCGCCGACGCCCATGCCCACCAGCAGCGGCGCGGCGCGCTCGTCGGAGGCGAGACCGCCGCAGATGCCCACCCATTTGCCGTGGGCGCGGGCGCCGTCGCAAGTCATCGCGATCATCGCCAGCACCGCCGGGTGCAGCGCGTCGGCCTGCTTGGCCAACTGCGGATGGCCGCGATCCATCGCCAGCACGTACTGGGTCAGGTCATTGGTGCCGATGGAGAAGAAGTCCACCTCTGGCGCAAAGCGCGCGGCCATGACGGCGGCGGACGGCACTTCCACCATGATGCCCACCTTGAAGTCATGCTGGCCGCTTGCGGCCTGCTCTTCGGCCAGAATGGCCTTGGCGGCGCGCAATTCGTCCAGCGAGGCCACCATCGGGAACATGATGTGCAAGCGGGTCAGCGGCGCGGCCTGCAGGATGGCGCGCAACTGGGTGCGCAGCAGGTCCGGGCGCTCCAGGCTGACGCGGATGCCGCGCAGGCCAAGGAAGGGGTTGTCCTCCTTGGGCAGCGGCAGGTAGGACAGCGGTTTGTCGCCGCCCACGTCCAGGGTGCGCACCACCAACGGGCGCTCGGCGCCCAGCGCGCGGGCCACCGCGCAGTATTCTTCCGCCTGTTCCTGCTCGCTGGGCGCGGTGTCGCGGTTGTCGAACAGGAATTCGGAACGCAGCAGGCCCACGCCCTCGGCGCCCTTGGCCACCGCCTCGCGCGCGTCGGCGGCATTGCGGATATTGGCCACCACTTCGATGCGCACGCCGTCGCGGGTGCGCGCTTCTTGTTGCGACATCGCCGCTTCGGCGGCGCGGCGCGCGGCGATGTCGGCGATTTCGGTTTCGGCCGCGGCCAGTTGCTCGGCGTTCGGCGCGATGCGCAGCGTGCCGCGGCTGCCGTCGATGATGACTTGCTCGCTATCCGGCAGCGCCAGCGCGGCCTGGGAAATGCCGCAGATCGCGGGAATGCCCAGCGAGCGCGCTAGGATGGCCACATGGCTGGTGGCGCCGCCGGTGCGGGTACAGAAGCCCAGCACCTTGTTGGGGTCCAGCGCGGCGGTGTCGGACGGGGTCAGATCCTCGGCGATCAGGATGGAGCCGGCCGGCACGTCCAGGCTGGCCTGCTTGACGCCGGCCAGCAAGGCCAGCACACGGCGGCCCACGTCGCGGATATCGTTGGCGCGTTCGCGCAGCAAGGCGTTGTCCTGCGCTTCCAGGCGCGCGGAGTAGGAACTGAAGGCGGCGCGCCAGGCCCAGGCGGCGGATTTGCCGTCGGCCAGGCCGGCATAGGTTTGCGCCAGCAGGTCCGGGTCTTGCAGCAATTCCTGGTGCATGGACAGGATGGCCCGCTTGGCGGTGTCGGTCAGCTGGGTTTTGACCGCGTCTATCTGCTGCGCCGCTTCTTCAGTGGCGCGGGTGAAGAATTGTTGTTCCTGATTGGCGCCCTGGCCGAATTCCGGCACGTCGAATTCTTGCAGCCGGTGATGGTAGACACGGCCGATGGCCAGGCCGGGCGAGGCGCCGACGCCGACCAGCAGTTCGGCGCTTTCTTCGTGCAGGGCGGGGGCGATGACCGACGCGGGCGCGGCCGGCGCTTCGTCCTCTGCCTCGCCGCAGCGGTCCAGCAGCAGCTGGGTCAGTTCGGCCAGCGCCTGCTCGGCGTCGGCGCCGGCGGTTTCGATGCGCACCTTGTCGCCGTTGCGGGTGGACAGGCCCATCACGCCGACCACGGATTTGGCGTTGGCGGACTGCTCGCCCAGCAGCAGATGGATATCGGCCTGGAAGCTTTTCGCCTTGCTGGCGAATACCGCGGCCGGGCGGGCGTGCAGGCCGGCGGGATTGGTGATGGTGATTTCCGGGGACAGTAGCTTGGCGCTGTCGGCGGCCGGGGCTGCGGCCGTGGCGGCGGCTCCGGACAGTTCTAGCTCCAGCACCACGGTCTTGCCGGCTTCGGCCTGGCCGCTGGCGCAGTGCATCGCGCTGACGGTGGCATCGCCATTGGTGATGATGATCTGGGTCAACAGGCTCTGCGCCTTGCGCGCGACCAGGTCCAGTTCAAAATCGATTAGCGGCTGACCGGCCTTGACTTGCTGGCCTTGGGCGACCAGCGGCTGAAAGCCCTGGCCTTTGAGCATCACGGTGTCGATGCCGATGTGCACCATCACTTCCACGCCTTGGGGCGAGATGATGGTCAGCGCATGGTGCGCGGAATGTAGATTGCTGACGGTGCCGGAGACCGGAGCCAGCAGGCTGCAGGAGGTCGGATCCAGCGAAATGCCGTCTCCAACCATCTTGCCGGCGAATACCGGATCGGGAACGGTGTCCAGTGCGACCAGCCACCCGGACAGGGGGGCGAGGATCTGCAGTCGTGGCAAGGGTGTGCTCATATATAACTCCTCAGATCGGGAATTTATCAGTTGTTTTATTACGAGCGTCGGCCTGCTTCTTCATGAGCGGTTCCGTGTGGCGTGCCGGATAGAGTACACCGTACGGAATGGCCTGTCTGTGTTCGATGGCGCAGCGACATCAATCAGGCCGCGACAGTGCTGACGCTTACTGTCAAAGCAGAGATATGATGCCAATACTGTAGTTTAATTACATCGAAATAACGGTGCAGCTTGATGGCAATCAAGAAATTAAGCAAGTAGGAATTCACGTATTTGCACTAGTTCTTGGCTGGTCGGTGGCGGGGGGATGGAAGGGCCGGGG